>NZ_CALZFS010000136.1 GCF_945649885.1 uncultured Corynebacterium sp. | reverse complement strand
ACTTCCGTGGCGCGAACCCGGATTTCCTCAAGAACTTTGCTGCCGAGCAAGAGATCGTGTTGCAGGAGAGCAGGAGAGCGCCGTCGATAAGCATCACGGTCCCGGAAACAGGGTCGGCGCACAATGATGTGCTCGCTGACGCGGTGCGGCGCGCGCACCTCCTTGAGGAGGTCGCGTGGTCGGATATGGCGGTGATTGTGCGGTCAGCGGGCATGATCGCCCCGGTGCGGCGCGTGCTGCTGGCCGCGGGTGTGCCGGTGCACATCAGCCCCACCGACGTGGTGTTATCTGAGCAGCGCATCGTGGCCGCCCTGATCCTGGGGCTGCGTGCCCTGACTGAGGAACTGACACCCCTGGAACTGGAGGATCTGCTGCTCGGGCCGATTGGTGGCGCCGATCCGGTTACTTTGCGACGCCTCCTGCGCGGCCTGCGGCGCGCGGAGATGCAGGCCGGCGGGCACCGGCGTGCCATCGAGGTGCTGCGAGAACTCCTGGGTGAGCAACGCGATGAATCCCTGCTGGGTTATCTCAACCAGCGTGAGCTGGAGCTGCTTGACCGCGTGTGGTCGGTGCTGGATGCCGGACGTGGAGTACTGGGCGGCAGCATCGAGGAGATCCTGTGGGCCCTGTGGTCGGAAACCAAACTCTCCGATCACCTCTCTGCTGTCAGCCTCCGCGGTGGTGCCGCCGGTTCCCAGGCGGACCGTGACCTGGACGCGGTGATGGCGCTTTTCGATGCCGCCGGCGACTACGTGGAGCGCTACCCGGAAGCAGGCATCCGCAACTTCATCCTGCACATCTCCGAACAGGAACTGCCCACCGGTGTTCGCGAACGCCGTGGTGTCTCCCCCGAAGCCGTCACGGTGACCACAGCACACGCCACCACAGGCCGTGAATGGAAATACGTCATCGTGGCAGAGGTCCAGGAGGGCAGCTGGCCTTCGCTGGGGGAGACCGGCACACTGCTGGGCCAGGAGGAACTGATCGACCTCATCGATGAGGATATCGACCCGGATACGATCATCTCCCGTTCCGTCGAACGCCTCGCGGAGGAACGTCGCCTCTTCCATGTGGCGACCACCCGGGCCACCGAGAAGCTTCTGGTTACCGCGGTCAATGCACCGGAGTCAGACGAGGTGCGTGAACCCTCCAGATTCATTGAAGAATTCGCGCAGCATCATGGGGTGGAGATCAACCATATTCAGGGGGAGGGGAGCACACCGGTGCGTGCCCCGGAAACCCTGGGCCACCGACTGCTCTCCGTCCCCGCACTCGTCGCGGAACTGCGCCGCACCGTGACCGATCCCGGGGAACTGGGCAGCAGGAGGAAACAAGCTGCCCGCCAGCTCCACCGCCTGGCAGCCGCGGGAGTACCCGGCGCGGACCCCTCAGAATGGTTGAGTTTGCGTACACCGTCGACCACGGCAGAACTTGTGCCACCTGGGCAGGTCCGTTTGTCACCCTCACGGATTGAGGCGTTGATGAACTGTCCGCTGCGTGCTGTTCTTGATCGTCTGGATAGTGAGGATGAAGCCCCGATCGCGATGTTGCGGGGCACTCTCATTCATGCATTTGCGGAGGCTGTCGCCCGCGGTGCTGATCCTGAGCCGGCTGCGGAGATGGTCACGGCGGCCTATATGGAGCTGGCGAATGTTCCAGCCTGGTCACGGGAATCCACAGAGGAGAGTTTCCGTCGCACGGTCGACAGGACCCACACCTGGTTGCTGACGTCCCGTGCCACCTTTGATCTGGTGGGTATTGAAACCAGGGTGAAGGTGGAGATCTCTGAGGAGGTTTCGATCAGTGGCCGCATGGACCGGTTGGAACGCAATGAGGCCGGTGAACTGGTGGTCATTGACTTGAAGACGGGGCGTCAGGCAGCCACCCAGAAGGACATGGCGGAGCACCCGCAGCTCTCGGCTTATCAGCTGGCACTATCCCGTGGTGTGCTGCACGGTGATCAGATTGAGGATCCACTGCCCGGGGAAACACCGGCTCCGGTGGGCGGCGGCGTCCTGGTGTATCCGGCTCATGATGCCAAAGGCATCACCACCCGTGATCAGGCGCCGAAGAGTCCGGAGGAGCTTGATGAGTTCGCAGCTCTTCTGCCTGAGTTGGCTCATCTGTCGCGGGGCCCGAATCTGCTTGCCCGTATCAATCCCACCTGTGGCAACTGCCCAGTGAAGGGCCTGTGCCCTGTACAGCCGGAAGGACGTCTCATCCATGGTTAAGGTATCTCCGGTTCTGCTGTCGAAGATGTTGGGGCAGGAACATGCCCCCACCACCCAGCAGGCCGATATCATCGGCTCTCAGCCGGGGCCGCTGCTGGTGGTGGCTGGGGCCGGTGCGGGTAAGACAGAGACGATGGCTGCCCGTGTGGTGTGGTTGGTGGCCAATGGTCTGGTGGCACCTGATCAGGTCCTGGGGCTGACCTTCACCCGCAAGGCGGCTCAACAGTTGTCGCAACGTATCCGTCAGCGTCTGGAAACACTGGCGGGAATTCCGAAGCTGCGTGATATTGATCCCACCGGTGCGATCACCCGGAATCTACAGGCGATCACCCCGACGGTGTCCACCTATGATTCCTATGCAGGAAACCTCATCCGTGAATATGGTCTGCTGCTGCCTGTTGAGCCTTCTGCCCGGCTGATCACCCAGACTGAGCTCTATCACATCGCCAGGTCCGTGGTGGATAATTATCGTGGGGAGCTCACCGCCACCCAGAGTCCGGCGACGGTGACGGAGTATCTGCTCAACCTGGTTTCTGAGATGGATAACCACATGGTTACCGCGGAAGATATCGCCGAGGAGACCTGGCCTTTTGTCAATCTCTTTGAGGAGCTCCCCAAGGGACCACGTCAGCGCGATGCACTCTCCCAGGGGATGGCCGGGTGGCGTGACACCCAGTTGATCCGTCTGCAGTATCTGCCGCTGGTGGAACAGCTCAAGCAGGAATTACATGAACGTGCGGTGATCACCTTTGGCGAGCAGATGAGTAAGGCGGCAACCCTTGCCTCCAGACACCCGCAGGTGGGCTATTCTCAGCGTCGTCGTTTCCGTGTGGTCATGCTGGATGAGTACCAGGACACCAGCCATTCCCAGCGGGTGCTGTTGCGCAGCCTGTTCGGTGGCACTGACCCGGGGCTGACGGTGAATGCGGTGGGTGATCCCATGCAGGCTATCTACGGGTGGCGTGGTGCTACGGCCGCGAACCTGGAAAACTTTGTCGATGACTTCCCCGAGATCACCTTGGAAGGCAAGACAACCGCCCCGAAACGTGAATTGACCACCAGTTGGCGCAACCCACCTGAGGTTCTGGAATTGGCTAATGCGGTGTCCCGTGAGGTGCTCGGGCCACCAAGTTCCCCGGACAGGACCGTCCAGCCCCTGGAACCTCGTCCCGGTGCACCCACCGGTGAGGTGTCGGTGGGATGGTTTGCCACAGCCCAGCATGAACGGACGTTTGTGGCAGATCAGTTGAAGAAGTACTGGGATGCCCGCAGTGAGAAGTTCACGGCTGCTGTCCTGGTGCGTAAACGTAGGCATTCTGAGCCGATGGCAGCTGAGCTGCGTGCCCGGGGCATCCCCGTGGAGATCGTCGGTCTGTCCGGTCTGTTGGATGTTCCGGAGGTGTCTGACATGGTGGCGATCGCCACCATGCTGGTGCGCCCCCAGGACAACCGTGCCACGCTGCGTATTCTCGGCGGTCCTCATGTGGGTCTGGGTATTGCAGACATTCAGGTCTTGCAGAGGCGTGCCGCCAATATCGCAGGACACCGCAGGGCTGATGAACAACCGGTTCTTGAGGATCCCCTGGAACACCTGAAGGCTCAGATTGCGGAGACTGTGCCCACTGAGCCGGAAGAGATCGTCGGTCTGGCTGATGCGATCTCTGATCTGGGTGAAGGTACCGACTTCAGTGAGGAAGGGTGGCGTCGGTTGAAGCGACTGTCCTCCCAACTGCGGCATCTGCGCACCAACAGCCTGGGTCGGTCGGTGGCGGATATCTTCGCTGATATCGAGGATGTTTTCAGCATCCGCACCGAGGTGCTTGCCCGGGAGAATCCCCATGATGATGGGGCGGTGGGAACGGTTCACCTGGATCGTTTTGCTGATGAGGTGGCGGATCATTCCAGTATCGGGTTGCCGGAACTGCTGGATTATTTC
Organism: uncultured Corynebacterium sp.; assembly: GCF_945649885.1. Lineage (GTDB taxonomy): Bacteria > Actinomycetota > Actinomycetes > Mycobacteriales > Mycobacteriaceae > Corynebacterium. The sequence continues at coordinate 3,069 of NZ_CALZFS010000136.1, read as the reverse complement.
CAGTTGGCGAAAAACCAGGAGGATGGTCTGGAACCCGGTGAGGTCAGCGTGCGCAGTGACCGCGTGCAGATCCTCACCGTGCACAAGGCCAAGGGCCTGGAGTGGGATATCGTCTCGGTGCTGCATGCCGATGCCGGAACCTATGACGCCAAGGCATCGACGTGGTTGACCAATGTCACCGCTGTGCCCGCCACCCTGCGTGGTGATGCAGGTGCCGGGTCTCCGGTGTTGGATACCTCCGGGGCAGAAGATCGCAAGGAGTTGGAGACCGCCTGTAAGGACTACATCGCGGAGGTTCGTGAAGGCCTGGCGGAGGAGAATTCCCGGCTGTTTTATGTCGGTATCACCCGCAGTGAGCGGGTGTTGATGGTGACCGGTTCCGCCATCGATGGCACCACGATCAAACCCAAGGCTCCCTATGGGCATCTGGAGATCCTCAGGGCCACGGCACCGGACGCGGTGGTGGAATGGTGGGAAGGCGATGAGGCGGATGTTGAGAAGCTGCCCGCTGAGCAGGCCACCTACCCGCAGCTGCATGTGGCACCCGGGGTGGCTGAGGGTGCTGAGCTGGTGCGCGCGCAGCCGGTGGAATCCTCGCAGGATGGCGGCATGGAGGAGCTGTGGGAACGTGAGGTGAACGCGCTTATCGAAGAACAGCGTCGACTCGAATCCCCCGTCATGAATGTGGAGATCTCACGTGAACTCACCGCCACTGATCTTGTCAGCATGAAGAACAATCCGGAACAGTTTGCCCGCAGACTACGCCGGCCTGTGCCCTTCAAACCCAACACCTACGCCAAACGCGGTACCCAGTTCCACCAGTGGTTGGAGGACCGCTTCGGTGCCACCGCCCTGTTGGACGAGGATCAGCTTCCCGGCATGGGGGAGGAACAATCTGATCACACAGTGGCAGAACTCAAAGACGCCTTCCTGGCATCACCCTGGGCGGAACGCACACCGAACTTCGTGGAGCATCCCTTTGAGGTGGTCATCGGCAGACATGTGGTCCGTGGACGCATGGATGCCGTCTTCCAGGAAGCAGACGGCACCTGGTTGGTCGTGGATTGGAAAACTGGCCAGATTCCCACCGGCCCGGAACGCAGCGCTGCCATCATCCAGCTGGCTGTGTACCGCATCGCCTGGGCCAGCCTGCAGAAGATCGATCCCGCTACGGTGCGTGGTGCCTTCCACTATGTGGCACACAACCACACCTTCGAACCGGGGACACTACCCGGGGCAGAAGAACTGGCACTGCTGCTCGACGGTTCCTGAAACCACCGTATGATCATCAACCAGAGTGATAACGGAAATAATCAATGAAGGGGAGTGTGGGGCGATGGTGCGGAACTTCAGACGCGACAATAACCTGTCGGGTCTGCCCGACCATGCCCTGCTGAGCATCATCCGCATCCCGGCAGCCACCAGGATCAGCCCCTGGGGGCTGATGCTGCGACGCGTGGTCTACGCACTCCTGCTCACCCTGGTGGTTACCCTGATCGTCTACTTTGACCGTGAGGGCTACTCCGAGGAACTCACCTTCGTGGACGCCCTCTACTACTCAACCGTGTCCCTGACCACGGTGGGTTATGGCGACATCACCCCGGTCACCCAGGAAGCACGCCTGATCAACGTCATCGTGATCACCCCCTTCCGCATCGCATTCCTCGTGCTGCTGGTCGGAACCACCCTGTCCGTGCTCACCGAGGAATCGCGCCGGGCCCTGCAGATCCAGCGTTGGAGGAAACGAATGCGCAATCACACCGTTGTCGTCGGATATGGAACAAAGGGCCGCTCTGCCGTGGCAGCCCTGCTGGCTGATGGCGTTCCCGCAAACCAGATCGTGGTCATCGATACCGACCAGACAGCTCTTGATGCCGCCAACAATGACGGCCTGGTCACCGTCAAGGGTACCGCCACCAAAGCCGATGTCTTAAGGATCGCCGGTGTACAACGCGCCCGGGCGGTGGTCGTGGCCCCCAACCTGGATGACACCGCCGTGTTGGTCACCTTATCGGTGCGTGAGATTGCGCCCCGGGCCATGATCGTGGCCTCAGTACGCGAATCAGAAAACCAACACCTGCTGGAACAGTCTGGTGCCGATTCTGTGGTCATCTCCTCGGAAACCGCCGGTCGTATGCTGGGTCTTGCCACCGTCACCCCGTCAGTGGTGGAGATGATGGAAGACCTGCTCTCACCTGATGAAGGGTTCTCCGTTGCTGAGCGACTGGTGGCTGAGGATGAGGTGGGATCCAATCCCCGCCACCTCGCCGATATCGTCCTGGGGGTGGTCCGCTCCGGAGAGCTCTACCGCATCGATTCCCCCGAGGCTGAAACCGTCGAACCCGGCGACCGCCTCCTTTACGTCCGACGTGTGTTCAGCGAAGAGGTCAACGACTAATGCAGATCCTGCCCGTGGGACCCCACGATGAAATCCCCATCCGTGACAACCACCCCGTCTTCCTTACCGACCACCCCGGAGACGTGATCGCCATCGCGCCGGGCTACTTCGCTGTCCGCGTGACCCATGAGGACATCACCCGGTTGGGTCACCCAACCGCACCCCGTGACTTAGGTGACAAGCTTGTCGACGCCTCCGTCAGCCTGCTCCGCAACCGCGAGCGTGTCCGCTTCGACCCCAGCGACGGCAGTGAACTCCGCTACGCCGAAGGTGGTGTAGCCTACGGTGCCAGCGGTCAGCCATTGTTCCCCCGCCTGGACCCGGCCGTGATCGGCATTGTGGAATTAAGCGGTGCCCAACGGTTGTTGTTGGGAATGAATGCCCACAGCCGTAAGTTCTTCTCCCTCGTCGCAGGCTATGTCTCCCATGGTGAAACCCTGGAGGATGCCTTCGCACGTGAGGTCATGGAGGAAACCGGCAGAAGGGTAGAAGCAATTACCTATGTGGCCAGCCAACCTTGGCCGATATCCGGATCACTCATGGTAGGCATGCGGGGCCAAACCGAGGATGAGGAGCAACAGGCGGACACCGATGGCGAACTAGCGGAGACCCTCTGGGTGTCCTCCCGCGATATCCTGGACCGTCGGATCCCGATCGCCCCACCCGGTTCC
>NZ_CALZFS010000135.1 GCF_945649885.1 uncultured Corynebacterium sp. | reverse complement strand
CCTCCTCTGCTGCCTGCCCAAAAGGAATCATCCGTTCCTTATTGCCCTTGCCCAAAACGCGCACCATCCGACGCCTGCGGTCCACATCTCCGACATCCAGGCCGCTGAGCTCTGAAACACGCATCCCGGTGGCATAGAGGAATTCCAGGATTGCAGTATCCCGTCGGAACTCTTCTTCAGTGCGGGAGGCCGCATTGCCTACGAATTCTCCGGCCTGGGCGGTGCCAAGAATCTTTGGAAGATCCCGGGTCACTCGCGGTGAAACAAGTCTGGCAGCTTCATCTGTGGCAATGAGGCCGTTTTTCACAGCCCAGGTGGAGAAAGATTTTACCGAGGCTGTCCGGCGTGCCAGGGTCGCCCGGGACTTGCCTTCATCAACAGCGTGGCCCAACCATTCACGCAATTGCGAAAGCGTGAACCTCTTCAGTTCCGGGATGTGCTGGGCCATGCTATTCAGGTCGGAACGGTAACCCTTGACCGTTGCCTCGGATCTTCCGACGACCAGATTCAGATGATCGCAGAAATCCTCGATGGCATTGTACATCTGGGCACTCTGCCCCTGCTGTGACTGTCCGTCTTCACGTACACCGGTCATGTTGTCATCCACCATCCATGATGAAAGGCGGCACATTCCGTCGTGGAATGTACCGCCTTTACTTCTGACTCACCCATAGTGCATAACCCTACTGCCTGGGATCCCCGCGGTGGCGGAGGTCCCACGCAAAAGCCCTTGGAGAACCAGCCCGAACCCCAAAGAACTTTACTTAGGCTTGCCTCACACACACTATCTTTCGGTTGAGTGCTCCGCAACCCTTTTTCAAAAATTTCTTGTATGAACTTCCAGAATCCGCCCCCTCCCTGAGCTGACACCCCATCAACCAGCCCTCCTCCACATAGTCCCCTCCCTGATGACCAGGCCACGTTTATGCAGGTCCACCAGGAGATGAACCGCCAGGGCCAGTGGAAGGCCGGTTCCTACCGCCACCTGGCCAGCATCTTGCGACTCCTGCCCTAGTGAATCAAATACCCTCAGCTCATTTCGACTGAGTCCCTGGACCGGAGTAGCGACAAACTGCAGTTCATACTGTCCCTGCACATCCAGTTCGCCAATGGCTCCAAGAAGGGATCTCACTTCATCACCGTTGCACACCATTTCCGCCTGCCCAGTGCGGATGCGCTCATGGCAGCCGAGGGAACCGGCCGTGGTCACTGGTCCCGGAACAGCCATCGCCACCCGGCCCAGACCCGAGCACCAGCTCAGAGTGTTCAAGGCACCTGACCTCCAGGCAGCTTCTGTCACGACGGTGCCAGTGGATAAGGCTGCAGCCAGCCGGTTCCTGGTGAGGAAACGATGCCGTTGCGGGGTGGTACCGGGCGGATATTCACTGATGATCGCCCCTGCACCCCTGTCCACAATCTCCTGAAATAATCCTCTGTTGTGTGCCGGGTAGGACCTGTCCAGACCACAGGCTGCCACCACCACGGTTGACCCACCTGCCTTGAGGGCTGTGGTGTGGGCAACAGTATCCACACCCAGTGCCCCACCGGAGATAATCGTCCACTGGTGAGCCACCAGGTTATCCACCAACATCCGGGTAACTTCAGTGCCATAGTGACTGATCGCCCGGGTCCCCACGACGGCTACCGCCTGGGATGTCAGGGAACGTAGGTTGCCACCTTTCACCCACAGGGCGTGGGGTGGCACGGCATCATCCTGGTAAGTCCGCAGGTGGTCACTCATCCCTGTTGCGGCAAAGCCGAAAGCCCGGTCAAGTTCCTCCAGCGGCCAGTCAGAGTCATCCGGTGTGATCAACCGTCCACCAAGGCCCATGACGGTTTCCAGATCCTGCTGAGCCACATCCCAGTCATATCTGGAGGCTGTTTCCCTCAGAAGCTCCCCGATCCAGATTTCCCGCTTCTTGATCCCATAAGCAATGGCTTCCACATCACGCCCATCAGCAAGGAGCTGCTGCAGGTTTCTGCTCGGCCCCTCCACCACCCTGGAAAGGTATGCCCAGGCTCTCAATCTGTCAGTGATGGTGCTGCTCATGCTGTCGCCTCCAGGTGATGAGTGGGGTGATGATGAGTTGCACCACGCAGCTCGAGGGCGCGCGCTATATGGTCCAGATTTGGTCTTGTCCCACCGTCAAGATCACAGAGGGTCCATCCCAGCTTCAGGGCCCTATCCACCCCACGTTGCGACACTGTTCCATCGGCGAGGAACACCCCGAGATACACCATGGCTTCTTCCTCTGCGGGAAATTCACGGCGTAGCCGGTGTGGGTCCACTGCCCCATTGACGGTGTCCTTCAGCCCGGCGCGTTCCCAGCGGAAGACCTGCCTGCTTCGTGCTTCAGCCACCCGTGATGCAATGGGTGCTGTGGGTTCTTCCTCTATACCGCCCAGTACTGCACCTTTGGCATGGGTGTTGACCATGATGTCCAGGCGATCGCGCAGTGGTCCAGAGAGGTTGTTGAGGTAGGAGGCACGTACGGATCCGGTGCAGGTGCAGCCGCTGGGTTGTTCTGCTCCGCACCGGCAGGGGTTGGCTGCCAGTACCAGTTGGAAGTGGGCTGGGAAGGTGACGTCCTGCCGTGAGCGCACCAGTCGCACAGTTCCGCATTCCAGCGGTGTACGGAGAGTATCAAGGGTCGATGCTGGAATTTCGCTCACTTCATCCAAAAACAGAACCCCATGATGAGCCAGGCTGACGGCACCGGGCATAGGATTTCCTGCACCCCCTCCCAGGAGTGCAGCCCTGCTGACGCTGTGATGTGGTGCCACATAGGGTGCGCGCAGCACCGGTCCTTCAAAGGTTCTTCCGGCAACGGAGTGAACAACCGTGGCTTCGATGCGTTGACGTTCATCCAGTGGTGGAAGAAGTCCGGGTAGGCGTTGGGCGAGCATGGATTTTCCAGATCCTGGTGGTCCCAGCATCATCATGTGGTGGCCTCCTGCTGCAGCTACTTCTGTGGCAAAGCGTGCTTCAGGTTGTCCCACCACGTCCCTCATGTCCGGGTGCTGGTCACCGGTGAGATCAAGGCTGGGTGGTGGAACAGTATCCAGTTTGACCAGGCCCTCGAGCCAGCCGATGATCTCCTGGAGACTCTTGGCTAGATGTACCCGCGGGGTATCCATGAGGCCGGCTTCTGCAGCGTTGCCGGTGGGGATCACCACATCCTCCACCCCATGATCGCGGGCTGCCAGTAGTGCTGGAAGAACTCCGGTGACCGGCACCAGGGAACCATCCAGGGCGACTTCGCCTAAGAACATCGTGGTGGCGGCCCGTTGGTGGAATTGACGGTCCCTGTTCTGGGCTGCCAGCACCGCCACGGCCATGGACAAGTCAATATGGGAGCCGGTTTTCCGCAGGGAAGCAGGTGAGAGGCTGATGATGACCTTGGTTTTCGGCCAGGCCAGGCTGCTGTTGACCACCGCGGTTTTGATGCGGTCCCGACTTTCAGAGATGGAGGCATCTGCCAGCCCGACGATGTAGGTGCCTGGGAGACCGGGCCCGATATTGGCTTCTACCCGCACGATGGTGGCGTTCACGCCCGAGGGGGCGGTGGTCAGTGATCTACCGAGCGCCATGGTCTACCCCTTCATAACAGTCCACCGTATGCTGGCCTGTGTGTTCATCCATCACCACGGTGATCACATCAAAACGGATGGGTGCATACGGTTTGTCCTTCAACCAGTTGGCTGCTGCCCCGCGCATCCTGAAGAACTTCCTGGCTGTCACTGATTCAGCAACACCGAATCCCGTTCCCCTCCGGGTTTTCACCTCCACGAACACTATGGTCCCGTCGGTATTCTCTACAATAAGGTCGAGTTCCCCGCAGGAATAGCTGGCATTGCGCTCCCAGATCCGGTAGCCGCGTTGTTCATAGAACTCCGCTGCCAGCTCCTCCCCCAGGCTTCCAAGTTTCTGTCTCTCAGTTTTCATGTTGTCCCCCTCATGTCACGTGTGTGTCTGTGGCCTGATTCCACCCCGGATCAGCATCCCCGGACAAGGGCATGACAAAAGCCCCGCCGGGAAACTGTGGATGAAGGATATTCATTCACAGGTTTGCACCTGCGGGGCTTGACAGTTATCTCAATAAAGCTCTAGTCCGGGATGATAATTTCCGGCTTATCCAGTTCTTCGATGTTGACATCCTTGTAGGTGATAACCCGGACATAACGGACGAAGCGGGCGGAACGGTACATGTCCCATACCCAGGCATCTGACATGCGGACTTCGTAGTAGACGTCATTTCCGTCATTGTGTGGGATCAGCTGGACTGCGTTGGCCAGGTAGAAGCGACGCTCAGTTTCCACAACATAGGAGAACTGGCTGACCACGTCACGGTATTCGCGGTATAGGGACAGCTCTACTTCTGCCTCATAGTTGTCGAGTTCCTCAGCGCTCATACTCCACCTTCCATCTGCTTAATTGCTAATTTTTTTCAAGGGTGTTTTGCAACCATTCCTGGTGTGCCTTTGCCACGTTGGCATAACTATAACGGTGCTGGGGGCTTGCGCCGTGACGGCGCACCGCATCCATGTGTACCTTCGTGCTGTAGCCCTTGTGTCCCTCTAGTCCATAGCCGGGAAGCTCAATGGCCATGTCCTCCATGATCTCATCCCTGGTCTGTTTGGCCAGCACGCTGGCAGCGGCAATGCAGCGGGCTGTGGCATCACCACCGAGGATCGGCAGGGAGGGGCATGGCAGGCCGGGGATCTTGAAGGCATCGGTCAGGACATATCCCGGGCGCACATCCAGACCAGCTACTGTCCGGCGCATCCCGGAGATATTGGCGTGTTGAATGCCGAAGCGGTCGATGTCTGCAGCAGAGATGTTCAACACCGACCAGGCCACAGCGTGTTTTTTCACCAGCGGCATCAGGTGCGCACGCATCGCTGGGGAGAGCTTCTTGGAATCGGTCAGTACCGACAACTCTGCGATCGGTTTGTCCGGCAGGATGCAGGCTGCGATGGTGATCGGTCCGCAGCAGGCACCACGGCCGGCCTCATCAACACCGGCCACCGGCCCCAGGCCGTTGCGTGAGAGCGCGACCTCGTAGGTGCGCAGCTGCTTCAGGCGTCGCAACGTGGCCACGCTGTACCGCCTAACAGGTGGGAGGATCTAGCCCTGGATGTCTGGGTCATCGATGCCACCGATGCGGCTGAAAGGCAGGAAGATGAACTGGACCTTTCCCTTGATGTTTTCCTCCGGGATGGTGCCCTGGAATTCATCACCGATGTGGGCACGTGAGTCCAGGGAGTTGGTGCGGTTGTCGCCCATCATGAAGTAGTTGCCCTCAGGCACGGTGAGGGGACCGAAGAAGTCGCCACCGCAGACCTCAGAACCGGTGTTGGGGTTGACCGGGTACTGGAGTGGTTGAAGGGTATAACTGTCATCGACTGCTGCCCCATCAACCATGATGCCGGGATCACCCTCCTGGCAGGAAACAGTCTGTCCACCCGTGGCGATGATGCGCTTGACCAGGTCATTTTCATCCGGTGCCACCAGCCCGACATAGGAACCGAGGTTCTGCAGACCGCGGACAACGGCGTTTTCCGAGCGCTGGGTGGTGAAGCCGACGTTCCAGGAATCAGTACCCTTGAACACCACCACATCCCCAGGTTCCGGATCACTGAAGTAATAGGAGACCTTCTCCACCATGATGCGGTCACCGGTGCAGCCTTCGCAACCATGCAGGGTAGGTTCCATGGAGCCACTGGGAATCATATACGGGCGGCCCACAAAGGTCTGCAGCACAAAGATCAGCGCCAGGGTGAGAACCACCACGATGGGGATCTCGATGTACCACGGGGTCTGCTTAGCGTCCTTCTTGGATCCCTTGGGAGATTCTCCACCGGTTTTTCCGTCGGTGGGATTCCCATCAGCGGAGGGGTGGGAGAAATGATCCGCATTCGAAGCACCAGGAAAATCAGTCACGAGAACACACTCTAGCAGCGCCGGGAGTGGACCCAGGGATTTCACCATGCCGGTAGCATGCTGGATGGCACGTAGACTGGAATGTTGTGTCCATCAGCAATAATTCTTCCCATACCCCGGTGATCACAGCGTCACGCTCCCCTTTCCGGGTCCTTCTTACCATGCTCGCCCATCACAAGGGCGCATTATCGCTGGCACTGGCGTTGTCAGTGGTGAGTGCAGGCCTGTCCCTGCTGCAGCCGATGTTGATCAACAACATCATCTCCTCCATCAATCAGTCCCCGATCGCACCGTTGGTCTGGGGCCTGGTCGGTCTGCTCGCCGTGTCTTCTGTGGTGACTATGTTGCAGCTCTATGTCATGACCGTGACCGCTGAATCTGCTGTGCTGACCACCCGCAAGCAGTTGGCAGCTCGCATGCTGCGTCTCCCCATTCGTGTCTATGACCAGCACCGTGCCGGCGATCTGGTTACCCGTCTGGGTTCTGATACCACGCTGATCCGTGCGGCGTTTACCGGCGGGCTTATCGACGCCATCGGTGGGGTAGTCATGATGCTCGGTGCGGTGGTGTTCATGGCGCTTATCGACGTCATGATGCTCGGCATTGTCCTCGCCGTGGTTCTACTCACCATGCTGGTGGTCATCGGTGTCTCCACATTCATCCAGAAATACACCAAGAAGGCCCAGGCCGCGGTGGGCGAACTGGGTGCCGATATGGATCGCGCACTGGGAGCCATCCGGACCATCCGCTCCACAGGTGCTGAATCCCGTGTGGAATCCGGGATCAATGCTGATGCCCATGAGGCCTATGACATGGGCGTGATGGTGGCCAAGATCGGTGCAGCGCTGCGCCCGACAACAGGTCTTGCCATGCAGGGCAGCTTCCTCGTTGTGCTCGGTATCGGCGGTGCTCGTGTGGCCTCCGGTGATATTTCCGTGGCTGATCTGGTGTCCTTTGTGCTGTATCTGTTCATGGTGTCCATGCCACTTGGCCAGATCTTCGGTGCCATCACCACCGTGCGCCAGGCCATGGGTGCTATTGAACGCATCTCAGAGATCATGGATGAAGATCCAGAACCTACCACCGGTGCCACTGCCCAGCCGGCACGTGACATCACCTTCGATGACGTCACCTTCAGCTATGACGGGCAGACCGATGTGTTAAAAGATGTTAGTTTCCACATCCCGGCAGCTAAGAAAACTGCCTTCGTGGGCCCTTCCGGTTCCGGTAAATCCACCACCCTGGCGTTGATGGAACGTTTCTATGATGTGGATTCCGGCCGGATTCTCCTAGGTGATCAGGACACCGCTGAACTCTCACGCACCTCAGTGCGCAACACCATTGGTTATGTGGAACAGGAGGCCGCGGTGTTGGCCGG
>NZ_CALZFS010000134.1 GCF_945649885.1 uncultured Corynebacterium sp. | reverse complement strand
AATTTGAGAGCAGACTCAGCAACTGGATCAGAATACAAAGGGATACTCAGGGGAAGGAGAAAACTTCAGAAGGCCTGAAAAAAACGATTTCCTATGCTTTCAACTTGGACAGTGATGATCCTGCACCTTCTGATCTGGCAAGAGTACTGGCGGAGATGGCGATCGGTGGACCGGGTGTTTGTGCTTTGAGAGCCCTGACCCGCACTGGTGCTTCGATGACTGAGCACGGTATCCGTCAGGCAGCTTTTACAGTTGCTGAAAAGTTCAGGAGTGTATTCAATCAGCCGGATATTGCGGCGATCATCAGCCAGGAGGTGGAGGAGCTGCCATATTGGAGGAAAGTCCTGCATTATGCGATCAACGGAAATTTCCAGGCAGTTCTTGATGAATATACGCATATGTTGGTGGAGTCTGAAGGACTTCAGGATTTGGGTGCGGTTGAACAGGCGAACCGTGTTGCGGAAAAGATCTCCGGTGCAGTTGCTTTGCGGTCTGCATCGAGCAATGTACTGAATGTTTCTGTGGATTCGGGGTCCCAGGAGGAGAAGGCACAGATGAAAATCCGCTCTCATTTTGCTACAGCTTTTGGGAGTAATCATTCTCAGGAGCAGGGAGCTGCGCGCGTATCGTCTGTTCGTGACAGTTTCAATTCCCCTTTCTGGCCTTTTGTCCTGGTGAGTACCTCTGTTGGTCAGGAGGGTTTGGATTTCCACACCTATAGCCATGCGGTGATCCATTGGAATCTTCCTGGTAACCCCGTTGATCTCGAGCAGCGGGAGGGGAGGGTACACCGCTATAAGGGGCATGCGGTACGTAAGAACATCGCAACTGCCTATGGGGAGAAAGTAAACACCTCGAGTGGTGACCCCTGGAAATCGATGTTTGAGGCTGCGGAGTCATTTCGCCCGGAAGGTGATGATCTCATTAATCCCTATTGGGTGTTGTCCACACCAGGTGGGGCCAAGATCGAGCGTTATGTCCCCACGATGCCGCTCAGCGCAGAAAGTGCACATCTGGAGAGATTACGGAAAACTCTTGCCGCGTACCGCCTGGTTATGGGGCAGCCGCGCCAGGATGAACTGATCAGCATGTTGGGTGAGGACGTTGAATGGCTCCGGATTGATCTGAGCCCACCTCAGTTATAACACCGGTGGGGCACTGCTAAGTCCGGGGTCCAGCCCCCGGCGTTGCAGTTCTGCAGCGGCCCGGTCCAATCCACCGTGTTCCAGTGCTGCCGATGTTGTTTTCCCTGACCACACGTGGCGCCCAAACCTGTGCACGGTGATGGAGAGTTCACCTGCCAGATGTTCCAGGTCACCGGCTATATTGCGGTGTTCACTGGGCAGGGGAACAGGTAGCACGAAGGCATGATCCAGGGGGGCGGTGGCGGTGATCTCCACCTTCCAACCATAACCTCGGCCCGAGAGCTGCCAGAGCTCATCATTGGTGTGCGTATCGACGGGACTGACAACCGGGTTGCCCAACCGGAATACGCGTCCACCGGGCAGTCTGACCACCAGTCCGGTGACCTCGGTGCGTAGTTTCCCGCTGTGTACCAGACCACCGGCAAAGGCCACGCAGGCATCTGTTTCTGTAAAGCCCTGTGCCTGGCCCCACCACCAGGATTCGGGGAAGCCCTCGCGTCCCCAGTTCTTCTCGGCATAGACCTGCGCATCGGTGAATTCCCAGGTTTCCCCGCCCACGATGGCGGTGCCGGAGGCCTTCCCGACCAGCAACCAGGGATGCCAGTACTGATTGAGTGCGGGCACCATCTGGAAGATGCTGGACCCACCCACCGCACCATGCTGCCAGGGAAGGGGATCGTCAAAACGTAGGTTGAGCTGGGAATCCTCGCCCAGGTTGACGCGTAGGTGGCGTCGATTAGCTTCAAATTCACCGCTGCCACCTTCCACCCCCAGACCATGCGGATCAGCCCAGGCGCCTTCAAGGGCTGCAGTGCGGAGAAAACCAGTGGGCCAGGCAGCCAAACCCACGGTGGCCCATGGTCCTTCCGGACCCTGATTCACCCCACACAGTGCGATGATCACCCGACCCTCAGCATCGGTGATGCGCCAGAAATACCCCTCCATGGCCACACCGGTATGTGCTGACAGGGGGTCGCCGAAGGGCAGGTCAGCTCCTGTGGCGCGGTAGCTTCTCAATAGGCTCATGACCCCCCAGTCAAGCACAACCACTGTGACCTGCGCCATCATTTCTCACAGGTGCTGTGGGGGTGCGACAATGACACCCATGACAGCAACTCTCGTGGCCCACGATCTGGCTGGCGGCCACGGCCACCGCACCTTATTCCATTCCCTCAATCTCACCGTCGCACCCGGGGATGTGGTGGGAGTGGTGGGCGCCAACGGTGCCGGAAAATCCACTCTGCTCCGACTCCTGGCCGGTGCTGATGAACCCCAGGGTGGGTCCGTGTCCCTGGCTCCGGCGGATGCCTTTGTGGGTTGGCTCCCGCAGGAACATGAGCGCGTGGAGGGTGAAACCATCGCAGACTATGTGGCGCGTCGCACCGGTTGCGCCCAGGCCACCCATGACATGGATGAAACGGCGGCAGCCCTGGGCGAGGATGATTCCGCAGCCGATGCCTATGCCACCGCCCTGGACCGCTGGTTGGCCAGCGGTGCAGCTGACCTGGATGAACGCCTGCCCATCGTATTAGCTGACCTCGGTTTTGATGTCGGCCCGGAAGGTGTGGACAAGCAATTGATGACCTCCCTCTCGGGTGGTCAGGCGGCGCGCGTGGGGCTGGCCGCCCTGCTGCTCTCCCGCTTTGACATCGTGCTTCTCGACGAACCCACCAACGATCTTGACCTGGATGGCCTGGAACGCCTGGAGGCCTTTGTCCAGGGTCTGCGCGGTGGTGTGGTGTTGGTCAGCCACGACCGTGAATTCCTGGCACGCTGTGTCACCCAGGTACTCGAACTTGATCTGGCTCAGGACACCAACCGTGTCTTCGGTGGTGGCTATGACGCCTACCTGGAGGAACGTGCCACCTTACGCAGACAGGCGCGGGAGAAGTATGAGGAGTTCACGGAGAAGAAATCCGACCTGGTCGGTCGTGCCCGCACCCAGCGTGAATGGTCCAGCCAGGGCGTGCGCAATGCCATCAAGAAAGCCCCGGACAATGACAAACTCAAGCGCAAGGCAGCCACAGAATCCAGTGAGAAGCAGGCGCAGAAGGTCCGTCAGATGGAAAGCCGCATCGCCAGGCTTGAAGAAGTGGAGGAACCCCGTAAGGAGTGGACCCTGGAGTTCAGCATTGCTGCAGCACCCCGCTCCGGTTCCGTGGTGGCAACCTTGAATCAAGCGGTATTCCAGCAAGGCACCTTCACCCTGGGGCCGGTGTCCATCCAGGTCAATGCTGGTGAACGTATCGGTATCACCGGCCCCAATGGTGCTGGAAAATCCACTTTGCTGCGTGCCCTGCTGGGTGAACAGGCACCAGATGAAGGCTCAGCCAGCCTGGGATCCGGCGTCCACATCGGTGAGATCGACCAGGCCAGGAAGACCCTCGCCGGTGGAAGCCCACTCATGGACTCCTTCGAGGCAGCCGTCCCGGAGATGACCACCAGTGAGGTCCGCACTCTGCTGGCCAAATTCGGCCTGACCGCTGATCATGTGCACCGGGCCGTAGATGAACTTTCACCCGGTGAACGCACCCGCGCCGGGATGGCCCTGCTGCAGGCACGTGGCGTGAACCTGCTGGTGCTGGATGAACCCACCAACCACCTGGACCTTCCTGCGATTGAGCAGTTGGAGGAAGCCCTGGAGTCCTATGATGGCACCCTTCTGCTGGTCACTCATGATCGCCGGATGTTGGAGACTGTGAAGGTGGACCGTCACTGGCGTGTGGAGGCAGGCCAGCTCACAGAACTCTAGTGTTGACCAGCTCCACCTCGATGACGTCCTGGTTACCCACATTGTTGTTGAAGGTGCGCATCATGACCTGTGGTGCATCGATGCCGAAGAAAGTATCCAGGCCCTTCACATTGAACTGCGTGGACATGTACCGGCTGTTGTTGCCGGTATTCCACTGGGACACCACCAGGTCCAGATCATCCAGCGTGGAACCCGGTGCGATGTAGCCGCCGTAGAGCTGGGTGAAGTTGCCTGGCGTCTGCTCGGCACCCCATCCGCCGTGTCCTGCGATGACCACGTTGGCAGGTGTGATGTCATTCCAGTTCCTTTCGATCTCTTTGGAGATGCGTATTTCAATGGCCATGGTTTCGGTATTGAACATCGACAACACCCAGTGGCCGTCGATGAGCCGTAGTGACATCTCTCCGGCGCGTACCTGGTCATCCAGGATGGGGGAGTAGTTGGTGCCCCAGGTTCCATCGGAGTAGTGCTCCCAGGAGGCACGATGGTTGAAATCATCGGGGCGGAATCGGGTGAGGTAGACATCATCGTGTCGTTTGAATTCTGAAGACATCATGTACACCCAGTTGTTTTCGGGGTCGTGTTCCCAGGTGATGAGGTTGGCCTGTCCATCCAGGTAGCTGGTGGGGATGGTATCAACACTGTCCCAGCTGCGTCCCTGATCCTGGGATTGCCAGATCTGGGTGTGGAGGACATTGCCCACACCTTCATTCCACATGGCTTGCATGAAGAGGGTGCCGTTGATGTTGATGACATCAGAGGGCAGCAGGGTCAGTCCGCGTGCATTGTGGGAGTAATCAACCAGTTGTTCCACCTGGTGGCTGTCATTGAGGGGGCGGGTGATCACGATGCGCCCGGTATCGTCCATTTCTGCAACAACGCCGATGGGGCTGAGCCAGTCACCCTGGCCGAAGTTGTTGCCGCGGAAGGAGTCACCGAAGATGATGGCGAATTCCTCACCTTCGTCCAGGGGCGCCATGATGCCCAGATCGCCTGTTCCCACACCCAGGTGGTCGGAGATGCCTGGTCCGAGGATATCGCCGATGAGGTTGACGTCCAGCCCGTCTGAGATGTCCTTTGCCCAGGGGGTGGTGGGCCTGTCTGTCTGGCGGGTGGAACCGGAGGAACCTGAGGAGAAGGATGATTGCGCGGTGGCGATCGGGAGTGTGGCGCAGCTGAGCGCACAGACAAGACCCAGGGTGAGAATGCGGGTGGTGTACATGGCTTGTTCTTTTCACAGAAAGTAGGGATGGAACAAGCCGAAACATTAGCACCAGACAGGGCGTTGCGCAGGGGTTTTAGCTAGGTGGTGGGATTGAGTAACTGGGTTGCAGTCTCCCTGAGTTCGAGGTTGTCAACCTCCAGTGCGTAGAGTGCGAAACCCAGTGGGGCGGTTGAGCTGAGTTCCCGGCAGTGTTCTCTGATCCGGGGCCAGATCTGTCCGCCGTGCTCAACATACTGGCGCAGGAATCTCTCGAAGCTTTCTGGTGTACCGCTCATCTGTTGCATCATCAGATCTCGGGCCGGATCGTTGATGCTGGCGGTGGTCCAGTCGATCACTCCGGTGATCTGGCTGTTGTCCACCAGGGTGTGCCCTGCATAGATTTCACCGTGGGTGAGCACCGTGTGTCCTGGCCAGTAGGAGGCATCATCAATCCAGGTCTGCCAGCGGGTGAGAAGTGCATTATCAACGGGAAAGTGGGCTGTTACCCGGTCAATGTCTGTCCGCCAGTTCTCACGCACCTGTTCCAGGCTGGGTTGGGGGAGGGGGACTGCCGTGACAGGAATGGCATGGATCTCTGCGATCACCCGGGCCAGGGAATCCACATAAGCAGGGGCGGAGACATTGACATTCCATATCGGTTCCCCCTGGTCATTCAGTTCCAGACCGGGTGTGCCGGGGAGCAGGGGATAGGCGATGAGTTCCGGGGTGTGGATCTGCCAGTTGGGCACCTCCACTGACAGATGCCGGGCCACCACCTTGAGAACTGCTGCTTCTGACGCCGCCCGCTGCATCACAGTCGGGTGCCGGGGGATGCGTAGTACCCACTCATGTCCGTCCACGGCAGTAGCCAGGACAACACGGAAGTCTAGACCCATCTCGATGATGTTCAGGGAAGCGGGATCAAGATCCAGGTCGTGGGCGCGTGCCAGCTCCATGATCTCTACCATGGCTGATCCCGAAATTTCAGGTACTCGCCGATGACAGCGGTACCCAGGTCATCTAGTTCCGGGGCCGTGACACTGCCGCCCACACGATCAGCAAGCTGATTGAGGAAGTGTTCCAGGCCCTGGTCATAGCCGAGGCGGAAGAAGGTGGTGCGGGCACCGCGCCGGGTGATCTTATCCAACTGGATGATGGTTTTGCGCAGGGTTTCCGGGTGGGTGGGCCAGTTGAACCAGGCTTCACCCCAGTCCTCCAGGTGGGCGGTGGGTTCACCATCGGTGACGATCAACAAGGTGGGCTGCATGGAGGGGTGGCGGGCAAAGAAACGTTCCGCCAGCAGCAATGCATGGTGCAGGTTAGTGCCTTGTTCCTGCACCGGTGGCAGAGCCGTGAGTTCATCAATGTCCATGCTCATGGCCATGCGGCCGAAGCTGATCAGGGCTAATTCATCACCCCGGAAACGGGTGGACACCAGGTGGTGCAGGGCCAGGGCGGTGCGTTTCATGGGCACCCACCTGCCCTCAGCAGCCATGGAGAAAGAGGTATCCACCAGCAGTGCCACAGCATTCTGGGTACGCGTCTCGGTTTCCACGACCTCCACATCACTGATATCCAGCTTCAGGGGGCCATCTGATCCGGCGGTGCGTTGGATGGCGTTGGTGATGGTGCGGGTGACATCCCAGGGTTGGGTGTCACCGAACTCATAAGCACGGGAGGCACCGGTCTGTTCACCGCTGGCACCAGCCAGACGGGAGTCCCGGGAACCACTACGGGAGGTCAACTGGGAGGAGACGCTGTCAAGCAGGGTTTTACCCAGACGACGCATCGCCTGCGGGGACAGACGCAGCGTTCCATCTGCCTGGCGACGCAACAGACCACTGTCACGCATCGCCTTATCCAGACGCGAAAGCATGTCAGCAGACACGGCCGCATCATCGCCGAGCTGGCGATTGATGGCATCAAGATCAAGATCCGTGTGATCATTGCGCAGCTGCTCGGCCAGGGAATCCAACTCAGCCAGGTCCTGCATGGTTCCAGTACCATCACCCAGTCCCATGCCCTGCTCACCGGAGAAATCCTCCGACCCAGACCAGTTGAGGTCAGGACGCAGATCCTGCAGATTATCCGCCAGATCCCCCAACATCTCCATCAATTCAGCAGAGCCGAAAGCCTGGGCAGAAAGCTCCATCAACTCCTGACGCTGCTCATCAGACATGGAGTTGAGCATGCGCTGGGCCGCAGCGGAACGCTTGGCCAGTGCATCAATCAGTTCATTGATGTCACGGGGATTCTCCGGGAAATTCGAGCCATGCTCAGCCATGAACTCCGCGAAATCTGTCGGGGTGTCAGTGCCAGCACGGTGCTTGGCCAATAATTCATTGAGATCCTTCAGCATCTCGGCAATGGCAGCGCGATCCTCATCGGTGGCGCCCTCCATGGCCTGTTTCATGCCGGCAAACTGCTGATCCAACATCTCCCGGCCCAACAGATCCTTGATCTGCTCAAATTTCTCCCGCGCCTCAGCAGACTGCCAGTCATAGTTATTAAGCT
>NZ_CALZFS010000133.1 GCF_945649885.1 uncultured Corynebacterium sp. | reverse complement strand
CTGGTGCGGGGTTTTCCTATGCCCTGACCGCACACGCAGGTAGGGCACCATACACACAGAAAGGAGGGGCGACATGGATGCACAAACATTAATGAGAGTAATGCAGCCCAGTAGTTTGAGACTCAATGACTTCCAGCGGCTCTTGCCAGCATATGAAAACGCCGCTCGTGCAGCGAATATCACCACGGTGAACCGCGCTGCAATGTTCGCCGCTCAGATCGGGCATGAATCATCTGGGCTTTTCCATATGGAGGAGATTGCCAGCGGGCAAGCCTATGAGTGGCGGGCTGATCTGGGGAATCACTACGCGGGAGACGGGCGCAGGTTCAAGGGCAGTGGTCCGATCCAGCTCACCGGGCGATCAAATTTCCGGGCATTCACCCGATGGGCAAATTCTCAGGGGCACACCACCCTGGATTTCGAGGCACAGCCCCACCTGGTGCGGGAGGACCCGAAGTGGGGGTTCCTTGCAGCCAGCTGGTATTGGGTGGTGGCCCGCCCACAGAGCAATGCGCTGTCCGATGCTGGAAATTTGGAAGCTGTCACCCGCGCTATTAATGGTGGCCTGAATGGCATCAATGATCGTCGTGCCCGCTACCACCGCGCTCTAACAATGGGTGCAGCGATCCTCCCCGGCACCCCACAGGCACCTGCTGTGTATCACCCAATGCGCGACGAGAAGTACACCACCTCCTCTGGGTACGGGATGAGGTGGGGCAGCATGCACGCAGGCCTGGATTTCGCAGCCGACTTGGGCACCCCAATCTATGCACCCACTGATGGCGTGGTCATTCAGGGTGCGGAGCGTGCCCCTGGAAGCGTGTCAGGCTTCGGTAATTGGGTATGGATCGACGCACAATCCCAAGTTGGTAAGGATTTCATCTTCGGGCACATGCGGCACCACGAAATCTATGTGCGCCGTGGCGACCGCGTGAAAGCCGGGCAGCTCATTGCCCGCGTCGGCTCTGAGGGTGGATCAACTGGTCCGCACCTGCACTTTGAAGTGTGGGGTCCACCTGGCCGTACCGGTGGCAAGCATGAAGACCCAGCCCCCTGGCTGGCAAACCACGTCAATGATGGAAATACGAAAGATGAGGAACTCAGCATGGCTGACATTGAGGCTTTGAAAGCCCATATCACCGCAGAAGCGGAAAAGACCCGCAAGCACATCACCGAGTTCATCGGCGGTTTCGTCGGCCCCATCGGGTCCGATGTGAAAGACGTGCGCGCACAGCTCACTGGTGGGCGTGACGCTGGCCAGTACCCGGGCTGGTCTCAGCTGGATGACCGCACCATTGTGGATGCTATGGCCACCATCGGCGCAGAGATGGAAATCCCAGGCTTTGAGGACATCCACGGCGGTTCCCTGAAAGCAAAGGCGGAGGACGATTCTGATGCCAGCTAAACCAACTTCCCGGATGTCCCCACTGGCTCCATGGTGGTTGCGCCTCGCCATCTACGTCCTCGTCGCTGTCACTGGTCTGGTACTCACTGCTATGGGTTTTGCTGATTCCGCGCAGGTTGATTCGTGGCTGGAGCAGGTCGGGCCGATCGCTGCGACCATCGGTGGTCTGCTCGCTGCTATCAACACCGGTAGGGCATCGGATCAGCACCCGGATTATGTGGGTGAGCACCGGGCCCCCGACACCGAGGAGTAAGCCATGAGGTCGCGCATCGAGCGCGCTGTGACCTCCGACGCCACAGGCTTGAATATCCTGGGGCTGATCGCGATTGTGCGGGGAGTGTCCTACTTTCGGGTGGACGTGAATCGGATCCCCGCGCATTGGCTTGAGGGGCAGCTATCACCGACAGTGTGGGCGTGGGTGTGGATTCTGATCGGTGTCGGTTGTTTCGCGGCCGCTGTCGTGCCGAGGATCCTGCCAATCACCGTCGGCCTGGCCGTGGGGCTCAATTCCTTGTGGGCACTATCTTTCCTGATCATTTGGGCCACAGGGGACAGCTCTAGGGCTTATGTCTCAGCCCTCGGGTACCTTGCCACCGCAGGCCTAGCCACGTGGGGATTTGGGCGCGGTCGTGACCCGCAAGTTGTTGTCACGATCGACCCCAGACGGGAGGCTGGATAGTGCCAGACACGTGGGAAGGTGTGGCCGGGATGGTGCTTGTTGCCATGATTACCGGTCTCGCCACTTGGGGCTCAACCCGAATCACTGAGAAAGGGCAGAAGAATACGGCGGAGGTAGAGTCCCGCGGCCCGGAGTGGGAAAAGTTCTTCGACACCGTCAAGGACTGGACAGAGGGACAGCTGGAATCCCGCGACCGGGACATTGAGAGCCTGACCCGAAAAGTAGATTCCTTGCGTACCAAAGTTGATTCCCTCCAGGGAAAATATCGGGCCGCGCTTCGATACGCTCGGGCGTGGCGATTGCTCCACCCAGAGTCCGTGCATGATGTGGAAGTACCTACCGAGATCCGAGAAGACATTTAGCATTGCCCCCATCACCTCACGGTGGTGGGGGCGGTTTTCCTTTTCTAGTGGGGTGGTGCTGACTATAGGGGGTGTGTCGAATGGGTGTGCGGTGGGGATTATCGGTTGTCTCGGATGGTGTAGACGGTCTGGCGGCTGACATCGCCGCCTCCTCCGATCCCGCAATAATCCCGCTTCCGGGTCGCAATACGTGAAATAGGTGCAATGAGTGAAACGCGCTTAACGCTTCTGGCCTGGGGATTCAGGAAACCGCAGGCCGGGAAATGCCGATCCCACTACGCCGGAAATCATCATCCCGGACTAAGGGTTAAGGATAAAACGCCTGGTCACACCGACCGCAACGCAGCCCGACCCACCGATGATCCCGCAATAATCCCGTCGCCGCCCAAAATCCCCTCAATAGCGCGCCGGGCAACATCATCGGAGTCAGGCCACAGGTGGGTATACACCCGAAGCGTCATCGACGGATCAGCATGCCCAAGAAGGCGCTGCACCTGATTGACCGGGAGGCCCCCGGCAATCAGGCGGGAGGCGTAGAAATGCCGGAAGCTATGAAAACGCCACTCCATCCCGAGGTCCTCGGCGACCCTACGCAGGAGCTTCCCGGCGGTCTCCGCCCGGTAGGACACCCCATTGCGGGTGGCGAACAGCGGCTCGTCAGTGCCACGACCGTCGATCAGTCGATCTAGCACCGGCAGCAGGTCATTACCCACCGGGATCACCCGGGCCGACGACCTCGTTTTGGGTGAGACCCTCTCACCGGTGACGTGGTGCGCTTGGGAGGTGATATCTATTTCACGCCGCAGCATGTACACATCACCCACATCCAGGCCACACAATTCGGAGATCCTCGCCCCGGTCCCCACAGCCACAAGGACCATATCGGCGACCACCGGCGCCGGCTGTGACGTCACAGTCACCAGCTTGCCTTTTTCTTTCCTTTCATACGGCGCCCCACCTGATCGCAGTAGATCCACAATTGATTCAATGTCCTCACCTGTGGGCACATCATTAACCCGGACAACATCATCGTGATCCAACCTCGGGATCCGCACTGGGTTTCGGCCCACCCACTCCTCATCAACCGCCATGGTCATCGCAGCCGACAGGTGAGACACCATCGAGCGTGCCACCCGCGGGGATAGGGGCTCATTACCAGCCCACGGGCGCCCCGAAATCAACACCCGATACCAGGTATCCACATCGGCGCGGGTGAGTTTACGGGCATAAATATCACCCATGGGCCCAAGGTTCTTAGACACCTGGGCATACACCAGTTTCGAGTTCTCCCGCGCCGGGCGATCCGCCCACCGGTCGTACACCTCTTTCACCGTCAGCTTGTCCAGGCTCGGATCCAGCCACACCCCACGCCTATAGTTACGGGCCTGTTCGTCTTCCCATGCTTTCGCGTCACGCCGGGTGTCGAAACTACGTGATGTTTCTTTACCTCCGGGTGGGCGGAAACGCCCCACCCACCTGATCGTTCCCTTAGCGGTGGTTTTCTTCTGAGGCATTGGTACACTTCTCCTGTGTCTAGATAGTCTCTGGATATTAATTTGCCCTCTTCACCCTTGTGCTTCCCGGCCAGGTGAAGAGGGCTTCTTTTTGTTTTTAGTAGCCGATGCTGCCGGTGATCAGTGACGGCAGCAGCACCGTGGCAAGAATCCCGACCACACTGATGACGATGGTGGCAGGCACGATCAGGGCGGGGGACAGACCAGTGCCGGCAGTCCATTCATTGGCCTGGTAGCTGGACATGTTGTTAGCGATTTCCATGAAATCCATGAGTACTCCTTAGATGATGGTGCGACTGTAGATGTCGCACCACGTGGTCACGACGTCGGGGGTGACGCCGAGTTCGTGCGCGATCGCGCCGGGGTGCGGTCCGTGTAGGTGTTCCGCTGCCCTATATTCATCTTCGCTGATTAACAGCCTGGCCGCGTATTGATCGGCTCGAAGTTCTAAACGGGGGTCCCCGTGATGCTCGTCGCCGTAGAACGCGTGACCGAGCTCGTGGGCGAGGATGGTGCGATGCTTCCAGTGGTCGAGGCCCTTCCGTAGGAGTATGAGTCGTCGGTGGTGGAGATACATGCCGTTCCACTCGGGGTCCAGGTCGTTAGTCTCAGCGACCCGGACCCCGAATAGTTCAGCGATTTTATCGAGGTCCAACCCTCCTCCTAGGGGGATTCAGGTTCGGTGTATTCGGTGTCGTCTGCGGGGTGTGCAGCGCGTGGTCGGGCGTTAGCGTCCCGGACAGCCTCTTCGAGCTCTTCATCGCTGAGGGGGTCGACGGTGGGGGATGAGGGGAATTCAAACACCTGAGCGTCCGACTCTTCAAGCACTTCGTCATCCAGGTCGATGACTCCCGGCTTTCCTTCTGCTCGGTAAACGCGGCGGCCCTCGGGGTCTGATCGTTTGCTCATCTCTATCCATAGCTGAGAGTTCTTTGCGTGTCCGAGAGCTTCCTCCACGCCCACCAGGTTCAGGTCATCCACTTCAAGGAACCCAGTCTCTAAAAGGGCGTCACCCGCTTTGACCCCATATGCGCGAGCAATGTCTCGAATGATCTCAGGGTCCAGCTTTCCTGCCCCGATCTGCCGGGAGAGCTTGGACTGCTGAATGTTGATCTTTTGGGCGACCGTCCGCTGCGATTCGCCGCCAGTGATGGTGTTAAACCATTGCTCGATGTTCATGTGATCTATTTTAGCATCACCATGTCTAGCTGGCAATACGTGGGCAAATAAAGTTATTTCACACCAAGGGGTTGCAAAACTAGATCACATGATGCATGCTTAGATCAGTCGATGCGAACAGCACCGATAAGCACAAGGAGGCACAAGTGATTGCTATGCAAACACGCACTTACCGCTTCCGTCCAGGCGCATTAGATGCCATTGCACGCTCCCGGAATTTCACCACTGACCAGCAGCTCGCCCTGTATGTCGGCGTGAAGCCCGAACAGCTGCCATTGCTCCGCGCCGGGGCTGAAGTGTCCGAACGTCTCGCGGTCCGCGTCAGCGCACTGCAGGGAGACGAGTACTACACCAGCGCATGGTTTGACCCCGTAGAAGAGCGGAAAGCCGCTTAACCCCCACAAAAGAAAGGAGCTCCCTGATGCACCAGGAAGCCCACACCCAGATTACCCCATTCAATAACGGAGAATTTCAAATCGACATGATCCCTGACGGTGACAGCTTTAAAGTCGCCGCGCCGGGGTTGGCCAAATCGCTCGGGTTCGCAGAAGCCCGCGACATGCTCCGTAGCATTCCCGAGGCCGAGAAAGGGTCGGAGATAGCTCCGACCCTTGGGGGAGAGCAGCGCATCACCGTCGTCACTGAGGCTGGGTTCTACCGGGCAATCGGCAATCGCCAAGCAGCCCGCGTGAAAGATGTAAATATTCGCGCTCAGGTCGAACGTTTCCAGTCCTGGGTTTACGGAGAGGTTCTCCCAACAATCCGTAAGACCGGTGGGTACAGGGGCCCGGAGATGTCCCGTGACGAACTTATGGCTCGCGCTGTCATCTTCGCCGACTCCCGAATCAAAGAACTGGAATCCACCAACCATCAGCAAGCCGAGCAGCTCGCAGCAGCAGCCCCTGCCGTCGAGTATCACGACACTTATGTCGCTGAATCCGACCAGCTGAGTTTCCGAACCGTGGCATCCACTTTAGATATGGGGGAGAAAGCACTCCGCAATCTTTTGATTGAAAAGGGCTGGATCTACAAAGAAACCTCATCGCGCCGATCACAAAAGACTGGGGAGATCGTCCCTCAGTACCGGTACTCGGAGTATGCGGACAAGAAGCCGTATTTCATCCGTAGACAGAACCATGATGCTCCGCGTTTCCGTGGCGAGGTTGACCACACGCTAAAGATCACTCCGGCTGGCGCTGCTGCCATTAAGCGCGCTGTTGGTAAGTGGCTGCGTGCTGACCAGTCGGAGCTGGATCTCGGAGGCCGCAATGCTGCGTGACATGTCCTCACCTTTCCCACTGCACGATGCAGACCGATCTGACTGTGACGAGGTTGCGTCCCGGGATGTCATCCAGGAACTCGGCATCCCGGAGCCGTACACCCCGGACACCGATTCATGGGCCAGAGTGCCATTGCGAATTAGCCACAACACCGGTGCGGGGTTCGTCCTCGAAGTCGGGCCCTACGACTTCTCAGATCACGACTTCCTAGCGCTTGAGCACGCAGTACGTGAGCTGCGTTGGTTGCTCGACGCGAATAAGTAAAACAGCCCGACTAGCAGGCGGGGGAGTGCGAGCCTCCCCGCGGGCACTTGGGTCTCAGGACTAGCGACCACCGAAAGGTGTGGGGTCGCGCTGATGGCCACGATATGTGAGAACTCAATAGTGAATTGCGCCGGGGGATACCCCGCCAGGAAGAGCAGCATACAGGTGGCTGCGATGACGACTGGCCGGAGCAAGGCAGGGAATGACCACCCAGCCTGACAACCACACCTTAGTGATGTGAGGAACGACCCGGCGTTACAACAAAATCAAGGTCAAGCCTGTGTAGCTCAACGGACAGAGCATCTGACTTCATTGTCGTGAAGGTTGGGGGTTCGATTCCCTCCACAGGCACAGCGCATAAGCGCAAAAGTAAATTGCCCGCCACCTGAGCAGAGGTGACGGGCTTGATGATTCCAGGAAAGGAAATCATGTCTAAGAGTATCAAAGCTACATACACAGTTGAAGAGGCTGCAAAAATACTAGGGCTGGGGAAGAGCAGTGCATATGCTGCAGTAAGAAACGGTCAGTTCCCTACGAAAGTCATCAAAATCGGTGGGCGGTATATCATCCCCGCCAAGGAACTGAATTGCCTGCTGGGGATCGAATGAGATTGATTCTTAATCTTCAAGAGGTTTGCGGCGTGGCGAGAATATCAATTCGTGACGCTCACAGAATGCTCCGCGAAGGAAATTTTCCGATTGATGTTATCAGAACAGGAAAAACGACGTACAGGTTCGCAACCAAGAAACTATTGGAATACCTTGATCTGGATAAATTGCCTGATGTCATCCCAGATCCTCCACCGGATACACAAGCCGAAGGTCTGAAAAGTGGTGCGCTTAAGTTCTGGCTGTATCGAATGTTATATGAAATCGGATCTTTTCTTTATGTGTGGCAATAAGAAGATAATTTATCAATTTTTAATAAGAAAAATCGTGATAAAGGATTGA
>NZ_CALZFS010000132.1 GCF_945649885.1 uncultured Corynebacterium sp. | reverse complement strand
GACACTTGGGGCCGAGGCCTCCATGGTGTTCGTCGGCAACACCTCGCACAACGTGGCTTATATGCTCAAGCACTCCGACCTGTTCGACGAGCTTCCTGAGAGCTACCATGACTCGGCGTTCCTGGACCGGTTGCACTTCTACATTCCTGGGTGGGAGGTAGATACGATCCGTGGCGAGATGTTCTCGAACGGTTATGGATTTGTGGTCGACTACATTGCCGAAGTGCTTAAATCGATGCGCAACCTCGATTTCTCCGACCGCTACCAGCAGCACTTCACTTTAGGGTCGGATATTTCTACCCGGGACCGCGACAGCATCCACAAGACCTTCTCCGGTCTCATGAAACTGTTGTATCCGCATGAGCAAGCCACCGCCGAGGAGATCGAGGAGATCCTCAGGTTCGCGGTCGAAGGCCGAAAACGTGTGAAAGACCAGATCCTCCGCATCGATGACACGATGGCAGCCGTAAAGTTCGGATACAACACGGTGACAGGGACATGGCGTGGCGTCACCACGCTGGAAGAAGAAGAGCACCCAGGGCATTACTACCGGGATTCGGGAGCGAGCGCCCACATTGTCCCAGATCCCGAGCCGCTGGCGGCCGCCTCCGCAGTTGCAATAAAGGCTGCAATGGACGAGCCTAAGCCTCTCTACGAGGGGCAACGGGACTTCCAGGAGAATCAGCGAGGAGTCTCATACGAGACGCTGCTACTCCCCTACCTGGCTGGAGCTACCGAGATCGAGCTTCAGGATCCCTATATTAGACAGCCTCATCAGGGGCGCAATCTGGTCGAGTTGCTCGCCGCGATCGCTTCGGCGAAGGACCCAGCCGAGGAAGTGACTTTCCGCCTCACCACTAGCGAAGAGCCTGATGCTGCCTTTAAGCAAAAACAGCTGCTCATGCTCAAGGAGATCTACGACCGAACACCACAGTACGGCATCAAATTCCACGTTAGCTTCAGCGACAGCGCACATGACCGATGGATTCGAACTGACACCGGATGGCGGATCAATCTAGGACGAGGTCTAGATATCTTCCAAAAGTTCGAAGGCGGTTGGATGGACTTCGCTACCAGCCATCAGGAGTTCCGACAGGTTCGTGAATTCGGAGTGACCTACATAAAAGAATGAGGCTAAGCATTAGCCAAAATTCATCATACTTGTCGCATCTCGTGTACCTGCCAGAAAGCGTTCTTCCGGCGGGTGCAGGTCTTTCTAAGAGATCGCGCGGATTGGTGGTTCAAGTGGGGTAATGAAATGGGGCAGGCACGAGACCTGGTACATACGGATTCGACCAAGAAAACGTAAGCCACTCAGGAGCACCCGTGCCTGCCCTTTCATCATCGCTTATCGAACCCATCTGGGCTCAATTCACAGCCCTGATCCCACCTGTGATCGGCGCCCACTCGCTGGGGTGTCACCACCCGAGAATCTCCGACCGGATCATCTTCGACACACTCATCCAGGTCCTCGTCCTAGGCGCTTCCTATGCCAGGATCGCCGACACCACCTGCTCGGCAACGACCCTGCGCACCCGCCGGGATGAGTGGCTCAACGCTGGGATATTTGAGAAATTGGAACAGATCTGCCTGGAAGCTTATGACCGGATCATCAGACTGGACCTGGAAGATCTGAGTATGGACGGATGTATCACCAAAGCCCCGTGTGGTGATGAAGCCGCTGGCAGATCCCCGTTTGACCGGGGAAAACAGGGCACTAAACGATCCCTGTTGGTCGACGGGAACGGTATCCCACTGGGGTATGTGATCGCAGGAGTACATTGGTTATCCGATCGTGGTGACGGTTTGCAATCTTTTACAACAGGAGGACTTTCTTCGTATAGAAAGTCCTCCACCTTTAATTGAATAGTCGAGAAACCCGCTTAAATTTATGTGAACCTGATATTTGCATCGTCTGACCGACAGTCGTCGGTCAGACCATGGCGAAGATGGAACCCACTCTCGCCATTACTGGAGAAAGATATTGCAATGAACCCATATGACGATCAGTGGACCGCATTGGTGCGGGAGTGCCAGTTCAACCAAGGGGCCCTTCAGCTGAGTAGAGTGCCGATTCCCACTAATCAGTTCACCGAAATGAATCATCAGGCCTTCAACTTCCACCTATACGAGGGGATGTTGTCGGTGACGACTGCGCTGGAGAGGCTATGTAAATTGACGCTTTCTTCCTGGGAGTATCTCACTACCGGTAAGTTTCCACGTGTGCAAAACTTTGGCCACAATATCGGTGGTTTATTTCGAAAGGTAGAAGACATCGACTTCTCTGAAATCTCAACGCAGATCACTATGCCTTCGGGAAAGGAAGTGGAGGATTCTTCGAACTTCGACGCTCCACTTGTCGCTCTCATGACCTACTATGCATCGGGCCATGGACGCTACGCATACCTGGATTCACTGTCTGCGCTGAGTGACGGTAGAGAAGCCCCTCGGAGCGTGAGTGACGAATAGCTTACGATTGTCAGGGACGCCAAACCCGTCCCTGATTGGCTACAAGAACATTGCCAATACCCGGAGATTATATCGAACGCACTCCAGATGTTGGCTAACGAGACTGGCGCGTTCTTTGTAGAAACCGCAGTAGTTAGCCGTTTCGAGTTCGAGTACGGTGCACCCCTGGTCTCTGAATCGGCGAATGTAGCGCTACAATGCTTCGATTATGCACAGTGGGTTAGCGCGATCTTCAAACTGATTAGCGACGAAATAATCTACCCTTCTTCGTCCAACCCCTACAGCGCACGCGTGTTTCCCACTGTTTCTGAGATGCTGGCCAGCCTGCTCGGCCCGCAAGAACTTTGGTTTGAGAACAATATTCTTTTCGTCGATGATTACCAGACGACTATGGAGTCCGTCATGGACTTTCATTCGTCTAATACGGAGCAAACGGATCAAGAAGATTTCTACAGTTAGAAAATCGTGATTGCCAGAGCTGTCAGATTCGGCTGATAAAGTTTCTTAGTTGAGTGGCATCAGTTTCGCCCAGGTCAGTGGGGGAAGTCCACTTCCAGGCAGTGATTTTCGAGTTACGCTTAGGAATTTAAGGGTATGTCAGATGTTCGCGGGTACTGTTGCAAAGTTGGGGCAGTAGGAAGATCGACGTGAAATAGTCAGGTCCATGGGTATCTTCTCCGGTCGGCAGTTCCCTCGAGAAATCATCCTGTGAGCGGTGTGCAGGTCACTACCCTCTGCGGGGTGAGCTGATCTAAGATCTGGAAGAAATGATGACTTCAGCGGGGCGTGCCACTCGATCACACCACCATCTACCGCTGGGTGCAGAAATACGCCCCTGAGCTGGACAAGCAAACTCATAGGTCACCGGCAGGTGCCCGACTGGCAGGATAAGTTCCTGGCGGGTGGATGAGACCTATATCCGGGTCGGCGGGACGTGGTGCTACCTCTATCGGGTTATTCCCACTGGTGGGCAGACCCTGGACTTCTATCTCTCCCCAAAACGCAACGTCGCTCCCGTCAAGCGTTTCCTGGCCAAAACCCTCCGGTCACATACCTCAGCCGGGTATCCCCGGGTGATCAACACCGATAAGGCGCCCTATCTGGCCAAGGCGATTGCTGAGCTGAAGGCGGAGGGAATCTGCCCGCTAACAGTGGAACACTGGCAGGTGAAGTATCTCAACAACGTCATTGAAGGAGATCATGGGCGGTTGAAACGGATCCTGGGGACGAAGGGTGCATTTAAGAACTTAGACGTCTGCATATCGGACGTTGAAAGGGATGGAAGCGATGCACTCGATTCACGAAAAGGTCAGGACATCATGTTCCCCTACGGGCACCTGAATCCGGACGCGGTGATCGTCAGTCGAGTGTTCGAGGCTGCCTGAGCGAGCATCAGAGGATGAAGGACTGGGTCCTCATGGCTCTCCGCCTGAAGTTTGCAACAGCACCGTTTATACGCGCCCGCGACGCCAAGTCCATACCGATAAGCCCGTGCCCGCAACAGCGGTAACAACCCACAGGATTTTTCCCGGCCACAATGGGTCCGTGTAGTCGTCAGAGGGATCGGACAAGGGGGCGTACATGGTCCATCCATATTCCAGGCCCAGTGGCGCAATGGGGAGGAAAGAATAGACGGTGAGTGCCACGGCCAAGACGGTGATGGGAAATGCCACCCAGAACCAGGGAAAGCCGAGCTGCTCTTGTTTGACCCGCCGGGGAAGGACTGCCCCGGCGACAATGAGGACGATAAGGACCGCAAGCACCAGAAGCCATGTCATGAAACCATGATGTCATTTTCTTCGGGAAGTTTCCTTTGGCCGCTGTGCACGTCACTCTGGGGTATGCCTTATAAAGACTTAGAAAGAACCATGTCCTGTGGGATCGGGCCTCTGGTGCATCCTGCCTGGGGGGCCACGCCTGCTTGAGGGGTCTGGATGCTCCCGTACATGTTTGACCGGAGACTGTCTCCGCAATAGGCTGGCAGGGGGCTAAATGGAGCATCGCTCCACTTATCTGCTGACGGTTGTCACTGTCTAATGCTCCTATTGTGCGAATGAGAGGAAGCTCCGCCAATGTCTGTACCTTTAAGTATTCTCGACCTGGTTTCAGTCTCTGAAGGGTCCACTGCGAAGGATGCCATCGATGCCTCGATGGCATCAGCCCGCACTGCTGACCAGCTGGGATTCAACCGGCTGTGGTTTGCTGAGCACCATAACACCCCGAATGTCGCCTCCAGTGCGACTTCATTGTTGATCTCGCAGGCAGCAGCTGTCACCTCGAAGATTCGTGTGGGTGCTGGTGGTGTGATGCTGCCCAACCATGCCCCACTCATGGTTGCTGAACAGTTTGGAACCCTGGCTCACCTGCATGGAAACAGGATTGACCTGGGCCTGGGACGTGCCCCGGGAACAGACAGGATGACCGCTCAGGCATTGAGCCGCTCTTCATCTGAACCGCAGGCTTTTGCCCAGAGCATCTATGACATGCAGGGGTGGTTCGGTGAAACCGGTACCTCACACAGTATGCCGATTCTCTCTGCTGCTTCCGCCGGCACCGATGTGCCTATCTGGGTGCTGGGTTCCACCCCGAATGGTGCCTCCATCGCTGGTCAGCTGGGTCTGCCGTTTTCCATTGCTTCACACTTTGCACCGGATCAGATTGATGAAGCCATCCAGGTATACCGAGAGTCATTCACCACCGACGTCCCCACCGCCCAGATCGACAAGCCATACGTGATGGTGGGCGTCAATGTCATGGTGGCTGACTCTGATGAAGAAGCAGCACGGGAATTTACCACCGTTGAGCAGATGTTCCTTGATCTGCACAGTGGTCAGAGCCGTTTGATGCAACCACCTGTGGATCCGAGCGAAATCCCAGGCCAGGGTGCCAGCAGGATGCCCATGCTGCGCATCAAGGCGGTGGGTGCCCCGTCGACAGTCAAGGCTCAGCTCCAGGAACTGGTGGAACGCACCGGTACTGATGAGCTCATCACCACCACCTATGCCTATGATCCGGCTGTGCGCGAGCGTTCCCTGCAGCTGCTGGCTGACGCCTGGTTCTAAACAGGGAAAGCGTTAGACGCGGTAGCCGTAGCGGCAGAGGTTTCGTACAGCGTTGAGCCCGTTTCCCTGGTCAGGGACGCGGGCACTGAGCCACGCGATCATCAACGTGGCTTCAAAGAGGTTCTGTGCTGTGACATCTGCCCGGGCGATGTTGAGCTGTTGGGCTTCTGTGAGGAAAGCCTCGGTGACCTCGATGATTTCATGGCAGGTGATCGCCAGCGGGGTGTTCGTTCCCTTGTCCAGTGCCTTGGCCAGGGAATCAGGCAGCCCGTGATAGGAACTGAAGTATTTCTCCACTTCGCTCAGCCATGACTCCAGTTGATCCTCGACCTTTGCTGACTTCCGAATGGTGGCAGCGGTTTCACGTAGTTCTTCGCCTTGGGTGTTCAGAGCAGCGAAGATCAAATGATCCCGGTCAGGAAAATGCCGGTACAGGGTTCCCGCACCGACTCCGGCTTCCTTGGCGATGGCATCAAGGGAGGTGGACACTCCCTGCTGGCTGAGGTGGTTGCGTGCCACCTTGATCAGTGAATCGTAATTTTTTTGTGCATCCGCTCGCAGCGGTCGACCTGTTGACATGTTTTCCCCTGTCCGCGATAAATTTTGCCAACTGGAGTGCTCTCCATATGGTGCAACTGGAGTGCTTCTCCGGATGTAGCCTAACACCACAACCTGCAATGACTAAGGAATGCCGAAGCCTGGTGCCTCCTGTTTTTGGGCAGAATTTAGATTATTTAAGGCGGGGATCTTGGCCGTACTGATGTGGCACACCCAGGTGCTCACGCAGCGTGGAACCCTCATAATCCTCGTGGTACAGGCCGCGCTTCTGCAGGATGGGGACAACCTGATCCACAAACTCATCCGCGGTTGAGTTGGTGGCCTGTTGCAACCAGAAACCATCGGCAATGCCAGCCTCAAAAGCGTTCTGCAGGTAATCGGCAATGGCCTCAGGTGGTCCGACCGGGCTGGGGGCGTAGTCGATGACGCCGTGGGCCAGGATCTCACGTGGGGTCCAACCCTGGTGTGCAATCTCGAGTGCACGCCCCGAACGGGGATCCCTGGGGTTTGCCCAGGCCTGCTCAAGTTGGGCTGCACTGAATGGCTGATCAATCTGAGACGCATCCAGCATCATCCCAAGCATCATGCCCAGCACCGGAACCCGCTGTGGTGCAAGGTGTTGATCTAGCTGCATGCGCTTTTGAATGGCCTCATCCACGGTTTTGCCCATGATGGGCATGAATCCGGTGAAGTACTTCAGCTCATCAGCATCCCGGCCAGCCTGTTGTGTGGCGGCGCGGTAGATATCCCGCTCCCGGCGGGTGGTGTCGAAGTCATAGGTGGAGGAACCGATGGCAACACTGGCATAGCGCCCGGCAAGCTCCACCCCATAATCGCCACCACCAGCAGAGGCGATGACTGGCTGACCCTGCTCTGAAGGCGGGATGGCCAGTGGGCCACGGGAGGCAACATGCTTGCCCTGCAGGTTGATGGGCTGGATGTGATTGGTATCCAGGAATTGGCCGGTCTCCACATTGTGGATCCAGGCTTCCTCACCCCAGCTGCCCCAGAGTGCCTGCACGATCTGGATCATTTCATGGGCGCGCTCATAGCGTTCCGGGCGTGGACGGACCCGCTCACCGTAGTTGGCCACGGCATTTGGGGCGCTCGTGGTGACGGCATTCCAGCCGATGCGACCATGGCTGAGGATATCGAGTACCTTGAACTGGCGGGCCAGGTTATAGGGTTCGTTGTAGGTGGTTGATCCGGTGGCGATGAAACCAACGCGCTTGGTTTGATGAGCCAGAACTGAGAGCGTGACAATGGGATCAAGTGTGGACTGGGGAGGCTGGGACCCCAGCTCCTCGCCAGCGGCCGGGAAGTCCGGGGTGAACAGGAAGGCGAATTTTCCGCGTTCAGCAGCCTGTGCCAATTTCACCTGAGCTTCGATGTCGGTGAAGTTGCTCTTGTCATTTTCGGGAGCGCGCCATGCCTGGCCCTGGGTGCCATAGCCGTTGAGCAGGGTGGCACTGAGAAGCATTGTCTTCTGACTCATGAAAGGGGTCCTTTTCTTGGTGGCAGGGGAGTGGTTGCTATGTGAGGATGTGGCGGAAAGGGATTATTTGGAGAGTATCTCCGTTTACTGAGACACGGTATAGAGACTGTCTTTGCTTAGCAACCTGTGACCGGGGGAGTGTTGCGGCCCTACCAGGGGGAAAGGTGCTGAAACAGGGTCTGTTAAAGCCCAGAATCATACGCCACGGCACAGGGATCGGGA
>NZ_CALZFS010000131.1 GCF_945649885.1 uncultured Corynebacterium sp. | reverse complement strand
GAACAGGGGCAGCAGCACCCACAGGTAGAACGTCCAGACCAGAGCTTGGGAGAGAAGCCAGAGGAGCACTGTGTTGAGAATCTTCATGCTGTGGTCCTTGAGGTTTTCTTTGGAAGAGGATCAATCCAAGAGTACTCCCCTTGAAACACATAAATGGTGACCTCTGAAGGGAGGGCCGCTCAGAGGCCACCGTTTGTTCGCCAGGGTCTCCACGAACCTTAGGAGTTGATCATCTCTGAGATTTCCAACAGTCCCTGGGTGATGTCAGTGCCGGCGGCAAAACCAGTGGTGCGGGTATCGGCATAGAAAATCTTGTCATTGGCCACGGCAGAAACCTCCGCGAGTGCCGGGTTGGCCAGGAAGTCCGCGAAGTCATCGCGGCCCTTGCCCAGGTAGTCCTGGATGATGATGATGTCCGGGTTCATGGCCACAACCTGCTCAGGATCAGCGGTGATGGTGCCGGTGGTTCCCATGGAATCAACAACAGGCTCGCCACCTGCCTCACGGATCAGACCGGACATCATGGAGGATTCCGGCATGACCATCTGGCGTGGGCCACGCTGCATCAGTGCGAGAACCTTCGGTGCCTCATCCGGGGTTTCCACCTCGGCGCGGGTGTCCTGGATCTCAGCGATGGCATCAGCAGCCTGGTCCTCAGCACCGACCAGCTCACCGACATATTCCAGGTGGGTGATGATGGAATCAATGCCATCCCAGCCGTCGACATCGAAGTTGACCACGGGGACACCGAAGTTCTCCAGGATGTCGATGGTGTCCTGCTCAGTATCAAAGCGGGCACTGACAATGACCAGATCCGGATCAGCGGCGATGACCTGCTCAGGATCCAGGGAACCGCCCGGCTTGACCTTGTTCGGTACCTGTTCTGCCAGGGCGTAGAGCTCCTCATCTTCAGGATTCATCTCTGAGGTGAGAACAACACGCTCCGCACCGGCCAGCGGGAGTACCAGAGAGGAAGCCTCCGGGGTCAGTACCGCGATACGCATCGGCTTGGATTCCAGGGTGATTTCCTGATCGTCGATGCTGACGGTGCGTGGGTAATCAGCCTCTGAAGTCTCATCAGCAGTAGCTGTTGCAGAAGCGGTGGTGGAGGTATCGCCGGTGGAAGGGTTCTCCTGGGAAGGTGAGCAAGCAGTCAGCACCAGAGGTGCACACAGTACTGCGGCAAGCAGAGAGGTGGAGAGCTTCACAGACTTTTTCACGGTGTGGTCAACTTTCTTAAAAGGGGTTATCGGAATTCACGGGTAGGGGAGTCACACGCAGGCTCTGGGTGACAGGATCATTGTCGACTGCGATGGGTAGGCCATAAACCCGGGAGAGGATACTGGGTTGCAGGACTTCTTCGACGGCGCCGGCTGCTGCGAGTTGCCCGCGTTCCAGCAGGACGGCATGATCGCACCACCGTGCCACATGGTTGAGGTCGTGGAGTACCACGACCACGGTGGTGCCCCGGGCTGCACGCATGCGCAGCAGCTGCAGTACTTCCACCTGGTGGCGGAGGTCAAGGGCGGATACGGGTTCGTCGAGAAGCATCACACTGGTGTTCTGCGCCAGGGCGCGACCGATGTGGATCAACTGGCGTTGCCCACCAGAGAGCTCATTGACAGGCTGATCCGCGATGTCCCGGGCATTGATGGCCTCCAGGGCTTCCTCGGTAGCGGCGCGGTCCTCCTCTGACTCGGAGGTGAAACGTTTCCGGTGGGGATAGCGGCCCATGGCCACCACATCGCGGGCTGAGAAACCGATGCGGAGTTCGGTGTTCTGCGGCACCAGCGACAGCAGGCGGGCACGTTCCGCGGTGCTGCGCTGGGTGATCTGGGTTCCACCCACAAAGACTTCACCCGTGCTCGGGATCAGCCCTGCGATGGCTGACAATGCAGTAGATTTACCGGCACCATTGGGACCGATGAGTGCCGTGACCTTGCCTGCCGGTGCAGAGAAGGACGCGCTGAGCACGGCGTGATGAGTGGGAAAGGTGACGTCCAGATTTTGGACTTCAACAGCCATACCAGGTGTGTTAGTCACAGCCCCAACCCCCTACGCTTGCGCATGGCGAGCAGGAGATAGAGGAAGATCGGGGAACCGATGAAAGCCACCACAACACCGGTCTGCAGCACGATGGGGGAAAACAACAGGCGTGCCACGGTGTCAGCGATGATCACAAAGGTGGCACCCAACAGCGCAGCCGTGGGCAACAGTGCCCGGTGGTCTGCACCCAGGACAATGCGGATCAGGTGCGGGACCACCAACCCGATGAAGGTGATGGTGCCCGATACCGCCACGGCGGTGGCGGTCAGCAATGCCGCAAGGGCGAGCAACAGGACACGCGCCCGGCCCACATTCAAGCCGGAGGTCTGTGCGGTGGACTCACCCAGCAGCATCAGGTTGAGGTCACGTGAGGCACCGATCGCCAGAATCAGACCCAGGATGATGGGAATGAAGGAGACACCCACGTGGTCCCAGGTGCGTGACACCAGGTCACCATTGAGCCAGAAGGCCACGGAACGCAGCTCTGAATCCTGCGGGGCATTGGCGGTGGCCGCAGAGATCACAGCACCCAGGAATGCGGTGATGGCCATGCCCACCAAGACCAGGG
This sequence comes from uncultured Corynebacterium sp., assembly GCF_945649885.1. GTDB lineage: Bacteria > Actinomycetota > Actinomycetes > Mycobacteriales > Mycobacteriaceae > Corynebacterium. Next base: position 5,294 of record NZ_CALZFS010000131.1, on the reverse strand, counting down.
TGGCCGGATCAGCACCGCGCCCATCCATGGCCCGGGAACTGGCAATCAGATACACCACCGCCACCGTGATCAGCGCACCGACAAAGGCTGAGAAGGGCACTGTCCATTCACCGAAGAAGCTGGCACCGGTGACAATCGCCAATACCGCAGCAACAGCGGCCCCTGAGGAGACACCCACGATTCCCGGATCAGCCAGCGGGTTATGGAAGACCGTCTGCATGATCGCACCGGACACCGCCAGGGCAGAACCCACCAGAGCCGCGATGATGATGCGTGGTGCACGAATCTCGGTGACGATGGGGGAGCTGCTCAGATCACCCAGCGGAACGGTCACCGGCCCCAGCATGAGTGAGACCACGAAAGAGACAACAAGCAGAATGATCGATCCGATGATGACTACCGGTGTAGTCAATCTGCTGCGGGTTGGCGACACAACATCCCTTACTGAATATGACTGATGGTGGGGTTCGACTGTGGGGTCAGACAAGGTTCGACCATGGTGGAAAGTGGGCAAAGTACCTGCCCAGCTTAACCAACCGGATGAGGGAAAACCCAAACTTTCGGGCGAGCACCAGCAAAAGGTGATCTGAATCGCCGTGCGCCCGCGAAGCGCCAGGCTCAGAAATAGGCGGTGTCCAGGTCGCCGTGGGCAGGTCAGGAGGCATATCACCAGGGGAGAGCTGTTCCTCAGGCACCTTTCCTTGAACATTTCTGCACTTAATGTTGCCTCAACCAAAGAACTCCAGCCGTAGTGGCTAGACTGTTTAACCATGACTACGCAGGATAAAGACCTCACCGCACAGACCACCTCCCGTGTCCTCTCCGGCATCCAGCCGACAGCGGACTCCTACCATCTGGGAAACTACCTGGGTGCTGTCAAGCAGTGGATCGACCTGCAGGATAATTACGAGGCTTTCTATTTCATCCCGGACCTCCACGCCATCACCGTGGATCAGGATCCGGAGGAGCTGCGTTCCCGCACTGTCGCCGGTGCCGCCCAGCTGCTGGCCCTTGGTATTGATCCGGGGCGTTCCACCCTCTTTGTCCAGTCCCATGTTCCAGCACACGCTGAGCTGTCCTGGATCCTGACCTGTCTCACCGGTTTCGGCGAGGCATCCCGTATGACCCAGTTCAAGGACAAGTCCTCCAGGCACGGTGCTGACCGTACCTCTGCAGGCCTGTTCACCTACCCGATGCTCATGGCCGCAGACATCCTGCTCTACCGCCCACACCTGGTTCCAGTGGGTGAGGATCAGCGTCAGCACCTCGAGCTCACCCGCACCCTGGCGGAGCGTTTCAACAACCGCTACGGCAAGGTCTTTGAAGTGCCAGAAGGTTTCATCCCACAGGGTGCCTCCAAGATCTATGACCTTCAGAACCCCACCTCCAAGATGTCTAAGTCCGGGGAGAACCCCAAGGGCTTGATCAACCTGCTGGATGAGCCGAAGGTCTCCACCAAACGTATCAAGTCTGCAGTCACCGATAATGATGGTGTCATCGCCTTTGATGTGGCGAACAAGCCTGGTGTGTCCAACCTCCTGGTCATCCAGTCCGCCCTGACCGGGGTTGACGTGGACACTCTGGTGGAAGGCTACGAGGGCAAAGGCTACGGCGCGCTTAAGGGCGATACCGCTGAGGCACTGGAGGCCTTCACCACCCCGCTGAAGACCAAGTATGACGAGTACATGAATGACCGTGCGGAACTCGAGCGTGTGCTGGCCATCGGCGCGGACCGCGCCAACGAGATCGCCGAAGGCGTCCTGGCTGATGTCTATGACAAGGTCGGTTTCCTGGCACCACGCAGGCGTCGATAAGCACGCAAATGGCGGGCAACAGCCTGTTATCCGGTGGGGGTATTTACCCAGCCGATTATTACAATCCGGCCACGCAGCACGCCTGCGTGGCCGGTTTTTCCTATCCTGGAGTTCATATAGAGACTTAGCCCCCGGTGAAATTCCATAAGAATTTCCACGAATTCCAAAGGACCGAGACCTCATGGCCACGAGAACCACGCCAGATGAACAAAACACCGACGAGTATGGCATCGAGCGCATCAATGAGGATGAGCTTGGATTTGTCGACAAGATGCGTGAAAAGCATGAATGGTTCGATCACGTCATGCGGATGAATGAGCGTTTCAGCTCCAAGGGCGGCAACCAGCTTTCCGCCGGCATCACCTACTTCTCGGTGTTGTCGATCTTCCCGCTCGCCATGTTGTCCTTTGCCGTGATGGGCTTCATCCTGGCGGGCAACCCAGAACTGTTGGATCGAGTCCAGAGTGAAGTGTCAGGTGCTCTTGAAGGAGAGGTGGGCAACACCGTCAACAGCATCATTGACAGCGCCATTGAACAACGTGGCGCCGTCCTGGGCATTGGTGGTCTGACCGCCTTGTGGTCCGGTCTGGGATGGATGCACAATCTGCGTTTCGGCATCAGCCGCATGTGGTCACTGGACCCCCGCGAGGGCAGCTTCCTGGGCAAGAAGATCAATGACCTGATCGCCCTGATCATCCTGCTGCTCGCTCTCGTCATTGCCTTCGGCATCACCGCCGTGGGTGCTTCAGGTGCCACCGAGTCACTTCTGGAATGGGTCGGGCTGGGAGACATCCCCGGCATCAGTGTCATCACCTGGGTCGTGGCAGTGATCGTGGGTGTGCTGGCCAACTTCCTGGTGTTCTTCTGGCTGATCAAATTCCTGCCCCGCACCAAGGTGCCCTTGAAGTCCGCTTTCCAAGGGGCGCTCATCGGGGCCATCGCTTTTGAGATCATCAAGCAGCTGGCCTCCGTGCTGGCCTCCAATGCGTTGGGAAATCCAGCTGGTGCCACCTTCGGTCCGATCATCGGCATCATGGTGGTGCTGTACCTGATCTGGCGTCTGCTGATGTACTGCTCCGCATGGGCTGCCACCAGTGAGGAATCCCTCCTGATCACTCCTATCCCGGCACCGGAACCAGCTGTGATCCGTGTGCGCAATGAGATCGCACATGAGGCACAACCCACGGAAACTGCTCGTAATCTGGGCATTGGTGTTGCCGTGGGTGCAGTGACTGCGGGAGCACTGTCACTGCTGCGTAAGAAATAATAGAACCGCACGATCTCAACATGGTTAATTCAGGGCATTCCCCGATTCCCAGGGGAGTGCCTTTGAGCCTAAGGTAGAAGCTATGACTACCAATCTGCCCAACCTGTACACCGCGTTTGACCTTGATCGCAGTGATGATTCTGAGGCCCTCGGAGTGGTTCTGTCCGCCCGGGATCTCCGCCTGGAGCAGATGGGAATCACCCCGAATGATCCCCGGCGTGCCCAGACAGTGATGGCGTTTTCGGTGCTCAATGACCCTGCAAAGCGGGCCCTTTATGACGAGAAACTCAACGCCGGCCTTCCGCTGACCTGGGAGCAGATCCAGCACCTGGGTAATTTCGGCACCATCCCGGAAGCACCAGCCGCGCCCACGTGGCAGCAGACCTGGCAGCAGCAGTCCACACCTCCGCCACACCAGGCGCAACAGTCCTCCCCACCACAGAACTTCGGCTATAACTACGGTGATCCCACTACTGCCCCAACTCATGGTGCCTACAATCCTTTCAACGAGCAGGTTAATTCCTCCATTTCAGGGACCGCTTTCTCAGGGCATGCCCCGATGTCCCACTTCAGTGGTGCGACCCCTGCGATGAATGTGGAACGCCCCACCGCAGGCGCTCGCCTGGGCATGGCGTGGTTGGATCTGATCATCTTCTCCATCGGCTCGGGCATCCTGGTGGCCCTGCTGGGTCTGAATGAGTTCGGTGCCTTCGTGCTGGGTGCCCTGCTCATGGTGGCCTATATCGTGGGCTTTGAAAGCGTCATGGGAGCAACCCCGGCCAAGAAGTTCTTCGGCTATGAAATCCGTGATGTCACCACCCATTCACGCCTGTCTGCCGGTGCATCGATGAAACGTAACTGGTGGAAGTTCCTGAGTATCATCCCGCCAGCATCCATCGTCACACTGGTCATGGCTGGTGTCTATGGCAATCAGATCAATGAGGAGAACCAGATGCGTGGTGGGCATGACAAGCTGGCCAATGCTGAGGTGGTCAAGAAGTCCTAGACAAGTTGTCGGGCGGTGAGGGCACCTCCTCACAGCCCGACATTTGTCTTTAACCCCGCTTGCGGAAGGTCCAGGCAAGGGCTGCGATGAGCAGCAAGACGATCACGCCGATGGGGAGAGCCACCTTGACGGTGTCGATCATGGTGGAGTCACCTGCATCATCATCTTCATCAGGGGCAACGGTTTCGGTCTCAGGCAGCTCCACGACAGTGGTCTCCTCTGTGTCCTCTGCCGCTTCACTCAGTTCGCCGAGCTGGCCCACACCTGCACCCGGATGGATGGGGAGGGAGGCGTCGATGAGCATGCGGGCCTGTTCCCAGGGGCGGGCCTTATCAATGGTGGTATCCAGGATGACCGTACCCAGGCGGCGGCCTTCACGATCCAGAGCCCCGACGAAGGTGTGGTTGGCATCATCGGTGAAACCGGTTTTACCACCGATACCATCAGGGTCATTCATAAACAGTCCATTGTCATTCCAGACCTGGAAGCCCTCATTATCACCCCAGCCGGGGAAATCGATGAACTCGGTGCCCACGATCTGGGTGAAAGTCGGATCCTGCCATGCGTACTGGTAGATCAGAGACATGTCATAGGCGGAGGTGGACATGCCCGGGGCGTCCAGGCCCGAATAGGTGGCGGCAAAAGTGTCCTGGGTACCGATCTTGAGGGCCAGATCATTGATCTTCTGCAAGGTCTCTTCATCGCCGCCGAGTTCCTGGGCGAGCAGATGGGCTGCGTCGTTACCACTGGCCAACAGCAGGCCATGGAGAAGTTCCTCCACGGTGTACTCGCCGTCTTCACCCACACCGACGCGGGAACCGACAATATTGGCAGCATCCCAGGTGCCGGTGACCTGCTGCGCCAAATCCAGTTCCTCAATGGCGACCATCGCGATCAGTGCCTTGATGATACTGGCCGGGCGATAACGTCCATGCGGATCCTTCGTGGCGATGATCTCCCCGGAATCCAGATCAAACACCATCCATGCGGAAGCCGTCTGCCCCTCAGGCAGCTTGAAACCCTCTGGGGTGACCACACCACAATCAGCCATCAGTGGCCCACCGGCAGGAACATCAGGAATGGGCAGGGCAGTGGGGGAGGAATCGCCCGGAGCAACCACCTCCGATGTGGTGCGGGCCTTGGGCGGGGACTGCTCGAAGGGACACTCATCGGTGTCGGGGGCGGTCTCCCTCGTGGTTGGCTGAGC
>NZ_CALZFS010000130.1 GCF_945649885.1 uncultured Corynebacterium sp. | reverse complement strand
GGTCCTTGATGCTGGTGGCCACAGGGGAAGCGGACTGTGGATTGTAGATGAGGATATCGATTCCGCCTTCCTCAATCACCTTGTGGAATGCGGCGACATCAGATGCCGTTGGTTCGCCTTCGCTCAAGGTGGTGGCGCGGTAACCCTCCGGGGTGGATTCAATCATGGGGGAGTGTGCCAACAGGTGATCAGCGATCGGTTCGGTCTGGGCGATGCGCGCGGCAGGGAGCTCAGCAATGCGACTGGACAGGTCCGCCATCTGGGTGGCTACAGCATCCGGGGAGACCGGGGTGTCAGGGGACACCTCCAAGACCTTCTCCGCCAGGTCTTCAGCAAACTTTGAGACAGCTTCCGGGGAATACCAGATGTGTTCATTATCGGTTTCGTGGAGATCACCATGATCTTGACTGTGACCGTCGGCGTGCTCTTCACTGTGGTCGTTCTTATCATGATCATGGGGTTCTAAATCCATGGCGCTGATGATGCGGTCATCGCCTTCCAGGGAGTCATAGAGCCAGGAGTCATAGCCACCACCCCCCACTAGGATGATGTCGGCAGCTTCTACCCGCGCCATGTCGGATGCAGAGGGTTCAAAGGAGTGGGGATCTGAGTCTCCGAGAACAATGGCGTGGACATCCACGCCGGGCAGGGTTTCCTCTGCAACATCAGCCCATACCTGGGTGGAGGCGACGATGTTGAGCTCGCCGTCGGTGTCTCCGGTCGCGGACGTGCAGGCGGTCAGCGGGAGGATCAGCGCGAGGGGGAGGAGGATCTTTTTCATGAAACCAGTAAATACTTATTGAAAATGGTTGTCAACATGAAAATTTATTGAAAATGGCGGTAGGTTTGAAGAACTATGGCACGGCGTCCGCAACACACAGGTACCCTCGCATCGATCGCTGCGAAGTTGGGGGTCTCCCGAACGACCGTCTCCAACGCATATAACCGCCCCGAACAGTTGTCGGCCGAACTGCGTCAGAAGATCCTCAACACCGCAGAGAAGATGGGATATCTCGGCCCAGATCCCATGGCCCGTTCCCTGCGCACCCGCCGGGTCGGCAGCATCGGTGTGCTGCTCACCGAAAACCTCTCCTATGCCTTCGAGGACATGGCCTCAGTGGATTTCCTGGCCGGCATGGCTGAGGCCGCCTATGGAAACACCATGCTAACCCTCGTGCCCGCCCACCCCGATACCTCTGTTGATCTGGTAGCTGCACAACAGCTGGTCAACCAGTCGGTGGTGGATGGTTTTGTCATCTACTCCGTGGCCAAGGGAGACCCCCACCTGCAGGCAACCCGCTTGAGGGGGCTGCCCACCGTCATCTGTGACCAGCCTGCAGATGAGCTGGATCTGCCCTTCGTGGGCATTGATGACCGCACCGCCATCGCACCTGCTGCCCGCGCACTGGTCCAGGCAGGCCACCGCGACATCGGCATCTTGTCCATCCGTCTGGACCGCGAACGCAATGACGGCCGGGTCACCAGACACCGCCTGGATAATGCTCACCACCACGTGCAGCAGTCACGGGTCCGCGGGGCACTGGATATCTTCCGGGAAGCCGGTATCAACCCGGCTGATGTTCCCATCATGGAATGCTGGCTCAATGACAGAAAGCACAACGTGGCGGTGGCACGGGCCCTGCTGGAGGCACACCCGCACCTCACCGCGGTGTTGTGCACCACGGACTCCCTGGCCTTCGGGGTTCTGGAATATATGAGTTCGATCGGCAAGTCAGTGCCGGAGGACCTGTCTGTCACCGGGTTTGACGGCACCCAGCTTGCCCTGGAACGTAACCTCAGCACCGTGATCCAACCCAATAAACAAAAAGGTTATGAGGCTGGAAAGCTGCTGTTCAGCATGATTGAAAACAGCAGCGATCATGCCGGCCGTGTCCTGCTGGACACAGCCTACAACCCCGGAACCACCATCCGGGAGGTCTAACAGGTGAGCTAGAGTCCCAGGGCCTGGGATTCTGTGTACTGCATGCGTTCATAGGCCAGCTCCTCGAGCAGGGTGCCCACATCATCAACATCACGCACCCGCATCTTCGCAGCAGTGTCACCTGGACCTACCTTGATGCTCAAAGCGTTGGGGTCCTCCACCATCACTTCAAAGCCATGTTCATCGGTGGTGTCATCGCCGATGAAGATCACCCCGGTGGGTTCGTGGCGGTGGAGGTATTCACGCAGCCAGGTGCCCTTGGTGGTTTTGCTCACCGAATACTCAATGATGTTCTTACCGTGGGTGACCTGCAGATCACCGGTATCGATGTCGACAGCACGTGCTTCGATGCCCTTGATCAGGTCAGGATCAGACACCCGGATGTAGTGCAGCACCCGGTGGAAGGGTTTGACCTCCACATAGGCACCTTCCACGCGGTCAATGACACGTTCCAATTCAGTATGGATCCGGTCCAGTTCCGCCTCCTCCTTCGGCGTCAGGGTGCGTGGGCGGGAGGAGTCCTCTGAACCGTGGGAGCCGACGGTGGTGATGTCATAGGAGCCCAGATCAAGCACCTGCGCCAGGCCTTCGAGGTGGCGTCCGCTCAAGATGACCACGTCAGTGTTGGCCATGCGGGAGAGGTCCTTGATGGCTTTGAGGGATTTCTGGTGGATGGGAACCTGATAGGGATCCTTGCTGAATCCTGCGATGGTGCCATCGAAATCTGATACCACCAGCAGATTGCGACTTTGTGCCACCTGCTTGATGGTCAGGACAGTGTTGGGATTCTCACTCATGAGACCCAAGTGTACGGAATTATTCCGGCATGACCCAGGAAACAAGTCGGATGGACGGCCGGTCCAGGTCTTCGGTATCGCTGACCAACAACACCTCGGTATCACTGTTGCGGGACACCTCAAAAGCCCCCGGGAGAAGCTCCACCAGCTTCTCGTGGACCAGCCGTTCCTGGCCCTGGCAGTCATCAGGGAGCTCATCAAATTCCACGTCGGTGAAGATGAGATGATCCGCCTCGTCGGAGGTGCTCGGTTCACCTTCATGAGTGAACTCCGCCAGGCCCTGAAATGGTGCACAACCGGTGTGGCCGGACAGGGAGGAACGCCCGAAGTCCAGGGTAGGCTGTGTGACCACGAGATCACTGACCACATTGGGTTCATCGGGGCTGGTGTAGATGTTGGTGACCATCCAGGTGGACTCTGTCATCCGGATGACATCACCGGAACAGGCAACAAGGGGCAGGGCCAACAGTGCGATCAGATACTTCCTCATTTGAGGCCCTCCAGACAATCCAGGAAGCTGTTGGCCCAGACATTGACATCATGTGAATGGACCTGCTCGCTGTCAGTCCTCATCCGGGATGCCGCAAACTCCGGATTGTGTTTGAGATCGTGAACCGCGGCAATGACTTGGCGTTTGATGGATTCCAGGTCAAAGGGGTTGCAGAGGTAGGCCTCGGCTAATTCATCGGCGGCACCGGCGAATTCACTGAGCACCAGAGCGCCTGAACCGTCACGGTGGGCAGCCACATATTCCTTGGCCACCAGGTTCATACCGTCCTTGAACGGGGTCACCAGCATGACATCAGCAGCTGCGTAGAGTACCTGCAATTCACTCTTGGGCAGCGATCGGTGCAGGTAGTGGACAACCGGATGCCCCATGCGGCCAAAGCGTCCATTGATGCGCCCCACGGCTTCCTCCACCTGGGAGCGTGAGACCCGGTAGTGCTCAATGCGTTCCCGCGAGGGGGTAGCCACCTGTAGAAACACGGTGGTTTCCGGATCCAGTGCGCCGGATTCCAGCAGCTCTTCAAAAGCCAGCAGACGTTGCAGGATGCCCTTGGTGTAATCAAGACGGTCCACGCCGAGCAACACGGTGTCAGGATCACCGAGCTCCCCGCGGAGCTGTTGCACCGAACTTGCCGAGGCCTCGCTCACCACCGCGGTATCAATTGAGATGGGGAAGGCACCGACGCCGACCTTCCGGCCGTCGGCAGTCAACACCGATGCCCCGACCTCCCGGACCAGGGCGCTGCCCCGGACCTCAAGTTCATCAGGCTGTCCGGTGTGGGAACCGGCGGTACCTGCCACCTGCTGGGTGAGGCTGAGGAAGTTCTCCGCGTTCTGGGTCAGGTGGAAGCCCACCAGGTCAGCGCCGAGCATGCCACGCACAATCTCCTCACGCCAAGGAAGCTGACGGAACAGCTCAGGTGAGGGGAAGGGGATGTGGAGGAAGAACCCGATCTTCAAATCAGGGCGCATCTGGCGGAGAATTCCGGGCACCAGCAGGAGCTGATAGTCCTGGACCCAGACGGTGGCATCGGGGGCGGCAACCTGGCTGACGGCTTCCGCAAATTTGAGATTCACCTCACGGAAGGCATGCCACCACTCCACGTTGTAGACCGGTTGGACGATCAGGTCATGGAAAAGTGGCCACAGGGTGGCGTTGGAAAAGCCTTCATAGAAGCCCTCAAAGTCGCTGATTGCCAGCCGAACAGGGTGCAGCAGCACACCGGTATCCGTGCGGAAAGGCTCGGGAGCCACATCGACGGTACCGGGCCATCCCACCCAGCAACCACGGTGCTGTTCAAGAACAGGGGACAGGCCGGTGACCAGTCCACCCGGGCTGGGGGAGATGCTGTAGGTGCCATCCGGGTGGACAGTCATATCCACCGGAAGGCGGTTGGCAACAACAACGAAGCTATTGAGTTCTTCCATGAGAACCAAGTTTAGGGCTAGTCAGCTCTTAAGACTTCTTGGTGGTCTTCTTTACGGCGGTTTTCTTAGCCGTGGTCTTTTTGACAGTGGTTTTTTTGGCCGTGGTCTTCTTTGCGGCAACCTTCTTCGCAGGAGCCTTACGGGTGCGCTTGGTGGCCTTCTTCGGCTGCGCCTCCTCATGCTCAGAAGCAACCTTGGTGTAGCGCAGGCCGGACGGTTCAACACCGAGCATGCACATGAGGGTCACACCATCAAAGAAGTCCTTGGCGTAGGTAGCGACGATCCTGCGCGCACCTGCAGCGGTCTCCTCTTCAACAGCGTGAAGGGATTCTGGGGTGGGGCGGGTATCAGTGATTTTAGCCGGCAAGGATCCTCCTGGATTTTAGAAAGCGATCAATCATACAGTCTACTCCATTTAGAGATATAGCGTGTAAGCAGGGCTTAACGGCGCCTGGCCCGGTTCCGGGAAACACGACGAATATTCTCCGAATCCCGGAGTTCCTGGAAAGAGAACTGGCGGGCCTTGATGAGTGCCTTGTAGGGCCTGAGCTTTGGTGGGCGGCGTAGTCGGCGGGCAACCCACTCGCCAAAGACCACTCCGGAGGCCAGTGCGCATGCGGTACCCAGTGCCACAGCACTGTTGGTGAAGCCCAGCAACGTCTGCTCATTGAGGGCTGCGTACATGCCTCGGTAGATGGACAAACCAGGCAGCATCGGGGTGATGCCGGCAATCGCCACGATCAGCGGCGGGATCAGGAAACGACGTGCCATCAGACCACCGGCGAAGCCGATGGCAGTTGCTGCAGCAGCGGCGGCAACCACGCCACCAGCACCGATGGAGACGATGAAATAATAGAATGTGGAACCCACCAGGGCGGTGACACCTGCGATCATCACCGATGACCACTCGGCATAACAACCCACCGCGAAGGCTGCGGCGGCCACAGCACCGGCCATCACGCGGACGACCATCGAGGAAGGATTGGAGGCTGAGGCGATCTCCATCGCAGGAAGTAGCACTCCCAAGGCTCCGGAGAGCTGGATACCCAGACCCACACCTGCCACGATGCCGCCGGTGAACAGCAATGTCTCAAAGAACCTGGCACCCGCGGTGACGGGAGCTCCAGTGATGCCGTCCTGCAGAGATTGCACCAGAGTCAGACCCGCCAGCAGGACGATGATGCCCGAGGCGATGATCTGTGAGGGTTTGATCTCCAACCCGTAGTTCATCGCAATGGAATAGGCCAGGGCTGCCGGAACCGTGGCGATGAAACCACCGGCGACATTCTGGAAGAACTGAGGCAACCCATATTTACCCAACAGGGTAGACACCCCGATGATGATGCCGGAGGTGAAGAAGGAGATCAGCATGACCACCCAGCCACCACCCAGCAGAGCGGAAATCGAACCACCCATCATCGCCCAGCCGAATAGCGACATGAGGAAACCATAGGAAGCAGGGGACTGCTCAAGATCATTGAGAATCTTCTCAGCGATTTCCGGAGGGGTCGCACCAGCCTGGATGGAACGGATCAGACGGTCAACCTCAGACAGCTTGGAAAAGTTGGTATCCAGCTTGCGTACCACACGGAAGACGCTGACCGGTGTCAGACGTTCCATGCCGATATTGGTGAAGATGGTGATGGTGTTCAGGGTGATGTCCACATGGCAGTAGTAGAGACCGTAGGCGGCGGTCACTGCGTGGATCTGGACCTTGGTGTCACTGTTGGAGGTTCCAGAGGACAGTAGGATGTCTCCGATCCGGGCAGCAAGATTCATCACACCGGCCACCTGGGAATGGTCGGTGAGATCAATGGGTGCCAGTGGTGACGGTGGTGGTGCTGCCTTGGCGGCATCGACGGTGGAGATGCGTCCTCGGCGCGTCGCGAAGCTCACCAGCCGCTGGAGGAATTCAGGCAAAGAGGTGCGTCCAATCGGTTAGTTTTTCCTGAGGTTTACCGCCACCTTAGCTGTGCACATACCCCGATTCCCACCCCGGCTAAAATTTACGCTAGGATACGATGTTGTATTTGGCGTTGCATCTTGCAGTGGCGTTGAATGCGGTGCTGGAGTGGCGCAATTGGCAGCGCAACGCACTTGTAATGCGTAGGTTGCGAGTTCAAGTCTCGTCTCCAGCTCTCTTAACTTTTGAGCCTTATTGTTAGCTCTACCACTCAGGGGGGAGTGGGCTGTCACGGGGGTGCCAAAGTAACTCAGTGGATTTATGTATCCACTGTTAGGGTGTTGCACATGGATATCCTGCAATTAATCGTTCTCTTCCTGCACTTCGTGGGTGCCGCCGCGCTTGTCGGTGGCTGGCTCGCAACATTCAAACAGCCCACCGTTCTGCACTGGCAGCACATCGGCGCCTGGATTCAGCTGGTCACTGGTCTGGTGCTCGTCGGCCTCATTGAAATGCAGGGCGGCGAACTCAACCACATGAAGATCGGTATCAAGGCGATTATTCTCATCGCTGTGCTGGTTGCGGCCATCATTGGTCGCCGTAAGGTCAAGAAGAATGAGCCTGTGTCCAAGGGCCTGGCACACGCCGTCGGTGGACTTTCACTGATCAACATCGCCCTGGCTGTTTTCCTCTAAACATCCCTGGTTGATGGCTTGAAGCGCCGGAACTCCCTGTGGAGTTCGGGCGCTTCATTGATTCCAGGGCTTAACCCCGATTCTAGGGGATGAGAAAAGACGTGACACCGTAGTGTCACGCCCTGAGAGGAAAACCGCCGGATTCTACAGTGCTGAGAAGATCCAGATGGCCAGCGCGATGATGGCCAGAATTCCGACGATGGTCCAAATTAGTCCGCTTCCACGCATGATATTTCTCCTTTGGTTGGGGATAGCATCCGATTGTAGGCCTGCTTCCGGGCTGCATGTGGGCTACGTCATAACATTTTGCAAACAGATGCATATCGCTTGATGCTAGGGCGATAAATAGCCGGTGCTTGTCTGGGGGAGGGGGAGCATCGCGTAACCGTTCTGGTTTTCAGGACCGTGGCAACGTCGAAAAGCGTACGATTATGGGCATGGGAAAAATTCTTTTCGTCGATATCGGTGGAACACTGATTGACTACTCCAACTGGCTGCCCTATTCAGCTGTTGCTGCGATCCGTGCAGCTCGTGCCAACGGGCACAAGGTGTATCTGAGTACAGGTCGAAGTATCGCAGAGGTCAGTCAGGAACTGTGGAACATTGGTGTCGATGGCCTGATCGGTGCCCAGGGGGCATATGTGGAAAGCCATCAGCAGGTGGTTTATCACCGCGGACTGTCAGGTGAGGAAACCCGCAAGGTAGTGGATTGGCTCAAGGCACGTGGCT
>NZ_CALZFS010000129.1 GCF_945649885.1 uncultured Corynebacterium sp. | reverse complement strand
ACTCGGGAGGGTGTGGGAGAGTAGGTTACTGCCGACCTAAAACTTAATGATTATGGGGGGAAGGAAGAAACGAGTTAGTGGTTTCTTCCTTCTCTTTTTTGTGTTTCTGGGGTGTGTGGTGGTTCTGGTTGGGGTCATCACACACCCCCTTTTTTTTGGTGGAGTGATGTTTTTTTCAGGGGGGGACTGTATTTCCTACATGGAGCCAGCAGAAGGCCCTGGGAACAGCTCATGGTGAACTGTTCCCAGGGCCTTTTGTCGTTGTCAGGCTATAAGGCTATTTATCTTGCCTTAGTAGCAGACAGCTCCCACGGAAGCTGACTGCACTAGCTTGGCGTACTTACCCAGCACACCGTGGAGACGGTGGTTGTCAGGGTGCTTAAGTGCTGCACGGCGCTGCTCGAGCACAGCATCGTCCACTTGGAGGTCGATGCGTCGTTCAGCGATGTCCACCAGGATCGGATCACCGTCCTCCACCAGACCGATGGGTCCACCATCGACTGCTTCAGGGGAGACGTGGCCGATGCAGAGACCGGTTGAGCCTCCGGAGAAACGGCCATCGGTGATCAGAAGAACATCCTTGCCGATGCCTGCACCCTTGATGGCGCCGGTGATGGCGAGCATCTCACGCATGCCGGGACCACCCTTGGGACCCTCGTAGCGGATGATCACCACGTCGCCCTTCTTCAGCTCACCGTTGAGGACTGCGTCCATGGCGGGTTGCTCACGGTTGAACACACGGGCGGTGCCCTCGAAGCGATCTGCGTCGAAGCCGGCGGTCTTCACCACAGCACCGTCTGGTGCAAGGCTGCCGGTGAGGATGGTGAGTCCACCGGTCTTGTGGATCGGGTTGTCCATGGCACGCAGGATCTGGCCGTCAGGGTCTGGTGGGTTGATGCCCTCCAGGTTCTCGGCGACAGTCTTGCCGGTGACGGTTAGGCAGTCGCCGTTGATGAGGCCTGCGTCCAGCAGGGCCTTCATGACCACGGGGATGCCGCCGATCTTGAATACGTCGTTCATCACGTAGCGGCCGAAGGGCTTGAGGTCTCCCAGGTGCGGGACCTTGTCACCGATCTCGTTGAAGTCCTCCAGACGGAGGTCAACATCAGCCTCATGGGCAATAGCCATCAGGTGGAGCACCGCGTTGGTGGAACCACCGAGAGCCATGACAACGGCCACGGCATTCTTGAGGGACTCGCGGGTGATGATGTCGCGGGCGGTGATGCCCTTTTCCAGGAGGTTGAATACCGCCTCACCGGAGCGACGCGCATACTGGGTGCGGTCGCGGTGGATAGCTGGTGGGGCAGCAGAACCCGGCAGGGACATGCCCATGGCTTCTGCAGCCGATGCCATGGTGTTGGCGGTGTACATGCCACCACAGGCACCTTCACCCGGGCAGACGGCGCGTTCAATGGCGTCGACGTCTTCGCGGCTCATCTTGCCGGCGCGGCAGGCGCCGACAGCCTCGAAGGCATCGATGAGGGTGACTTCCTGTTCGGTACCATCAGACAGCTTTGCAGTGCCCGGCATGGTCGAGCCGTTGTAGAGGAATACAGAGGAGAGGTCCAGGCGGGCGGCGGCCATGAGCATACCGGGGATGGACTTGTCACAACCGGCAAGCAGGATGGAACCGTCGAGACGCTCAGCGCTCATGACGGTTTCTACGGAGTCGGTGATGACCTCACGGGAGACCAGGGAATAGTGCATACCCTCATGGCCCATGGAGATGCCGTCGGAGACGGAGATGGTACCGAACTCCAGTGGGTAGCCGCCGGCGGCGTGGATGCCTTCCTTGGCAAAACCAGCAAGCTTCTTCAGCGTCAGGTTGCAGGGGGTGATTTCATTCCAGGAACTGGCGACACCGATCTGGGGCTTGACCCAGTCATCGTCACCCATGCCGACCGCGCGGAGCATTCCGCGGGCAGCTGCTCGTTCTAAGCCATCGGTCACATCGCGTGACCGTGGTTTGATATCGATCTTGTCGTCTTGAGTCATGCCCCAACTCTAGTGAGCCTCGTGAGTTTCGACACATGGCGTTTAGTTTGGTTAACCCCGAAACTAATATTGGCCAGCTTCTTTCACTCTTCGCACAGCGTATTCCATGGTTTCACCTGTGAACTGGTAGTAGCAGGATATGCAGTGCTAAATGGGGGTCTTCCCCGATTTCTCATGCAGTATCCCTGCGGTAGATTGACAGGGGTATAACTGCCCTGGGGGTTGGTCGTCGATAAGCAACCAACCCATGGGCACCCACGGCATGGACCGCTGAAAGCCAGCCCCCCTCGCACACGCAGGGGCCACAAGAGTTTGAGGAAAGCACACGAGTTTATGAGCAATCAGTCCGCGAGCACACCTGAGAAGGGGTCAGAGACCTCTTTCACCCCGGCCACTGACATTGATGCCAACCGTCCGGTAGCAGGCGAGGCGGCGGCACGAGCCGTGAAACTGCATAAGGCCTATGGTCAGGGTGATACCACCGTGACCGCACTGGATCACGTCAGCGTGGAGTTCGAGGCCCGCAAGTTCACCGCCATCATGGGACCATCCGGTTCCGGTAAGTCCACACTCATGCACTGCATGGCCGGTCTGGACACCGCAACCGCTGGTTCCGCCTTCATCGGTGAGACCGATCTGTCCATGCTCAAGGACAAGGACATGACGGCGTTGCGCCGTGATCGGCTGGGATTCATCTTCCAGTCCTTCAACCTGGTGCCCACCCTGACCGCCGCGGAGAATATCACTCTGCCCACAGACATCGCCGGCCGCAAGGTGGATAAGGAATGGTTTGATACCGTCACCTCCCGCCTGGGGCTGACCGATCGTCTCAAGCACCGCCCGGCTGAACTGTCCGGTGGTCAGCAGCAGCGTGTGGCCTGCGCACGTGCCCTGGTGTCCCGCCCGGACATCATCTTCGGTGATGAGCCCACCGGTAACCTGGACTCCAATTCCTCTGCTGAGGTCTTGGATATTCTGCGCACTGCCGTGGACAAAGATGATCAGACCGTGGTGATCGTGACCCACGATGCGCGTGCAGCCTCCTATGCTGACCGTGTGATCTTCCTGGCTGATGGCCGCATTGTTAATGAACTCTTTGATCCCAAGATTGATGACATCCTGGCAACGATGACCGGAATTGAGGACGTTGCCCGATGAGTTCAGGATCCACCATGCGCAGGGTGAGCCTGCGTAATATTGCCGCGCACAAGGTCAGGTTGTTCCTGACCGTGTTAGCCGTGGTGCTGGGCACAGCCTTCGTGTCTGGTTCCATGATGTTCACCAATGCACTGTCCTCCACATTCGATGAGGTCATCTCTGACCAGCTTGATGGTGTGGATGTGGTTGTCTCCACCAACAGTGATGCAACCATTGCCGGCGTGCCTGTTGGGACGCTTGAGGAACTGCGTGCCCATGAGTCCGTTGAGAACGTCAATATCAATGGCAACCAGAGCATCGTGCTGGCCACCGAGGATGGCAAGGCTATCCAGACCGGAGCCGGCAGCGCATCATTGAGCATCTTCTACGGCCCGAATGAAGTTGTGGGTATGCCCCTGGAGCTTGTCGATGGCAACACCCCCGAAGGCACAGAAGAAGTCCTGATCAACCAGCTTGCTGCTGAAGAGTACGGTCTGGGTGTCGGCGATGAACTACTGGTGGTTGACTCCGGTGGACGTTATAACGTCACCATCACCGGTACCACCCAGCTGGATAGTGACACCTCCGGCACCGCCATCAGCCTGGCCATGACAGAAGACGCCTACTCCGAGCGTTACCTGGACGGTGAGACCGTCCCCGGCGTGATCGTCTCCGGAACGGAAGACACCGAGCCCCAGGAGCTTGTTAACATCCTTGCCCCTGAGCTGGGACCCGACTACACCGTGGAAACCGGTGAAGCCCTGGTGGAGGAGGTCACCGGCCAGATCCGTAGCGCGCTGAGCTTCGTGCAGTACTTCCTGGTGGCCTTCGGCCTGATCGCCCTGCTGGTGGGTACCTTCATCATCGCCAACACCTTCTCCATGATCGTGGCGCAACGTCTGCGTGAATTCGCCCTGCTGCGTGCACTGGGTGTCTCCCGCAAGCAGCTCACCCAATCCGTGGTCTTTGAAGCAGTGGTCGTCGGCATCATCGGCTCCGCCCTGGGCGTGCTCGGTGGCATGGGACTGGTGTGGGTGATCTCTGCAGTGCTGGGCAGCTTCGGCATGCCGATGGGCAGCAGCCTGGGACTCACCCCCTCTGCTGTGATCGTGGCTCTGGTTCTGGGCACGATTGTCACCGTAGTCAGTGCTTGGGCGCCAGCGCGTCGAGCTGGTCAGGTGAAACCTGTGGAAGCCATGCGCTCGATTGAATCCACCACGGTTCGTTCCATGCTGGGACGCACCATCACCGGTGGCGTCATCCTGGCATTGGGTATCATCCTGGCGATCGCAGGTGCAGCGATGGCTGATGCTGAAACCGCGGTGCGCTCCATCATGGTGGGCTTTGGTGCACTTTTTGTCATCGTGGGCACCTTCTTCTTCTCACCAGCATTGTCCATCCCAATTGTGGGCGGCTTGGGCAGGATCCTGGGTGCTCCCTTCGGTTCGGTGGGGCGTCTTGCCGCCACCAACTCACGCAGGAACCCACGCCGCACCGCCACCACCGCCTTCGCCCTGACCCTGGGCATCGCGCTGGTCACCGCGATCGGCATGCTGTCTGCCACCATGAAGGAAGCAGTCAGTGACCTCATGGAGGAACAGATCAGTGCAGATTATGTGCTGACCGGTCCAAACAATGGTTCCATCACCCTGCCACGCGAAGCAGCCGCTGAGGTGGCGAAGCTGGATAACGTCGGAGCGGTATCCACCATCGGTGCCAACCTTGTCGACGTTGACGGCCAGTACTCCTTCGCCGGCGGACCACAATCCATGAGTTTCACCGGGGATGGCAATATCGGTGAACTCATCGTGGCCGAAGATATCGAAGGCACTCTGGACCTGACTGAGCCTGGTTTCATCGCATCCCGTGACTTCGCCGAGAGCGTTGGTTGGGAACTGGGTGAGATTTATCCGATCAGTGCTGCTGATCAGCCGGTCGGCGAGGTGGAGCTGGTGGGCATCTATGGTGCCAACATGGCACTGGGCAACTTCATGGTCTCAGAAGCCTCCTTCGAGGGAACCATGGTTGATGGCCAGGGCGTTCCACAGATGATCCTGGTCAACGGTGCCGAAGGTGCTGACGAGGAGCAGCTGCGCAGCGATATTGAAGAGGCTGTGGCTGACTTCATCGTGGTCCAGGTCAAGACCTCCTCGGAATATGCCGGCGAGACCGTGGAGATCATCAACGTCATGATGAACATCCTCTACGCACTGCTGGCTCTGGCCGTGATCGTGGCGATCATCGGCATCATCAACACCCTGGCACTCAACGTGATTGAACGCCGCCAGGAGATCGGTATGCTCCGTGCTGTGGGCACCAAGCGTGGCCAGGTCCGCACCATGATCACCCTGGAATCAGTACAGATCGCCATCTACGGTGCTGTGGTGGGCATGTTGATCGGTCTGGGGTTAGGGTGGGCCTTTGTCACCGTGATGTCTGGTGAAGGGCTTGATGCCGGAGTCGCGGTGCCGTGGGGACAGTTGCTCCTCATGCTCGGCGGTTCGGCCGTGGTCGGTGTGATCGCCGCACTGTGGCCGGCACACAAGGCCGCCAAGACGCCACCGCTGGAAGCCATCACGGATTAACGTGCGGTAGTTTTCTACTGACAGCCTCCCCTGTGATTTTTTATCACTCAGGGGAGGCTGTGGTGTTAGTGGAGTGGGAGAGCGACGGCAGACTGAGTTGTCTATGCTTTTTAGACCATCTAGTTGAATTGGTCACACTAATGCTGGTTTTGGGGGATGGCGGGTTTAGATTGAGAAGATCATCTAGTTTTCTTCCCTTCTTTTCAAGGAGCTTTACCCATGGCTACCGCACACAGTGCCCCCGCCAAGAACAGCCGGTCCGGACTGCCAGCATGGCTGACCGGCTTCGGTGCCCAGGTCATCGCCGGCCTCATCATCGGTCTGATACTTGGCTTTGTCGCGCGTGGCATGAACACCGAACTTGCCGGCAGTGAATCCAGCTGGCTCGGCGGACTGCTGTCCGGTGTGGGCTCTGCCTATGTCTCCCTGCTCAAGGTCATGGTTGTCCCACTGGTGTTCGCCGCTGTGGTGACTAGCGTGGCCAAACTGAGCCAGGTAGCCAATGCCACCAAGCTGGCGATCTCCACACTCGTGTGGTTTGCCATCACCGCCTTCTTCTCAGTACTGGCGGGCATCGCCGTGGGCATCATCATGCAACCCGGTGTGGGGACCTCCGTGGACGCGACCACCGCGGCTGATCCCTCCCGGGTGGGCAGCTGGCTGGGATTCATCCAGTCCGTCATCCCCGCCAACTTCCTCGGACTGTCCGCCTCCTACAGTGAGAGCAGCGGAGCAGTGAATCTCTCCTTCAATGTGCTGCAGATCCTGGTGATCTCCATCGCCCTGGGCATCGCCGCCCTGAAGGCAGGTAAGGCTGCTGAACCCTTCCTGAAGTTCACCGAATCCTTCCTCGCAATCATCCAAACCGTGCTGTGGTGGATCATCCGCCTGGCGCCGATTGGCACCGCCGCACTGATCGGCAATGCCGTGGCCTCCTATGGTTGGTCAGCGCTGAGCTCCCTGGGCAAGTTCGTGCTCGCGATCTACGTGGGCCTGTTCATCGTCATGGCGGTCATCTACCCACTGGTGTTGAAGTTTAACAACCTCCCGGTGCTGGGATTCTTCAAGCGTGTCTGGCCAGTCACCAGCCTGGGCTTTGTCACCCGTTCCTCCATGGGGGTCATGCCGGTGACCCAGCGTGTTGCTGAGCAGTCACTCGGCGTCCCACGTGCCTATGCCTCCTTTGCCGTGCCCCTGGGTGCCACCAGCAAGATGGATGGCTGCGCTGCCGTCTATCCGGCCATCGCCGCTATCTTCGTGGCACAGTTCTATGGCCTGGAGCTGGACATCATGGACTACGTCCTGATCATCCTGGTTTCTGTCCTGGGATCTGCCGCCACCGCCGGCACCACCGGTGCCACAGTCATGCTGACCCTGACCCTGTCCACCCTGGGTCTGCCGCTAGCTGGTGTCGGCCTGCTACTGGCTACGGAACCGATCATCGACATGGGCCGTACCGCCACCAACGTCACCGGGCAAGCCCTGGTCACCGCTGTTGTAGCCAAGCGCCACGGCATTCTGGATCAGGAACTGTGGGATGCCGCTGAACACGGCAGTGCCGCCACCGACAAGGTCCTGCTGGAGCGTGATCAGCAGGAGCAGTCTGCTGAGATCCGCAGCTGAGGTTTCTGATCTGACTGGAACATCCCCCTGAGTCCGTTGCAAAATAGGCTGAGGGGGATATTTATTTCACAGGGCTGTTAAAATCATGCTTTGTGACTAAAAGTATCGAAGACATGCCTAACCTGCCCAAGATCCCCATTGACTGGAAATGGATCCTGGCCACGGTGGTCTCCACCGTGATCGTGGTGTTGCTTCTGGTTATCGTGTACTTTCCGGGAATCCCGGATCCGATGCCGGTGCACTGGAATGCCGCCGGTGAGGCCGATGCCTTCCAGGAGAAGTCACTTGGTGGTTTTCTCTTCAACATCCTCATGGGGCCTGTCATCCTGATCCTGAGCATGCTGGGGGCAGAGGCGATGATCTCCATGCAGTCTGCCTATATCACCGGCCCCGGTGGTGCCAAGACCCCCAATGAGGCACACCGCACCTGGCACGGCTATAAATCCTGCCTGAAGCACCTCGGTTGGTTCATGTTCGCACTCAACCTGTGCATCATGATCTTGTTGTTGAGGACCTACACCGCAAACCCCGGCAGATGGGAACTTCCATTCTTCTTGGTGGTGACCTTCGCACTGTGTGGCGTGCTCATGTTTGAGATGGTCAAGGACCAGAAGACCGTAGAGAAGAAATACCCCAAGGCACCCGGGGAGAAGGGGAAGACCTGGGGAATCCTCTACAACGATCCAGAGGATAAACGCATCCTGGTCGATACCGGTAGTGGGACCAACTTCACCTTCAACATCGGACAGCCTGCAGGAAAATTCTGG
>NZ_CALZFS010000128.1 GCF_945649885.1 uncultured Corynebacterium sp. | reverse complement strand
CATGTACATCGGTTCCACCGGCCCGCGCGGCCTCCACCACCTGATTTGGGAAGTTGTCGACAACTCAGTTGACGAAGCCATGGCTGGACATGCCGACCGCGTCGACGTGTCTCTGCTGGAAGACGGTGGAGTCGAAGTCGTGGACAACGGCCGCGGCATTCCCGTGGAAATGCACGCCTCCGGCGCCCCCACTGTCCAGGTTGTTATGACCCAGCTGCACGCCGGCGGTAAGTTCGACTCCGATTCCTATGCGGTTTCCGGTGGTCTGCACGGTGTCGGCATCTCCGTGGTGAACGCACTGTCCACCCGTGTTGAAGCGCACATCAAAAAAGATGGCAAGCACTGGTTCCAGAATTTCAACAGCTCTGTTCCGGAAGAGCTGGAAGAGGGCGGTAACGCCCGCGGTTCAGGAACCTCCATCCGCTTCTGGCCGGATGCTGAGATCTTTGAAACCACTGATTTTGATTTCGAGACCATCTCACGTCGTCTGCAGGAAATGGCCTTCCTGAACAAGGGCCTGACCATCACCCTGACAGACAACCGTGCCTCTGATGAGGAGCTTGAGCTCGAGGCACTGGCTGAGCAGGGCGACACCGCTGTTGAGCTGTCCCTTGACCAGATCGACGCCGAAGGCGAAACCGAACTGGTTGATGATGAGGGAGCCGCTGACGCACCGAAGAAGCCGAAGAAGCGTGAGAAGAAGAAGATCTTCCACTACCCCAACGGCCTCCAGGACTACGTCAACCACCTCAACCGCACCAAGACCGCCATCCACCCGTCGATCGTTGCTTTTGAAGCTAAGGGCACCGAGCATGAGGTTGAGATCGCCATGCAGTGGAACTCCTCCTACAAGGAGTCCGTCCACACCTTCGCCAACACCATCAACACCATCGAGGGTGGTACCCACGAAGAGGGTTTCCGTTCCGCGCTGACCTCCCTGATGAACCGCTATGCGCGTGAGCACAAGCTGCTGAAGGCAAAGGAAGACAACCTCACCGGTGATGACTGCCGTGAAGGACTGTCTGCGGTTATCTCCGTGCGTGTGAGCGATCCACAGTTCGAGGGCCAGACCAAGACCAAGCTCGGCAACACCGAGATCAAGTCTTTTGTGCAGCGTATGGCCAATGAGCACATCGGTCACTGGCTCGAGGCCAACCCTGCTGAAGCCAAGGTCATCATCAACAAGGCTGTCGGCTCCGCACAGGCACGCCTGGCGGCCCGTAAAGCCCGTGACCTGGTGCGTCGCAAGTCAGCAACCGACCTGGGCGGACTGCCCGGCAAGCTGGCTGACTGTCGCTCCAAGGACCCGAAGAAGTCCGAACTCTACATCGTGGAGGGTGACTCCGCGGGTGGTTCCGCGAAGTCCGGCCGTGACTCCATGTTCCAGGCCATCCTGCCGCTGCGAGGAAAGATCCTCAACGTGGAGAAGGCACGTCTGGACAGGGTGCTCAAGAACGCTGAGGTTCAGGCGATCATCACCGCCCTGGGCACCGGCATCCATGATGAGTTCGACATCAACAAACTGCGTTATCACAAGATCATTCTGATGGCTGACGCCGACGTTGATGGTCAGCATATCGCAACCCTGCTGCTCACCCTGCTGTTCCGCTTCATGCCGGATCTGGTGGCAGAAGGCCACGTCTACCTGGCACAGCCACCGCTGTACAAGCTCAAGTGGCAGCGCGGCGAGCCCGGCTTCGCCTACTCCGATGCAGAGCGCGATGAACAGCTCGCAGAGGGCCTGGCCGCCAACCGCAAGATCAACACCAACGACGGCATCCAGCGCTACAAGGGTCTCGGCGAGATGAACCCGAGCGAGCTGTGGGAAACCACCATGGACCCAACCGTGCGCATCCTGCGCCGCGTTGACCTCCACGACGCGCAGCGTGCCGATGAACTCTTCTCCATCCTCATGGGCGATGACGTTGTGGCCCGCCGCAGCTTCATCACCCGCAACGCCAAGGACGTCCGCTTCCTGGACATCTAAGTCACATCTCTGATGTGGAGCGCCCCGGAGAATCAACTGTGATTATTCTACGGGGCGCTTTCGCATGCTGAATCACATTTCTGGATACCCTGGGACGCGTGACTGCCACTGAACCCACCGCCACTGTCCTTGTCCAGCTGCCAGATGACTCCACCTCACCTGTTCAGGTGTGGAAGGGAGATGAGGAAAAACCCCTGGTCATGGTGTGGCCAGGCTTTGGCATGGGAGGTTATTATTACCGCCCTATCGCCGCTGAATTAGCCTCCCGCGGTTTCCATGTGGCCATCGGTGAATTACGTGGCCAGGGACAGAGCTCCGCCCGGGCCTCCAGATCCATCACCTGGGGTTATCACGACCTGGCCTCCATTGATTATCCCACCCAGGTCCGGGCGGCCAAGCAGGAACTGGGACTGGAGACCAATCACCCGGTGATTTTCCTGTCCCATTCCATGGGTGGCCAGATCTCCTGTCTCTTCGCCGCGCGCCCAGAAGCCCGTGAGCTGAACCTGAAGGGCATCTTCGGGGTGGGGGCAGGTTCTCCCCACCGGCCCACCTTTGACCCCAAGACAGGTCGCACACTGGGTATGGGTGCCGTCTTACTCGGAACCATCGGGGGCCATGGCCTGGGATACTGGCCCGGGAAGATCCTGGGGAAGGACTTTGTCGGCTATGGCCGCCAGGCTGGTGCACATATGCGTGAATGGCGCAGATTCCACCGCAATAATTCGCTCAATGACCTCACCGGTCAGGATATTGACTACGTAGCAGAGATGAGTCGACTGGAACTTCCCATTCTTTTTACCCGCTTCACCGATGACCTGGATTGCCCCACAGAATCCAGCAGGGCATTGGCAGGATTCCTCCCTAACGCTGATGTCCGTTTTGAGGATCTACCAGGGGAATTAGGGCATAATCGTTGGGCGCGTGAGCCCGGAATTGTGGCTGATCGTTTCGTGTCTTTTGCGGGTCTGCTCTAAATATTTTTCCCCCTTGTAGGGGGTTTAAAATACTTTTTTTGACACCAATTATGATCCCCCACTATCGCTGGGAGGAAATTCATGGCACACTAGTACCTAGTCGCGGTTTCTGTGCGCAGTGTCTAGGCGCTCGCAAGAGATGCACACGCGAGCGACTAGTTTTCCTTAACTGTGCAGTAACTGCGGAAGTTAAAGGTGGACGAGGAGTTCCAACGACTCGGGCGTCAGTGAATCATGCTGACGAACGTAGCATCACCTCATTAAGAAAAAGGTATAGATATGGCACAGGGAACTGTGAAGTGGTTCAACGGCGAAAAGGGCTTTGGTTTCATCGCCCCTAACGACGGATCCGCTGATCTTTTCGTCCACTACTCCGAGATTCAGACCAACGGCTTCCGTTCTCTCGAAGAGAACCAGCCAGTTGAGTTCGAGGTCGGCGAAGGCGCCAAGGGCCCACAGGCTCAGCAGGTTCGCCCTCTCTAAGCTCTAACGCTTGGTAATGATCAACCGTCCACCTTCTGGGTGCGGCGGTTTTTTCATGCCCTTTTTCCACCCCCCCAGATCAAAGGTGGGGGAGCAGGGCAAATAAAAAGCCTGTGGCTGCACATGCAGCCACAGGCTTTGGCATTAACTAAGAGATCCTGTTCTTAGCAAGCCCTACTGATCTCTGTATTGAGGGGGGGCCTTTCGGTGAAGCCCTTTTGTGATTGACCCGCCAGTCTCCCAGTTGTTACTTAGCGTGCTTCTCCACGAGCTGGCCGATGGCAGGTAGTTCCTGCTCGATGACCTTGGCGGCCTTGCCACGGACACCCTTGTACACCTTGGACAGGCCGGGAACGGAGATGCTGTCGGCATTGCGGTCGGCAACGTTGAGGATGGCGTCCAGTGCGCGGTCCTTGTTGGCTGCGAGGTGGGCACCGAAATCAGTGCCGCCACCTGCGGTGTATTCCTGCCAGAGTGGGTCGAGGGATTCTGCCATTTCTGGTAGGACACGACGGGAGCCCTTGGAGAGGATATCGGAATCTACCTTGGTTGCGGCAGCCATGGCGCCCTTGAGTGCCATGCCGGTGAGGCCTGACTGCTTGTCCACGGTGGTGGAGATGAAATCAGCCATGTTTGTGACTGCTGCGTCGAAGCCGTTGCTGACAAGAAGTTCTTTAAGTGAAGTCATGGGGAACATCTTAACGACAAAAAGACCGATCTCCCTGGATTGAGCCAAGGAGGCCGGTCTTGATGGATTGAAGATTGTGTTGCAATTCTTCCTCCACAGCAACAACCTGAGTTAACTTGCGTCACTGTAATCACAACAGTCACAGAGTTTACATTCGCATATGTTGATGCTGCAACCGAGGTGCCTTTAGCGGGAGTCTCATCCGAGGTGGGGGAGGGGTTGTGTCGATGAGAGTGCTGCTTCTTAAGCGTTCAGGTGCAGCAGGATCTGTCGGGTGGTTGCAGCCAACTGCCCATTGCGGCCACTGAGTGGTGCGAGCCTGGTGATGGTTTCAGCTACCTGCCTGGCCATGGTGAGGGGGGAGTCGTGCACCCTTACGCCGTGGAAACTGGCGGTGCTCACGGCTGCGGCTGCGGCAAGGGCTGTGAAGTCCCGCACCTTCTCACCATGTGCAGTACAGAGCTCATCGGCGATCACCAGCAGTTGCTCCGGAGTCAGGCCTCTCATGAGCGGCTCTGTCGGATGCGTTTTTCCACACCGGCATATTCCGGCACGTAGGTGCGCGCCAGGTCAGCGATCTCAGCATCAGCCACCACACGGCTGGCGGCGGTGATGATTGCCCGCAGTGCTGCCTCCTGCTTGCTGGATCCCTGGGCGCGTGCCAGCAGGGTCAGGGCGCGATCCTGGTCCTCATTGAGTCGAAGTGTCATGGCCATGGCCTCAAGAGTAGTCCGAAAACTAGGGAAGTGGTATCACTTTGGTATCTTATGGTGTCTTAAAACGCTCTTAATCGCTTTCTGAGGCAGTTTTTAGGCAAATGCCCAGGTATAGTGGACCACTAGTTCTTTAAACATTGGAAGGTAACTAGTGAGCGACGACAATAACGCTACGTTCGACCGCGTCAGTCCCATTGATATCAATGAGGAAATGCAGTCGAGCTATATCGATTACGCCATGTCGGTCATCGTGGGACGTGCACTCCCCGAGGTCCGCGACGGCATGAAGCCTGTCCACCGCCGAGTCCTCTACGCCATGTATGACAACGGCTACCGCCCAGACCGCGGCTACGTGAAGTCCGCGAAGCCGGTCGCCGACACCATGGGTAACTACCATCCACACGGCGACACCGCGATCTATGACACCCTGGTCCGCATGGCTCAGCCCTGGTCCATGCGTTACCCACTGGTGGATGGTCAGGGTAACTTCGGTTCCCGCGGTAATGACGGCCCGGCCGCCATGCGTTATACCGAGTGCCGCATGACCCCACTGGCCATGGAAATGGTCCGTGACATCCGTGAAAACACCGTCAACTTCTCCCCGAACTATGATGGTAAGACCACTGAGCCGGATGTTCTGCCATCCCGCGTGCCCAACCTGCTGATGAATGGCTCCGGCGGTATCGCCGTCGGTATGGCCACCAACATCCCGCCACACAACCTCACCGAACTCGCCGCCGCCATTTTCTGGCTGCTGGAGAACCCTGAGGCCGATGACGCCACCGCACTGGAAAAGTGCATGGAGTTTGTCAAGGGACCAGACTTCCCAACCTCTGGCCTCATCATCGGTGACAAGGGCATCCACGATGCCTACACCACCGGCCGTGGCTCCATCCGCATGCGCGGTGTCACCTCCATCGAGGAGGAGGGCAACCGCACCGTCATCGTCATCACGGAGCTGCCGTACCAGGTCAACCCGGATAACCTGATCTCCAACATCGCGGAGCAGGTCCGTGATGGCAAGCTCATGGGCATCTCCAAGATCGAGGATGAGTCCTCTGACCGCGTGGGTATGCGCATCGTCGTCACGCTCAAGCGCGACGCCGTGCCACGTGTGGTGCTCAACAACCTGTTCAAGCACTCTCAGCTGCAGGCCAACTTCGGTGCCAATATGCTCTCCATCGTCGATGGCGTGCCGCGCACCCTGCGTCTGGACCAGATGCTGCGTTACTACGTGGCGCACCAGATCGAGGTCATCGTCCGCCGTACCCAGTACCGCCTGGATCAGGCGGAGAAGCGTGCGCACATCCTGCGCGGCCTGGTGAAGGCCCTGGACATGCTCGACGAGGTCATCGCACTCATCCGTCGTAGCCCCACGGTTGAGGAGGCCCGCACCGGCCTCATGGAACTTCTCGACGTCGATCAGATCCAGGCCGACGCCATCCTCGAGATGCAGCTGCGTCGTCTGGCAGCCCTTGAGCGTGAGAAGATCGTCAACGAACTCGCAGATCTGGAAGAGATCATCGCTGACCTCAAAGACATCCTGGCCAGCCCAGAGCGCCAGCGCACCATCGTCCGCGATGAACTGACTGAGATCGTCGAGAAGTACGGCGATGAGCGCCGCTCCGAGATCATCGCCGCCACCGGTGATGTCTCCGAGGAAGACCTCATCGCCCGTGAGAACGTGGTTGTCACCATCACCTCCACCGGTTACGCCAAGCGCACCAAGGTGGATGCCTACCGCTCCCAGAAGCGTGGCGGCAAGGGGGTCCGCGGTGCTGAACTGAAACAGGACGACATCGTCCGTCACTTCTTCGTCAGCTCCACCCACGACTGGATCCTCTTCTTCACCAACTTCGGCCGTGTCTACCGTCTCAAGGCCTATGAACTGCCTGAGGCTTCCCGCACCGCCCGCGGCCAGCACGTGGCCAACCTGCTGGAATTCCAGCCGGAGGAACGCATCGCTCAGGTCATCCAGATCCAGACCTATGAGGATGCCCCGTACCTGGTCCTGGCAACCGCACAGGGTCGTGTGAAGAAGTCCCGCCTCACCGACTATGAATCAGCCCGTTCCGCCGGCCTGATCGCCATCAACCTCAATGACGGTGACCGCCTCATCGGCGCCGCACTCGTTGATGAAGGCGATGACATCCTGCTGACCTCTGAATACGGTCAGGCCATCCGCTTCACCGCCGACGATGAGCAGCTACGCCCCATGGGTCGTGCCACCGCAGGCGTGAAGGGCATGCGCTTCCGTGGCGAGGACCAGCTCCTGGCCATGAGCGTTGTCCGCGATGGCGAATACCTCCTGGTGGCCACCTCTGGTGGTTATGGCAAGCGCACGCCAATCGACGAATACTCCACCCAGGGCCGTGGTGGCCTCGGCGTGGTGACCTTCAAGTACACCCCGAAGCGTGGGCGTCTCATCGGCGCCGTGGCGGTGGAAAATGATGACGAGATCTTCGCCATCACCTCCGCCGGCGGCGTCATCCGTACCGAGGTCAACCAGATCCGCCCATCCTCACGCGCCACCATGGGTGTGCGACTGGTCAACCTCGAAGATGATGTTGAACTGCTCGCCATCGACAAGAACGTTGAGGAAGAGGGCGAGGAGGTCGCCGAGGCGGTAGCCACCGGCGCCGTAGACGGCCCAGCAGCCAAGGTTTACACCAAGAGCGCAGCAGCCGACGTTGAGGCTGAGGCGGGCGTTGAAGCCGGTGTAAACGACGACGCTGACAACGAAGCCGACAACGAGGAGTAATTCGTGGCAACCCGAGAAGTATCGATCACCCGAATCTCGCCTCTGGCCACCTTCCGGGTAGCCCTGGCACTGTCCCTCATCGGACTGGTTGCCTGGATCGTCTGCGTCTGCGTCCTGTACTTCGGACTGGACACCGCAGGTGTATGGCAGAATCTCAACGACGTCATCGGCGGTGTCGGCGGTGAACAGGCCGTCACCTTCGGCCTCGTCCTGAGTGTCTCTGCGCTCCTGGGCGCCATCGGAGCAATCACCGTGGCAATCCTCGCGCCACTGATCGCGATTATCTACAACGCGATCGTGGACCTCTTCGGAGGCATCACTGTGCAACTGCAGGAAGAAGCTGACTAAAACTTCGGTTTAACATCAGGCATACATCCGCTGGCAAGCCACAATAACAGGGCTTGACCAGCGGATTTGTGTGTTATGCGGTATCTGGGTAAAGTTATGTCTCGTTCCCAGGGCCTATAGCTCAGTCGGTTAGAGCGCATCGCTGATAACGATGAG
>NZ_CALZFS010000127.1 GCF_945649885.1 uncultured Corynebacterium sp. | reverse complement strand
TTTCGGTGAGGCCATGGCGGCTGATTATGCCGGTGTCACTGAGATTGATGAGGATGTGCAGAATTTCATCTCTGAACTGAAAAAACAGGGTCATGTAGTGGGCATTTTGGCCAATATTCCTTCAGGGGTGGCCAGGAAACTACGGGAGGTGCATGGCACGTGGCTGGATTCTCTGGATGCTGTCCTGTTCTCCTGCGATATTGATACTGCGAAGCCTGAGCCGAAGGCATTCCAACTGGCCATTGGGGCCCTCGGTGTTCCTGCCGGGGAGATCACCTTCATCGATGATCGCCAGGCCAACGTCAACGCTGCCCGTGAAGAGGGCATGATGGCAGTCCACTACACAGATTTCCACGCATTGAAGGCGGAACTTTCATGAACAACGGACCACTGATCCTCCCATTCAACGGCAAGGCCCCACGCATTCATGAAACAGCCTGGATAGCACCGAATGCCACCATCATCGGCGATGTCGAGATCGGCCCTGATGCCTCAGTGTTCTATGGGGTGGTGCTGCGCGGTGATGTGAATGCCATCAAGATCGGCGCACGTACCAATATCCAGGACAACTGCGTCCTCCATGTTGATGGCGATGCGCCCTGCAGGCTTGGCGAAGATGTCACTGTCGGCCACATGGCACTCGTTCACGGCGCGACGGTGGGCAACGGCACCCTGGTGGGTATGAAGTCCGCGTTGCTGTCACGCAGCGTCATCGGTGAAGGCTCCCTGATCGCAGCCAACGCCGTGGTGCTCGAAGGCCAGGAAATCCCGGCGAAGTCCCTTGCTGCCGGAGTGCCGGCCAAGGTGCGACGAGAGCTTTCCGACGAACAATCTGCTGCCTTCATTCCGCATGCCGGACGCTATGTGGAGACCTCCAAGAACCAGGCCTCCATAAGCGAGGCATTGTCC
Source organism: uncultured Corynebacterium sp. (assembly GCF_945649885.1). GTDB lineage: Bacteria > Actinomycetota > Actinomycetes > Mycobacteriales > Mycobacteriaceae > Corynebacterium. The sequence goes on along the minus strand of NZ_CALZFS010000127.1, from coordinate 7,386 downwards.
CTGGATGAGGTACGTTTCAGTTAGTTTTCTGCTTCCTTATTGAGCTCTGTGAATGTACCCGCCAGTTCCAGGAAATTCCTCATGCGCCTGTTGGGTGGAATTCGACGATCAAAGGTGGCCACGATCGTCTGGGTACCCGGCCTGCCCTTGATGGGGATCACCACCACCCCATCACCCCAGTGTGGAAGCCGGCCATCCGGTGGGCCCACGAGTGTATAGCCCAGGTTTTCATGAACCAGGGCACGGACATGGTCAAAATTGCTGGAAGTATGCACGATCCGTGGGGAGATGGATGCATCAGAAAAGAGCTTCTCTGCCATCTGTTTCAGGGGTGTGGTGCCCAGCAGTACCAGGGATTCGTCCTTGACATCATGCAGTGTTACTTCCGTGGCGGTAGCCAGTGGATGGTCCCTGGACACCATGATGTTGAGCTTCGGGCGGGCAATGAACACCGTGGAGAATGTGTGGGGAATCCCATGGTCCAGTGTGATGGCGATATCCACCCGGCCTTCATCCACGGCAGCGAGCACCTTCTGTTGACTGGATTCCATGATGTGCATCTCCACCTCGGGGAACTGCTTCCGGAAGGCGGACATCAGCCGTGGCATATACGCAGGGGCAATGGTTTCCACGCAGCCGAGGTTGAGGGACCCGGAGTGATCGCCACGGAGAAAACGGGAGTGTTGGTCGAAGTCGGCTGAGGCATGCAGGATGCGGTGCGCATAGGCCAGTAATTCTTCACCGGTGGTGGTCAGTGACAGGCCTTTGCCCTGGCGGCGGACCAGGAGGGTGGTGCCGGCGGCTGATTCTAAATCTGTCAATGAGGATGACAGTGCGGACTGGCTTAGATGGAGTTTCTCTGCCGCTTTGGCCGTGGAACCGGACTCCGCGGCAGCCACGAAATAGGCTAGTTGCCGCAGGGTGAAATTAAACAGCATATATTCTCATCTGCCTTTATTGATTTTTCCGAATAACTTCAGCGGAAATAAGTGTTTGTACAAAATTATGCGACGTGGCATCTTTTCATGCAAGCGAGATATACGTCACTACTGGGTGGTTCTTGCATAGTCAACAGCATTTTTAAGAAATACTGCCGCCCCTCCACCAAGGAGGGCTGTGAAGGGAAATCAATGTCTAAAAAAAATGGGGAAGCGATCCAGAATCGCCATTTCTTTGTGCGCTTCAGCCGTGCTGGCCACCGCCCTGATGGGATGCTCAACCCAGGGCACCTCGGAACCGACAACGATCAGCACAGAGGCACGTGCCGTTGCTGAGGAATCCATACAGCCCAATGTCCTCATGATCCTGCTTGATGACCTCGGTTATACCGACCTGGGATCCTTCGGTGGAGAGGCGGAAACCCCGAATATTGATGCCCTGGCCGCGGAAGGAACCCAGTTCACCAACTTCCATGCATATCCGCTGTGCGCACCCACCCGTGCTGCACTGATGACCGGACAAAACCCCCACAAGGTGGGACTGGGTTCCATGGAGGGCCTCACCGGCCCTGGTGTGTCAACTTCAGAACCTGGCTATAAGGGCTCCCTGGAAGGTGATTTCACCGGCATAGCCGAGGTCATGGCGGAATCCGGTTATCAGACCTACCAGGTGGGCAAGTGGCACCTTGGGGATGAACCGGACCAGACTCCGCAGGGACTGGGATTCCAGCAGAACTTCACCCTGCTGGATGCAGCAAGCTCCTATTATTCCGATGCCACCAGGTTTTCACCCCGCCAGGAAGAACCGGTTAACACTGTTAAATATGACCGCAATGGACAGCCCGTGGACTCACTTCCGGATGATTTTTACAGCACCCACGCCTTCACAGATGAAATGCTGACCATGATCGAGGAAGGGCAGGACTCTGATCAGCCCTTCTTCGGATACCTCGCCTATAACGCTCCCCATGATCCACTCCAGATCCAGGACGATGAACTAGTGAATCACTATCTCGACCTGTACCGGAATGACAACAACTATGAGGAACTACGGGAAAGGCGCATTGACAGGTTGGTAGAGCGGGGTCTGCTTGATACAGATGTTGAGACACGCAGCCCCAGCCAGGTTCCTGAATGGAACAGCCTGACCCCGGAGCAGCAGCATGATCTTGCCTACCGACTGGCCATCTATGCAGCAATCATCCACGACCTCGATGAGCAGATCGGACGCGTGATCGATCACCTCAAGGAAACCGGGGAATATGACAACACCCTGATCGTGGTGTCCAGTGACAACGGTGCATCCCCGGCATCCCGTCACGGTTATGCGCACACGGACGAAGTGCAAGCCTGGCAGGATGAGCAGTATCCGGTGGCTGGGGACTTCAACTCCTATGGTGAACCAGGTTCCTTTGTCACCATGGGAGCCCCCAATGCCCAGACTGCATCCGGACCGTTTTTCCACTACAAGAAATCAGTCTTTGAAGGTGGAGTGCGCGTGCCAGTGGTGATGAAGCAGCCACATTCCGCAGACAGGGATCAGGGCAGGGTGGTGGATACCTTCGGACATGTCGGAGACCTCTATCCCACCTTCGCTGACTATGCGGGTGCAGAACTCAACACTGATCAAGCTCTTTATGGAGACTCCGTGAAGCCACTGCTGGACGGTGAGACTGACCGTATTGGATCTGATGATTATGGCATGGAGCTGTTTGGTGACCGTGCCTATTGGAGTGGGGAATGGAAATTGATTTTCTCCACGGAGGATGCCGGAGGAACGGGCGCCTACTCCCTTTACAATCTCGCTGATGATCCAGGTGAAACCACCGATGTGTCGGCAGAGAACCCAGATATCGTCCAGGAACTGTCCGATAAATGGGATCAATACGCCGAAGAAAATGGTGTGGTGCCTGTAGAGTTTGAGGCCATGAATGCGCTACCAGCCAACCGAAGTGAACGAGCCGTGACCGTTGACTGGGCAGAAAACATCCAGTTGCCTGCCGGAGTTGCCGGTGAGTAGCTGCTGCGCACCTGCAGGGCTGGTGAACAAAGCCGATGCTGGGAAGCTGAACCATGCAAAGGTGACTGTTCCGGAGTGGGAGAGCGCAGGCCTCACCTCCTGCCCGGCGGAATTCGTGGATATCCCTGCAGGTGATTTCCAGATGGGAGATCACTTCCGGGAGGGCTATGCACAGGACGGCGAAGGTCCTGTCCATCCGGTCAGCATCGCTGCTTTCTCCATGGGCGCCACCACGGTGACCAATGATCAGTTTGCCACCTTTGAGCAGGCCACAGGTTTTGTGACGACGGCAGAACACCAAGGTGCGTCGGCGGTGTTCCACCTGGCTTTCCAGGGGCAGCCCGGGGATATCCTCAACCGTGTCGCCGGGGTGCCCTGGTGGCTGGCGGTGAAGGGGGCGGACTGGAAGCATCCGAATGGTCCGGGGTCCAGCATTGAAAACATCGGTGACCACCCCGTTGTCCACGTCTCCTGGGACGACGCCCTGGCCTACTGCTCCTGGGCGGGTGGCAGACTGCCCACTGAAGCCGAGTGGGAATACGCCGTCAGGGGAGGCGCTGCTGGAAAACGGTATGTATGGGGCAATGAACTGACCCCCAAGGGACAGTGGCGGAGCAATATCTGGCAGGGCCGCTTTCCTGTGGACAACACAGCAGAAGATGGGTTTTTGACCACTGCGCCGGGCAAGACCTTCAAGTCGAATAAGTTCGGCCTCTGGCAGATGTCCGGCAATGTATGGGAGTGGTGCTCGGACTGGTTTGATCCGGATTATTATCCGAGAGCGGTCCAGGATAATCCGCAGGGACCTGAGTCGGGGGAGCGCCGCGTGATGCGGGGTGGCTCCTATCTCTGTCACGATTCCTATTGCAACCGCTACCGGGTATCGGCACGTTCCTCCAACACCCCTGACTCCACATCCGGAAATATCGGTTTCCGCTGCGTGATTCCCTCTTCTTAAGTCTTCTCGATGACGGGCGGAGGGCACGACAGGTGTGGCCTGGGGTTTTCTCCCGTGGTAATTTCAAGGGACCATGGATTTTTAAATCCACAGCTCTGAGAACGGGAGATCTCGGTATGACCACACCTTTTCACCAGCCGGACAATGGCGCGAACAACTGGGGCGCCGACCCGAACCAGCAGTGGAACCAGGGTCCTGCCGCGCAGCCCCCGGCTCCTGCACCCTCGAACCCACAACAGTGGGGCGGCATGCCCAACCAGTCCTATGGGCAGGCATATAGCCAGTCCTATGGGCAGTCTTATATCCAACAGAAGAGCATGATCATCGCTGCTCTCCTGGCCTTCTTCCTGGGCACCCTGGGTGTGCACAACTTCTACCTGGGATATACCCGTGCGGGAGTCGCACAGCTGGCGCTGACGGTCACCGGATGGCTCTTCTCCTTCATCCTCATCGGGTTGCCGCTGCTCTTTGTGGTCGGTGTGTGGGCCTTCATCGAGTTCGTCCTGATTCTGCTGCGCAGTGGCCGTTTCAGTGTGGATTTCCGCGGTGTGCCCTTGCTCTAGTTGTTGTTCAGGTCTCCATATGACAAGAAGCTCCCCTGTGCTGCAGTGCAAATGAACTGTGGGACAGGGGAGATTTCCTTTATGGAGGGTTAGCCGTTGAGCTCTTCCGGCGCCAGTGCCAGTGGTGTGTTCAGCAGTCTGTCCAAGGCCACGGCGCGGGCGGCGGCGCGCACGTTCTCACGGTGGGTGGGGATGAGGCGGAGTTCGATATCTGCCGGGTACTGCTTCTTCAGTTCGGTGGCGAAGACGGAGCGGCCCTTCTGGTCCTCGGAGAAGGCAGAGCCGGAGAGGACCAGGGTGGAGGGCTTGAGATCCTTCAAGGCGGCAGCCGCTGAGTGAGCGAGCAGTGCTGCGCGCTCGTCGAGAAGTATCCGTGCCTTTTCATTCGTGGTGGCGATCGTGACCAGTTCTGCCAGGGTTTCGGCAAAGATGCCTTGGTCGGAGACGCGGTTGAGGAAACCTCGGGTACTCAGGGCGTCCTCGGGATTCATGCCGCTGGTGTCGAGTACGGAGTTGTCAGCGGTCTGCAGTGGTCCGACAACGTGTACCCCGGTGTCATTGCTGTAGGCCGCGCCGACGGAGTCATCCGCGTAGAAGGTCAGGGTGACCGGGGTGGCCTGGTCCGGGCGGGGCAGGGGAGAGGCCTGCAGCTCGGAGGCGGCGATGGCGGGGATGGCGGATGCGATGGTAGCGGGCACGCTGAACTGGTATTTCATACGGCCTGCGATGTCGACTGCTTCCCAGCCGAGGTTGTTGGCGGTGACAACGCCGCCGCTGGTGACCTTTCCGGAGGTGGCCACACCGATGCCCACGAGTGGGAGATCAATGCCGGTGGTCAAACGGTTCACGCCGGCAATGAGGTGCTCAATGAAGGTGTCGGGGTCTAGGTCATTGGCGGAGATCTCCACAATGTTATCGCGGAGGGTGCGTCCCTTGGTGTCGAAGATTGCGATATAGGACGTCTTGGTTCCGATGGCCACTCCTGCGTGAATCCAGGGGCTGGGTGCCAGCTCGAGGGGGATGTTTGGCCGACCGGGTCCGGAGGACTGGGTGAGATCAGGGCGCTCACGAACCAGTCCAGCCTGCATCAGTGCTGTGACTGCTCGGGTCACAGTGGGCTGGGACAGGCCGGTGGCCTCGACGAGCTCATTGCGGATGAGTTGCTGGCCGAGACGGATATGGTGCATGCATTTTGCCGCCGGTGTTGATGGGCGGGCAAAGGACGCTGAGAAAAGGGCCTGATTTGGCATGAATAAAACAATAGCCAATCATAGACAACACTGTCTAATTGGCTCATTCTAAAATAGACCGCATGGTCTGGATTGGGGGTGGTTTACTCGGCATTTCCGCAGTACATCTGGGTGGGGGAACCTCTATTGCCTGTTTTCTTCAGGGGAGGGAACTCTAGGTGGCCGATAGTATTCACTTTACCTATTGGATTGCCCCCGCGGGGGAAATGTGTCAGCAATCAGATTATTGCTGGGGATCGGCCTCATCCACGTGAGGGGAGGGGCGCCTATAAGCCCAGAACTTCGGTACCGAGACCATGCAGACCACGGTGAGCACCACCACGGCTACACCGCCCCAGAACGTGGTCCAACCTGCACCCCAGGGGTCAGCCAGCCAACCGTGCAGAACATCCGCCAATCTGGGGCCGCCGACCACAACGATGATCCACACGCCCTGGATCCTGCCCTGCACGTGTTCTGCTGCTGACTGCTGCAAAATGGCATTGCGCACCGCAGAACTGAACATGTCCGCCATACCGCCGATGATCATCATGATGATGAACAACCAGGCCCAATAGGTGACTTGGCCCGGGCTCATGATGATGGCCACACCACCCAGGGCCACTGCGGTACCCCAGGCGACGATGCACCAGTACACCGCCACGCCTTGCCTGCTGATACGCGACACCCATCCGGACAGTACACCGCCGAGAACCGCGCCTAAGGCCATGGAGGAGTAGAGGAATGCCAGCATGGTGGCACCGGCTGCCCCACCGCCGAAGCTGACCTCCGCGATCTCCGGATACAGTGCTCGCGGCATGCCGAAGGTCATCGCGATGAGGTCTAGCAACATCACCATGAGCAGAACCGGCTGGCCCATGAGATATTTCAGCCCATCAACAACACTGGCAAAACCAGCCTTCATCACCTCGCCGATGGGCTTCATGGCCGGCAATGCCCACACCGCCCACAAAGTCGGTGCGATTGAGAGAACATCAAGGAAGTACAACCAACCGAAACCGATCAGGGGAATCAGAACACCGGCCAGCAGCGGGCCCACGATGGCACCGGTCTGCATCAGCAACATGTTCAGTGAGGTGCCGGCAGCCAACTGATCTACCGGCAGGAGTCTTCGCAGAATCGCCGTTCTTGTTGGTTGATTCACCGCGAAGAAGGCCTGTTGCAGAGCAAAGTTGATGAGCAGCAACCAAATATTGGTATTGCCTGCAATGGTCAACACCCAGAAACCTGCCGTGGTGGCGATCAACCCGACGGTGGTGCAGATGAGCACGATGCGCTTGTCAAAGGCATCGGCAATGGAGCCTCCGTAAAGGCCGAAGATGATCAGTGGCACCAGGCCGAACACACCTGTCAGTCCCACATAGGCGGATGATCCGGTGATCTGATAAATCTGAACCGGCACCGCCACCACGGTCAGCTGCGCACCCAGTACGGTTGCCACATTGCCCAGCCACAGTCGCTTGAAGGCGGGGACCTTGAAGGGGCGGGTGTCGGCGAAGATATCTCTGAAGCTCACGCGCCACACCTTAGCGGAATACTTTTGTGTCACGGCTGAATGCCTTTTCCGCTCTCTGCAGATGCTCTCTGCCGATGGGGCAGATTGCCAATAGAATTTCCCCCAAAATCGATCATGTCTGTCACCTATAACAATTCAAAA
>NZ_CALZFS010000126.1 GCF_945649885.1 uncultured Corynebacterium sp. | reverse complement strand
CCAGGAATTGCTGGCACTGGGTTCCGCCAACCTGGCCAATGGTTTCCTCCAGGGGTTTCCTGTGTCCTCCAGTGGTTCGCGCACGGTGCTCGGCGATGCCGCTGGGGCGAAAACACAGGTGCATTCCCTGGTGGTGCTCATCTTTGTGATGACGGTGCTGGCATTCGCCGGACCTGTCCTGGCATCCTTCCCGGATGCCGCCCTGGGTGCCCTGGTGATCTACGCAGCTGCCCGGTTGATTAAGTTCAAGGAACTGCGTCGAATTGTAGGTTTCCGCAAGAGCGAATTCGTCATCACAGCAGCCACAGCAGCAGCCGTGGTGTTCTTCGGGGTGTTGGCCGGTATTGGTTTTGCGGTGGCGATATCCATCCTGGATCTGATCCGTCGTATCACTCGCCCCTATGCAGATGTACTCGGCTACGTTCCCGGGGTTCCCGGGATGCACAGCCTGGATGATTATGAGGATGCCACCACCGTGCAGGGATTAGTGGTGTTCCGCTATGATTCACCACTATTTTTCGCCAACGCGGAGAACTTCGTGGAACGTGCCCTGCAGGCGGTTGATGAATCTGAGGATCGCGTGGAATGGTTCCTTCTCAATGCTGAAGCAAACACTGAGATCGATCTGACTGCGGTTGATGCCCTAGAAGAGCTGTACACAAAACTGGCACAGCGTAACATCCGCTTCACCATGGCGCGGGTCAAACAAGATCTGTACCGGCGCCTGGAACCTTCAGGGTTCATTAACCTGGTGGGCGATGATTATATCTATGAAACTCTTCCCACAGCGGTGCGTGCCTTTGTGAAGTACTACCGCATACGCCACGGGGACTTTCCTGATGGTGTGCCCAGGGAAATCATCGAGCCCTGAGCAAAGAGAAAATATCGGAAGGAAGGTATGAGAATGGCTGTTGTTATCGGGCCTGCGGTTCCGCCGGCCATCCATGTCATGACATGGAATATCCGTCGACAGATGCCAGCTGTGGTGGCGCGCCGAGTTGATCACTGGGAGGCACGGAAACCTGCCATCACGGCCCTTCTCACCGCAGAGCAACCCACTGTCATCGGGTTTCAAGAAGTGCTGCCGGGACAGGCATAGGCCCTCCAAGATATCCTCGGCTCCTCATACCAGTCCGTGGGGCAGGGGAGGGGGCGTGATCATGGAGGTGAAGCAACCCCGATCTTCTTTGACACCACCCGGTTCACCCTCGAAAGCTGGCAACAATATGCCCTCTCAGATTATCCGGAGCGTCCTGGGTCGCGGTCCTGGGGCAATCTCTTTCCCCGGGCCTTCGTGGCTGCCTGTTTTCTCGATCATCAGACTGCCACACGTTTTCTGGCGATCAACACCCACCTGGACCATCTCTCGCGGCGTTCCCGCCTGCGTTCCGGTCAAGCCATCCGTGCCTTCATCCGGCAGCGCGGAATTCCAGCCATTCTGACCGGTGATTTCAATACTGATCAGCACAGCCGAACCCACCGGATCTTCACTGGCGATGAGCTCCTGCGCGATACCTGGGCAGCTGCAGCACAGCGTCTGACTACCGAATGGGGAACATTTCCCAATTATCGGGATCCCACTGCGGGAGCCCGTATTGATTGGATCCTCAGTACTCCCGGTTGGGAGGTGCATAGAGTTGGGATTAATGCCTATCAGTACGCTGGTGTCTGGGCCTCAGATCATCTTCCAGTCCACGCTCTGCTGACACCTTCACGAAACGGTTCCCATCATGATCGACAATTTCATCCGCCCTCCGAGGGGGTTCAGTGAGATAACAGCAGACCTTATCCGCATCGCAGGTCTGCTGAGTTTCTTTTTTTTCACTCTTTTTCTTTGAACTTGCGCAGGCCGGAGTCATTGCCTTTACCCTGCCGGGACTGGTGATCGCCCGCTTCCTTGGCATGAAACCCTGGCCGGATATCATTTTGACCAGCAGTCTTCTCATTGCGGCGTGGAGTAATCTTTTCGAGCTCTATACCTCGATTACCTGGTGGGATCTGCTCATCCACTTCATCTGTGCCGGCGGTTTAGCTGTGGTGGCCTATCTCCTTCTGGCCCGTTATGGGGCAGTACCACTACCTGGCAGCCATCCCGGCGCCGGGGTAATCCTCACCACAACCTTGGGGCTTGCACTCGGTGTGTTGTGGGAGATTGTGGAGTGGGTCGGGTTCACCTTCATCACCCAGCAGATCTATGTCACCTATGAAGATACGATCAGTGATCTCATCATGGGTGGCCTGGGTGCGCTGGTTGGTGGGTGTGTGATTGCCTACATGCCACTTCTGCGTGGGGAACAATTCCGTAGCTGATCCCGTTGCAGGAATAGCATGCCCACACACGGTCAAGAAGAATGAGAGGACTCAACATCCATGAGTAATCAAATCACCACCCATCCTTTGTACGCTCCGGTTGCACTTGGCAGCCACGAGCTTAAGAACCGTATCGTCATGGCCCCGCTGACTCGCATCAGGGCAGAAACTGATGGCACCCCGAATGCGATGATGAGGGACTACTACGCTCAGCGTGCTGATTTTGGGATGATCATCACTGAGGGCACCTGGCCGATCCAGGAGGGACGCACCTGGGGCCGTCAGCCGGGGATCCAGACGCAGGAACATATCAATGCCTGGCGTGAGATCACCGATGAAGTCCATGAACGGGGTGGCAAGATCATCATGCAGGTCATGCATGGTGGCCGTATCTCCCATCCGGAGCACACCGGAACCGGCCGCACCGTGGCACCCAGTGCTCTTGTGGCACCAGACCCGATCCGTATTTCATCGGGCAAGGTGGATCCGGTGGTTCCACACGCACTGACCCCAGAAGAACTGCCTGCCATCATTGAGCAATTTGTGGCGGGTGCACGCAATGCGATGGCTGCCGGAATGGATGGGGTGCAGCTCCACAGTGCCAATGGGTACCTGCTCCATGAGTTCCTGGCCCCCACCGCCAACCACCGCACTGACCACTACGGCGGGACCCCTGAGAACAGGGCCCGCTTTGTCATCGAGGTGGTCACGGCAGTTACTGAGGCCATCGGTGCGGAGAACACCGGCATCCGTGTGTCACCTGAGCACAATATTCAGGGTGCTGTTGAAGATGACCGCGAGGATGTCCTGGCCACCTACACCGCCCTGGCCCGCGGCCTGGCTCCTCTGGGGCTGGCCCACGTTGAGGTGGTGCACCACGAACCGGAAGGCCACCTTGTGCAGACCTTGAGGGATGAGGTCAACGCACCGGTGATTCTCAACACCGGATTCAAGAGTTTCACCACCCGGGAGGTGGCGGAGGGGCTTGTGGATAAGCAGGCCACCGACGCCGTCTCGGTGGGTCGACTCGCGCTGGCCAACCCGGACCTGGTGCGGCGCTGGCAGTTGGATGCGCCCTTGAATGAGCCGAATCCAGACACCTTCTATGTCGGTGAGGAGCGGGGGTACACCGACTATCCCGTATACAACCAGGCATAATGGTTGCATGGCTTCTACCTTTGGTTGGTTCGCGATAGACCCGGATGAACGCCGTCGGATGATGGAAGCTGTGGATCAATTCCGCGATAAAACCACTGTGGATGATCTCGGGATAGGGCAGATTCGGGATTCCTTCGCTGATCTATTTTTCCCCGGGATCTCCACGTTGCACACCCGGATACGTTATGTGTTATTTCTACCCTGGTTGATGGAGATCGCTTCGCGGCAGGACACCATTGAGGCCATGCACTTTGAGATGAGGGATCTAGAGACCATCCTCATCACCGCTCTGGAAACCGGTGGGGAGCTGACTGGTGTCATTGGGCAGGACGCCAGAAAGAATCTGAGCCGGCCACCAAGCGTCATGTACTGGAGCGCCTTGAAAGCGTGGGGCATCATTTCTGAAGACCTCACCCTCCGGAACTATTTTGAGCGCTGTTTCTGGCAGCGGCAACAGGACGGGAAAGCACCGGTCAGAGAGAATGCGGATGTAGCCTCTCATGAGATTGATCTGGGGATTCACCAATATCTACCGCTAAACCCCGGGGGCCTGCTCACCTCAACCACCTTTGCCCTGACTGCCGGTGAGGCGGAGTATTTACGGCAGAACATTTCATATTTTCAACGCGATTCCCTGCTGGCATATCTGGTCCAGAACCGACCCAGCCTGTGGCATGATTCCGATTTCAACGTGGAGTATTGCTGGGATCCCATGATCACAGAAGATCTGCCGGCGGAACTGCAACGTCCGATCGATCTAGCTGAACGCTTCAGTTTCTACAGTCATGGGGCCAGTCTTCTCTATAATTTGATGCTGGCTGATAAATCCGGGCATGAGGCACAGGAGAATTATCAGGAAAAACTCCAGCGGTGGAGCGAGGAAGCCACTGATATGGCCACACTTGAGCACTCTGATCAGCTTGATATCTGGGCGATTGTCACGGGCCAGAACCGTAGTCTGAGTGGCCAGACGAAGGAGTTCTTTAGCACCTGGTTTGAGAGTGTCCCGCGGGTGGAAAATCCAGCCACCAACCTTGCTTTACGACGTCTGATTTCCGAGCGGGAATTCCAGACCAAGAAAAACCGGGCCCGGCTCCATAACAAAAAGTCACTGGATAATTGGGGCGGAAAATCCGGAGCTACACGACTGGATTTCCGGTGGAGGTTTGTACAGTCACATCTCCAGGATATCTATGCAGGCTTGGGGGAAATCTGATGCTCAAGCCAGATGATCTAGTGGTTCTCACTGAAGCTCTGCAACCCCCACCTGGTTTTGAACTTGATCTGTGCGTGACCACCACCTATTCCATGGACCTTAATGCCATGTTGTTGACACCCATGGTGTTCGCTCTGCGTGGGGACACTCTTTCCACCGAAAGAGATGTGATCGCCCTGCTGGATGCCACGCAGCGCAATATCAATCGCACCACGGTGTTCACCCAGGCTGGTGGAATACATGTGCCGACAAACTTCAATCCACTGTTCACCTTTTTGGAAGATAGCATCCATGAGGTGACCGCGCCCGGAGACAATGCTGTATTCCATCCGAAAATCTGGGCGGTGCGCTACTGCAAAGAAGAGCAGTTCCATCACCGTTTCCTCGTCACCAGCAGAAATCTCACCCTGGATAATGCCAGGGATACCCTTTTGGTCCTGGATGAATCACCTACGGGGAAGATCGACCCCGGCCCGGCAGTGGAGTTCCTGTCCCGACTGCCTGAATGGTCCGTGGAGAAGCTGAGCGGAAAGAAGCAGGAAGATCTGGAACGACTGCTCTCCACCTTCAGCCAGGTGATGCTGGATGTTCCGCAGCCCTTTGAAACAGGCAGGTTGTTAGCGCTGATGGGTGAGACAACCAGTGAAGGACTTTTCCAAGAGACAGGGGAGATGGTGGCTATCAGCCCATTTTTAAGCCGTGACATGCTCGATCGGATCGGGGGAGAAGTCCGGGAGAAGAAGCTGTTGTCGCGACCGGAGGAATTAGATCGACTGGGCAGCACAGCTCTGGAAGGTTGGGATAGTTTTGTGCTGGTGGAGGAACCGGAACAAAGGGATAATAACCAGGAGTTTTCCGGCCTTCATGCCAAAACCACTGTCTTTGATCGTCATGATGGCACCTCTGTCACTGTCACCGGTAGTGCTAACTTAACTAACGCCGGATGGGGAAGAAATATCGAGTTCAATGCAGTTCTCACCGGCCCGACACAAAATTGCGGTACCGAAGCAATCCTGGGTGATAGTGGTGGACTCATGGGGTTGGCCAGCATCATGGAATCCTATTCACCTGAAACAGCTGAAGGCGTCAGTGCGGGCAGCCGTGATATTGAATTCAACATTTCAAAATTTCACCGGTTATTGGCGTTGACAAAGCCACACCAGGACCTGGTGGAGAAAGATAATGGCGAGGTCCTAGTGAGACTGACACTGGATATTCCAGATGATGCCCCGGGAAATAGCGAAGTATTCCTTTTAACTGTTCCGGGGATGAAACATGACTTGGCTCCGGAGTTGTCATGGACAATTGATAAGAGCAATATCACCAGGTTCGTGGCAGTGCGCACCCTGGTGGCGCATGAAGACAAGTTTATTACCCGTTCATGCTGTTTGTTGACCTCCCTCAGCAATAATTTTCCTGGTAGAAACCAACTCGCCTTGTCACAGTTAATCACCAATGCTGAAGATGAATTCAGATATCTGATGCTTCTCCTCGGAACTGGTTCTAGACCTAGTGCCTTTGAGAGACAGATGCTGGTCAGACCCCAGCGTGATGATCCCCCGAGTGCCCGTCAGAAGAACCTTCCGCCACCGGTGCTTTTTGAGCCACTGATGAAAGCTATTACCCAGGATCCCATCTATCTTAAACGGGTGAGCGAGCGGGTGGAGCAGCTGCGTGAGGTCAGTGAGTCAGGGGAGTTTGAGGGGAGCATCTTTAAAGATTTCGGCCAGATGTGGGATGTAGTCCGTGACTTTCTGGAGACGGAGGAAGATTCATGAATGCTGTAGCCCCTGATCCAGAGGATGTTCTTTGCACCCTGAAACCGTTTCAACGTGCCACAGTGGAGCATGCATTCCACAGACTATGGCTGGCTGAGGACTCCACCCGACGTTTTTTGGTGGCTGATGAGGTGGGGTTGGGCAAGACCATGGTGGCCAAAGGAGTGGCTGCTAAAGCAATCAACCATCTGTGGGATGGAGAGAAGACAATCACGATTGTCTATATCTGTTCCAATGGACAAATTGCCCGTCAGAATCTCCAGCGACTCAGATCTCTTACGCAGGGGATACCGCAGGATAATGCAGACAGACTGACGCTATTGCCAGCGATGATGGGCAATGAGGAGATCGCAGGTGTCCAACTCATCTCCTTTACTCCCGGTACTTCTTTTGAACTGGGAAATAGTGCTGGTCGCATGGGGGAGCGTGCCTTGTTATACAAGATGCTGAGCTATTCGGTAGATCTCAGCATCGATGAGTGTAAATGGTTGCACTACCTCAGGTGCCAGGCAGGGTTGGCCTCATTTAAACGCGAGGTTGAACGTTTTAAGAATCTCCATCTTGATCCCGCATTGTTGAGTAACTTCAACAAGCGAATCCGAAAGAGCGGTGTGCTTGATGAGTTATTCCCAGATGTTGACTCATGGGTGATTCCGGAGGAGAAAACCTGGCAGGATAATCGCAGGCGTAACCAGATCATTGGAAAATTGCGTTTTGAGATGGCAGCCTGTGCTGTTGATTTATTGACCCCAGATCTGGTGATCATGGATGAGTTTCAGCGTTTTAAAGATCTTTTTCCCACTGGGGAGGAAGAGCAGAAACTCAGCCAGGAACAGAAACTTGCGCTGAAGGTGATTGGCTCACGACAGTCTAGAACCCTGGTGTTATCTGCAACCCCTTATAAGATGTACACCCTTCCTGATGAGGTGGGAGGTGATGATCATTATCGGGATTTCATCAACACCATCAGTTTCCTGGCGGGCTCTGAGCGTGCAGGGACAGTCTTAAGGAATCTCTCTGTGATGCGACAGGGGATTCAAGGGGAAACCGGCGAGGGGCTCAGCCGGGCCAAACAGGCTAAGGACACCATTGAACAGCAGCTGCGTACAGTGATGTCCAGGACAGAAAGATTAGCGGCAACACCGGATCGTGATGGCATGTTGGTGGAAAAACAGCTGGGAGATATGCATCTCGAAGGTGCTGATATTCGTACCTGGAAAGCCTATGAAGATCTGGCCCGCCACATTGGGGGTGGCGACACCTTTGAATATTGGCGCTCCATTCCCTTTGCGCCGAACCTGATGGGGCCATCTGATTATAAGGTGCAGAAGAAGTTGGTAGAGGCGCTTTCCTCACCGTCTCAGGTCTTGACCGAATTGGTGAGAAGGCATGAAAAGGCGTTCCTGAATCGAAAAGACATCCTCAACTATCAAAAGATTAATCCTGCCAATGCAAAGATGCGTGCTTTGATGCAGGACATCAGGGAACATGAAGCGGGCCGTCTGGTGTGGATTCCTCCTTCCCTGGAATATCTATCCCCTGCAGGGATTTATGCCGATGAGAAGGCGCGCAGATTCACCAAGAGATTGGTGTTTTCTGCTTGGGGTGCGGTTCCAAAGTCAGTGGCTGCCTTGTTGAGCTATGAAGTGGAACGCCAGTCATTAGATACAAGAGACATAAGAAACTATGACGACAGACATGCTGAGGGACGTATTTCTTTTGCCTGGGATCTGGTGAGGGATGCGCCCCGTAATCTTAACCACCTGACATTGTTGACCCCATCCATCACACTTGCTGAGATCGGGGATCCACTCAGGATTGCCCGTGGTCTTGGAAAGAATCTTCCCCTGGATAGAGACATGGTGCTAGATCATGTGACCGAAGAGATTCAGCACCGTCTGGATGAGGCGG
>NZ_CALZFS010000125.1 GCF_945649885.1 uncultured Corynebacterium sp. | reverse complement strand
CACCCTGCTGGTCACGGTCCTGGGAACATTGATCGCCACTGTTCTGGGCCTGGTCATCGCCATTCTGATCCGGGTACTCCCCCGCCCACTGGCTGCCATTGTGCGTTGGGCTGCCAACTTCATCCGCATGACCCCCATCATCGTTCAACTGTTGGTGGTGTTCTACGGAATGGTGTGGCTGGAGCCCCTGACCATCGGCATCCTAGTGTTCGGCGTGCACTATGCCACCTACATGTCAGAGGTCTACCGCGCCGGTATTGAATCGGTACCCAAAGGCCAGTGGGAAGCCATCACCGCGCTGTCCATCTCACCACGGCGTGCCTGGTCAAAGGTGATCATCCCGCAGGCATTACGTTCCACAGTTCCATCACTTGGAAACTACGCCATCTCTATGTTCAAGGAATCCCCCTTCCTCATTTCCATCGCCGTGATGGAGATGGTCAACACTGCACTGGAGGTCGGTGGATTCACCTACCGTTACAACGAGGTCATCACGATCGCAGGAATCATCTTCCTGGCAGCCAGCTACCCGACCGCCCTGCTCGTGAACCGATTGGAGAAACGACTTGCCTACGCCCACTAACCCAACCAACACCCCCGTCATTGAATTCCGGGATGTGGGTAAATCCTTCGGCGACCACACCGTGTTGAAGGATCTCAACTTCACCATTGAACAGGGTGAGAGGGTCACCCTCATCGGCCCCTCCGGCTCCGGCAAGACCACTATTCTGCGTTTGGTGATGACCCTGGAGGAACTGACCGACGGCTACATCTTCATCAATGGTGAACCACTGACCCACACGGAACGCAATGGCAAACGGGTTCCAGTTCCCGCTAAGAATCAGAAACAGATCCGCACCAAGATCGGCATGGTGTTCCAGCAGTTCAACCTATTTCCCAATATGACGGTGCTGGAAAACATCATCGAAGCCCCCATCCACGTGCTGGGTGTTCCAAAACAACAGGCCATTGCCAAGGCCCGCGAACTACTCGAGCAGGTTGGGTTGCCCCAGAAGGAAAATGCCCACCCCACTTCCCTATCCGGTGGTCAGCAGCAACGTGTGGCCATTGCCCGGGCACTGGCGATGGATCCGGAGATCCTCCTGCTGGACGAGGTCACCTCAGCGCTGGACCCCGAAGTTGTGGTGGAGGTCTTAGGTATTTTGCGACATATCGCGGCAACCACCAACGTCACCATGCTGATTGTCACCCATGAGATGTCCTTCGCCCGTGATGTCTCCGACCGCGTGATGATGCTGGACAACGGCAAAATCGTGGAATCTGCTGATCCCCACACAATTTTCACCGAACCGGCGCAGGAACGCACCCAACAGTTCCTGTCTGCAGTGCTGGGCAGTGGGTTATAGGACACGCTGTTGTGCGTCGATAAGCATTGCGCTTGTCGACGCCCTGTCAGCATGACCGGGGGAAGTAGTCAGGATTTTCCCAACTGGAGATACCCAGGCTAATTGAATGCAGATCCTCCATGTTCGGTGGAAGATACTTATCAGGTACCGGACCCTGCCAGTAGATCTCCCCTTCTACGGCCCCGTATATCTTCCTCACCAGGTTCTCACCATAGAACCAGCGGTCACTGAGAACGCTTACTTCCTGGGGGTAGACATCGTCGATAGTCCATGACCACCGCTCAGGATCATCCTCATAGCAATACCCCAGGAAACCCTTCTGGGAACCAGCTAGAATATGCAGCACAAAATGGATGAACTGACCATCATCCCAGACGGCCACCACCGGGAAACGCGGAAGCTTCTCCACTCCCTCATCATAGAAGGAGTCGCTTTCATCCCTACGCCACTCCAATCCCTGTGCCAAGGCTTCAGCCAACCGGGACATATTCATGCGAGGATCAGGGGGTTGGTTCATTAGGTATCAGGCTTCCGGTTTCACTTTTCGGCATCCGGATAGATGCTACGGGTTTCAGCACGCTCGTAGGTCCGTGGCAGGTAATCACGGAAGTAGATGCGCGGCATGGTTTTCACCAGGGCGAGGGTCACATAGATGGCGGTATTGATGGCCACGAATGCCGCCAGTGCCGCGAACCACTCTGAGGTGAGAATAGATTCTGGGAGGATCATGACTGTTCCTTCCTTTCAGACTCGGTTGTGGTGGTACTGAGAGCAACATCATTTTGTCCCCACTGCGCCTGCTTTGCCAGGAGAATATCCAGCACTCCTTTGAGGAACACCAGGTTGAGGAAGGTGGCAAACATCAGTTCAGGAATGAGAAGTGCTGCGAGAAATCTGGCAAACCATGTTGATTTCCATACCGTCACCACCCGTTCAATCATGAACAACACTCCGAGCATCATCCAGAATGGGTACCAGATCCACTCATCCCTGGCGAGGATCGTGATGATGATGACAAGGAAGTACGCAGCAAGGGCGAGCGCTCCATAACCAATGCCCAACTGCTGGAACCAGTAGCGGGTGGTCTGGGGTGTCACACCATAGGCTCCGAGGTTTTCCAGAGCACCGCGTTGCCAGCGCAGACGCTGGTGCCACAGTTGCTTCCATGTGGGCATGACCTCCGTGACCACCGAACATTGAGTGGGAGAAACCATCAGCCCACCAAGTGATTTCAGCGCCAGTGTCAGCTCATTATCTTCTATGAGTTCGGTGATCTACTGAATGCGGCTGTTGAACCCTCGCTATAAACAAGGAGCCATCGACTGGTTGAGTTCATGAAAGCAACCTTTCCTGGAGGGACGCTGAAACCCCTCCCGGATCCAGCCCCCACCTGATGTAGGTGTTCACCCTGAACTTTACCAATCATCAATTTAAACGCATTCAGTATTCATCTGATCGTTGAACTGAGATTCAGTGTTATGTCCGATCGCCGACGAAAACGTCGACCGGCTCTTTCTCCCCGACTTCTGCATGGAGCGGGGTGTCTACCCACCGTGGCAGCCAAGCCGCTAACATCAACATCATGGACGGCCTGAAGATCATCCCTGGCCCCGGTATCCCCGATGGCCTCATCATTCCAGAGACCGAGCTCAGTGAACGTTTTTCCCGCTCCTCCGGGCCCGGCGGCCAAAACGTCAATTCCACGGACAGTCGGGTACAGCTCTCCTTTGATCTCGCCGCCACGAGCATGCTGAGCGACTCCCAACGCCACCGCGTCCTCCGCAACCTGGCCAGCCGACTCGATGGTGGCACGATCCTGACGGTGACCGCCACCGCCCAGCGTTCCCAGTTGCGTAACCGCAGCGACGCCCGAGAGCGTATGTCCACGATGCTCCGTGAGGCGCTCGCCCCCGCACCGCCCTCACGCAAGAAGACCAAGCCCACCCGGGGTTCGATCCGTCGACAGCGCAAGGCCAAACTACATCGCTCAGATGTGAAGGCCAACAGGCGACGCCCCGATTTACCCTGAGGCTAGAGGCCCCCGGCCAGCACGGTGAGTTCCTGAGTCCGCGGCTTCCACAACGCCGCCCGCGCGGCCGTGAGTTCCTTGAAATGTGGCGAGGTCAGCTCATCCAGAGCCTGGATATAGTCCGGCACGATCTCCCGTGGCAAACGTAATCCTACGGTCAGGTGCGGAATCCACCGCTGGCCACGACCATCCGGATTGATCCCGCTGAGCTCACGCGCCACTACTTCAAGGGCTTCATCGGTTTCCAGCAACCAGGCCACCGTCTGCTTGCGCTTGGTGCCGAACACAACAGTGCCCACCCGACGGAAACGGGCGGGAATCACCGCAGGCAGCAGCTCAACGGCACGCTTGACGACGCCTTCCTCCATCTGTGGTGAAAACGTGATGGTGATGTGCGGCGTCTGGTTCTGCAAGGGAAAACCCCGCCCAGCCAGCTGTGCGAAAATATCGCGCACCTGCTGTTCCTCCCTTTCAGGAAGATGCAGCAGGATATTGTCAGGTGAAGCCATGAAGGTCTACCCCTCGAATGCGGCCTTCATACAACGCATAGCAGCCAAGGTCTTCGGCACACCGATATACGGCATCAGGTGGACGAAGCACTCCGCCACCTCTTCCCTGCTCATGCCAGCGACATCCACGGCAGTCTTGATGTGGCCGGTCAGCTGTGGCTCCACCCCACCCATCGCAGCCAGGGCCGCCATGTTCAGCATCTGACGATCTCGCAGCTCTAGGCCCTCACGCTGGTAGGTGCCCCCGAACACCGCCCCGACAACCCAGTCCGAGGAACCCGGCGCGAACTCATCCAACTGCTTCTTCCAGGCCGCGGCACCTTCCGGTGACTGCGTATCCTCAACAAACTTGTTGCCCTTGTCCATGCTCAGTTCCACGGTGTTCTCCTCTTTGCGATATTCCAATACGACGCGCCATCGTATCAGGAAAATTGCACGTCAAGGGGCGATTAATAGTGATAGCGTGCCTGAAGAATGATCAGGTCATCACCAATGACGAGGTAGACCAGACGATGTTCCTCGGTGATACGGCGTGATCAGGCGCACTAGCTATTCCCGCTCGAACTCATGAACTTCAGTATGTCCCGCGACGGCACGCTCATAAGAATCCAACAGGCGAAGGGTATTGGCAGGCGAAGGGAAAAGATATGCTGTTTCTTTCCACGCTGCGTACTCATCTACCGACACGAGTACTTGCATTGCCTTCAGGGGAGATGGTCTTCACTGCTTCACGGTCATTATTGACACGTTGGATTAAAGAAAACAGCGTCTTGCGAGCCTCAGTCCTACCGGAGCCTCTGCCCTCACAAGAAGACTTCTATTTATTAATCGGTGTTTCAACAACGACTTCAGCCACGGGAGGAAATTCCATAAAAGTAATCCCCTCGGTATGTGGATAAAACTCAAGATAACCTGGGCGAGCACCATCAATAAACAGCAACAGACCTGCTTCATCTGTCGAAGCCCCTACCACCAGGGATCCAGGGAGATCCCCATATTCAGTCTCCTCATTACCCAGTGAGATTGATGGACAGGTCCCACAACCGCAGCTATTCCACGCCCGGATATCAGGTAGCTGTGCCAACACCTGTTCACGCAGTGATGCGACCGTGCCCTGTTCGATCATCATCCGGAGCACGTCTATTTCACGGCTTTTCAACTTCCTCGGCATGAAGATCAACCTACCTGTTTCAGTCAAGGCACCACTTTAAGCTCAAGCAACCTGGATTCTTATCGCCCGCAACATATGCGATAGCCAACCCGCAGCCGATTGCCTCAGGACAGCTTTGAATAGTGCCGATCTTCGCATTATCGAGATCACCTTTTCCATCCTGGACACCTGTCTCTGGCTGACCTCAGTCCTCTCTGCCAGCTGCACCTGAGTAAATCCTGCTTGTTCACGCAATTTCCGAAGTTGATAAGCGTTAACCTCCGAGATCATCTGTTCATCATGTGGATCAACACTCTCACGGCTGACAGGATGATTGCTGAACGCTGAGGGCCAAATACATAACACTATGCGCAACCTGGAGTGCGCTGCAGAACCAGGTCATAATTCCTTATATATTGCGATGCCTGGAGGAAGCCGATCAGGAGGCTGGCCGCCACCAGCGTGATGGGGCCACCTCCGAGACTGGTGCTGCTAATTTTGGGCGTGGGAGCATGGTCCCCATGCCAAGTGACCTTGACATTTTCTTTTGCTTCATTTGCCTGTCGAAAAGCGCCACCCGCGCTTTTAAGCCTTGAGCACGTAGCGCAGGGTCTCCACCACCTGATCGGTGGTCTTGCACCAGCCCTGCGCTTCAGCATCAACTTCCTTGAGTGGGTGGACGAGGTCGACGTCGTGAAGCGTCACATAGGGCTTGCCCAACGCGGCGCAGTAGCCGGCATCAAAAGCTGCATTCCACTGCTTGTACTTGTCGCCGAAGCGCACCACCACGAAATCAGCCTTTTCAATCAGGGTGCGGGTGCGGATGGCGTTGACCTTGGCCGACTGATGGTCGCGCCAGAAGGAATCTTCATTCTCCCCCAGGTGGTCGCCGGCGGCATCACTTGCAGGGTGGTCAGTCACCGGTGCGGTAAAAACCACGTCCAGGCCGGCAGCCTCAGCGCCGCGCTGGATCTCCTCACGCCAGTCAGTGTGGATTTCCCCGGAAAGATAAACATTGAAACTCATGGTCAGAAGCTCCTTTATCAGGTGTGGACAAATCTAATCTTCTTCCCCACCATCCCACAGCCCGACGCAGGGGGCCAGAAAACAAGAATTGAAACCACAGACGACTGGATATGGATATAAAATTAATCAGGCCATTACAGGCACCGACTCATCAGCTACGTCCCCTTGAGAGGACGAGATCCACCCATGACTATCCGCTTCCCTGCCCCACTCCGCCCCCATGCCACGACTGCGGGAGAGATGTGAGAACAATGCAAAAACCCGCACCTCAACTAAACGTTGAATGTGCGGGAAACCGCTGTTCATACTGTAAATCTGGTCCAGTTCAGACTGAAAACTACACGTTGAACTTGAAGTCCACGATGTCGCCGTCAGCCATGATGTATTCTTTGCCTTCTTGGCGGACCTTGCCTGCGGCCTTGGCATCAGCCATGGATCCTGCAGCATCCAGATCAGCGAAGGAGACAATTTCAGCCTTGATGAATCCGCGTTCGAAATCGGTGTGGATAACGCCGGCTGCTTGTGGGGCGGTGTCGCCCTTGCGGATGGTCCAGGCGCGGGATTCCTTTGGACCTGCGGTGAGGTAGGTCTGCAGGCCGAGGGTCTCGAAGCCGGCGCGGGCCAGGGAGTGCAGGCCTGGTTCGGTCTGACCGACGGACTCAAGCAGCTCAGCAGCTTCATCGTCTTCAAGCTCAAGAAGCTCAGTCTCGGTCTGTGCATCCAGGAAGACACAGTCTGCTGGTGCAACAAGTGCGCGCAGTTCGTCCTTCTTGGCCTCGTCGGTCAGCACTGCCTCATCGGAGTTGAAGACATAGAGGAAAGGCTTGGCGGTCATGAGGTGGAGATCACGGATCAGGGCCAGGTCGATGTCGCCAGCCTTTGCTGCGGAGAAGAGGGTGCGGTCATCGCTGAGGATGTCCAGTGCCTTCTTGGTTTCCGCCAGGGTCTCAGCAAGTGACTTGTCCTTGCGGGAATCCTTCTCCAGGCGTGGGATGGCCTTCTCCACGGTCTGAAGGTCAGCAAGAATCAACTCAGTGTTGATCACGGAGATATCATCAGATGGGTTGACTTCACCATCAACGTGGATGACGTTTTCATCGGCGAAGGCGCGAACGACCTGGCAGATGGCGTCTGCTTCGCGGATGTTAGCCAGGAAGGCGTTACCCATGCCTTCGCCCTCGGAGGCACCCTTGACGATGCCGGCGATGTCCACGAAAGACACGGTGGCAGGCAGGATCCGCTCGGAACCGAAGATCTCAGCAAGACGGTTCAGGCGGGTGTCCGGCAGTTCGACGAGGCCGATATTCGGCTCAATCGTGGCGAAGGGATAGTTCGCCGCCAGGACATCGTTACGGGTAAGGGCATTAAAGAGGGTGGACTTGCCAACGTTGGGCAGGCCGACAATTCCAAGAGTAAGGCTCACGGGCACATATCCTATCAAGTCTCATGGTCAGAGCGGTAGCGGGGCATAAAGGCACACTCCCACCCCGGCAGTGGCTCCCTACCAAAAGTCAAGAAAATGTCATCCACGTCACCCTGTATGGTAATTTCATCAGACATCCGTATACCGGTTTCAAGACGTTCCACACCTACCCCCGTGGCTTTCGTCCTGGCGACCACCTACCCCTTTGTTACTCCTCACTGATGGAGCTTTCAACGATGTCATCGCCATCATCACAGCCTGATTCCCAGGCCACCACACCTTCTTCGCGCGGCCCTCAGCGCCGCGAGGTCTTTTCTTCCCGTTATGTGTTCATGCTCGCAGCCATTGGTTCCGCTGTCGGCCTGGGCAATATCTGGCGATTCCCCTACGTTGCCTATGACAACGGTGGTGGCGCCTTCCTCATCCCCTACATAGTTGCCCTGTTCACCGCAGGTATCCCCCTGCTGTTCCTCGACTTCGCACTCGGACATCGTTACCGTGGCAGTGCACCGCTTGTTTTCCGGCGTTTCAAGAAGCGCACCGAATCACTCGGTTGGATCCAGGTGGGTATCGCCTTCTTCATCACCATCTACTACGCAGCCATCATCGGCTGGGCGGGTCTGTATGCGATCAAGTCGCTGACGCAGGCCTGGGGTGATGATCCCGATACCTACTTCTTCAGTGACTTCCTGCAGTTTGATGCAGAGTCCACCTTCTCGCTGGATATCGTTCCGCAAATCGCCATCGCACTGTTCCTGGTGTGGATCCTGGCCATCGTGGTGCTGGCCATTGGCGTGGATAAGGGCATCGGCAAGGTCGCCATGGTCTTCATGCCGATCCTGGTGGTCATCTTCTTCATCGTCTGTATCCGTGCCGTCTTCCTGCCCGGTGCGGAGATTGGCCTGGATGC
>NZ_CALZFS010000124.1 GCF_945649885.1 uncultured Corynebacterium sp. | reverse complement strand
GAGCGTGAGAAGCACCGACATAATGGGAAGCGCGCGGCTGAGGGAATCCACAAAGTTGCCGTTGGCGGTGCCGAACTGCCGGATCACAGCATTGATATCGGTATTGAGCTTGCGCATCGCCACATCCTTTCGCCGGTGCCACCCTAATAAATGACTAGTCCTGAATTATTCGTCTCACGATATCAGAGTGATCACATCGTTGCGAGAATGAAATAACCGTGACATGTCATCTAAACATGCAGGTAGAAGGCTTGAAGTAAAAGCACTCAGTGCTCAGATAGGGTGCGTACCCTGCAGTGGGTCGGGAGAGTTGACTAGGCTGATTTGCATGAATGGCCTATCGCATTTCCATCGTCACAGAACCGCGGACACAACCAGATGGTCCGCGGTGTCTGCAGAGTCCGCAGGCTCGGATATTGGATTGTCGCCGGTGTTGTCCTCACCCTCAGCACCCATTGCCACCCCAGATGTGGAGATGGATGTCAATACGGTATCCAGTGAGAATCTTCCCTGGATGTGCATCGTCTGGGATGACCCGGTCAATCTGATGAGTTATGTGACCTATGTATTCCAGACCACCCTGGGGTACAGCCGTAAGCGTGCCACGGAGCTGATGATGCAGGTCCATACCGAGGGCAAAGCTGTGGTCAGCTCCGGGGAGAAGGACAAGGTGGAAGGTGATGTGAAAAAACTTCACATCGCGGGCCTGTGGGCAACAATGCAGCAGGGCGGCTAGGAGCAGATATGCAGGCATGGAAGAAGAAAAAGGGCCTCATGCGGGCCGTTAAATACAGCTGTGTCTTTGAACCCATGGAACGGGAGGTGCTGGGCAACCTCTCCGCGGTGGTGTCCGAGGCGCTGATCAACCGGGCACAGTCGGTGAAGAAGGATCCCCTGGCTGAGATGACCGGTATCCCCGGCGGACATCAGGAAGCGCCGGAGGATCCGGGCATGGCCCGTCTGTTGCCTGACTTTGAGATGGAAGGCGATGAGGAATATGAGGGCGATAACTCGTTGCTGCGTTCCTTCCATGAGCATGACATCACCAAGGCCAAGATCCAGAACCTTCAGGTGATCAACTCCGCCCTCGGGCCTGATGGTGATGTGGCGGTCAGTGCTTCCGAGGAGGAGGCACAGGCCTGGTTGTCAGGACTCAATGACATTCGCATCTACCTGGCCGCTGACGATATCCGGGGTGGTGAGGCTGCTGAGGAGGACCGCGAGAACCTGATCCAGTGGTTGGCCTACAACCAGGAATCCCTCCTGGAAGCGATGATGAAGGCCTGATATGGGCATACTTTGCGATGTCCCCGGCATCCACCTGGGCCACGTCACCCTGGGAGATACCGGAGTGAGCGTGGTGCTGGCACCAGACGGTGCCTTTGCCGGTGTGGATGTTCGCGGCGGGGGGCCGGGCACCAGGGAAACCGACCTGCTGGAACCTCACAACACCGTGCAGCAGATCCACGCGGTGACCCTGTGCGGTGGCTCCGCCTATGGACTGGCTGCTGCTGACGGGGTGATGTACGCCCTAGAGGAACGCGGCATCGGCTTCCCCGTGCTGGGACCTGACAAAGAAGGCCCGATTGTTCCCATCGTGCCGGCTGCAGTCATCTTTGACCTCCTGGTAGGCGACCCCACCAACCGTCCCACCCGGGAACACGGCCAGGAAGCAGTGAACAACGCCCTGGCAGGCCGGGAGAACAACGTCTCCGGCAGTATCGGTGCAGGCACCGGCGCCACAGCAGGACGCCTACGCGGTGGTTTCGGACAGGCTTCCAGCACTGTGGACGGCTACGTGGTGGCCGCAGGGATCGTGGCCAACCCCGTGGGCGAAACCGTTGACCCCGCCACCGGTCAGCTCTATGGCGCGCCGGGCGGGGAGGCGGTGGACGTCGCTAAGCTTGCTGCCCTTCCAGTCGGGGGAGTGGACCTCAACACCACGATCGGAGTGATCGCCACGAATGCCCCGGTGGCCAAGGCACAGGCGAAACGACTGGCACTCACCGGCCATGATGGTCTGGCACGGGCGGTGCGCCCCTCACACACCCCAATGGACGGGGATACCCTTTTCGCCATGTCCACCGGTGATGGTTCCGGTGTTGACCCAGTTCTGTTGGCCAGGCTCTGTGCCGCTGCTGCCGATTGTGTGCAGAAAGCTATTATCGACGCCATAACCTCCGCCAGCCCGGGCCTCGGGCTGACCACCTACCGAGAACTGATCATCCCCAATGAGCTATAACAACTTCGGCCAATCCCCCTACAACAACACCGGATCAGGTTCTTCGAACCCCGGTTTCACACCGCACACCGGTGGCCCTGTCAAACCCTGGCAGCGACGTACCCCACAGATGGGGCAGCAGCTCAAAGATAGGTCCTACACCAAGACGGGCCTGCTGTTTGCCGTGGGTTTTGTCGTGCTCATCTGGGCGGTGCACTTCCTCAATATCTTCACCGGCAACCGGCTGAGCTACTGGGGTATCCACCCACTGGACATCAGTTCACTCTGGCATATCTTCACCTCCCCATTCCTGCATGCCAATTTCCAACACCTGATCAGCAACACCGTGCCCGGCGCGATCTTCTGCTTCATCATCGGGCTGAGTGGAAAGCGAGTGTTCTGGGAAGTCACGTTGATCGTGGTGATTCTGGGCGGTATCGGTACCTGGTTGTTTGGTGGTGTGGGTACCAACCACATTGGTGCTTCTGGCCTTATCTACGGGTGGTTGGGGTATCTGATTGTCCGTGGTCTGTTCAATCGTGATTTCAAGCAATTCCTCATTGGTCTTGCTCTGGTGTTTGTCTATTCAGGGTTGTTCTGGGGACTGTTGCCTATTCAGCCGGGTGTGTCCTGGCAGGCACACTTGTTTGGCGGTCTGGGCGGTGTGGCTGCGGGTGCCTTCATCGCCTCGGATGATCCGAAGGCGTTGAAGGCGAAGAAGCAGCAGAAGAGATTAGAGAAACAGCGGCGTAAACAGGGGTTCTGACCATTGGTGTGTTACTGGCTGGTGAATCCTGCGCGATAAGTAGAAATTGTCACTATGATTGATTGACATGACAAGCGAGCAGTTTGATTCCAATGATCCCTGGCTGACGCAGGAGCAACAGGATGTGTGGCTGAACATCTGGTCCATGCGGGTGTGGCTTCCTGCGCGCATGGATGCACAACTCAAGGCGGACTCCGGTCTGAGCAATTTCGATTATTTCGCCCTGGCTCAGATTTCCATGGCACCGGACCGTAGGCTCCGCATGAGTGAGCTGGCGGAATTGTCGGATATGACCCTGTCGCACCTGTCGCGTGTGGTGACTCGTCTGGAGAAGGCTGGTTGGGTCAAGCGTGTTCCTGATCCCACTGATGGGCGTGCCACCGTGGCTGTTCTCACCGAGGAAGGGTGGGACAAGGTGGAGGAGGCGGCGCCGGGACATGTGTCCAATGTGCGCCGTCTGGTGTTTGAGCACCTCACTGATGATGAGTTGAAGGTCTTAGGTACGGCGATGGAGAAGATCGTCAATGCCCTGGACCCACCGCGTATGCCCCGGGTGTAGAGCCTCAGGCGATGTAGATCACGGCGTTGTTGCCACCGGAGCAGGTGATGAAGGATGTGTTGTCTGAGCAGCTCATCTCATAGGTGAGTCCGGTGACCGGGCTGGTGGCCTGGATTCTGCCATTGAGTTCGCCGGTGTTGAGATAGTTGCGGACGAACTCATCCCGGACCACCAGTGCGAACTCATGGGATGTGGATTCCGTGCCGGTGTAGACATTGTTGAGGTCACCTGCCGGGGTACTGGACTGAGCGGCCTCATTGATGGGGATGAAGCCGGAGGGCAGTTCGGGGTGTTCTGGGCGGGCCACCGGATCAGGGTTAGCCGGGGGAGTTGGGGTGTTCTCCTTGGTTTCTTCCGTTAGGGGTTCTGCTGTGGTGGGAGCGGGTAGTGCAGAATTTGGGGTATCAGCGCTCTGGTTGAAACCAGTGACCATATAAGCAGCTGCACCAATGATGATGAGCAGCAGCACCAGCAGAATGCCAAGGGTGAATCCCGTGGCCCGACGGTTGTTGCCACGGGTTCCCACGGTCAGTGCCGCAGCACCGTCTGTGGAGGCGGTGGTGGGTTCTTCCGGGTGCAGTGGCACAGCTGGGAACTCATCGGTGTCGCGCCTGGAATGGTGATCCGCCACGGTGACCTCTTCTCTGGTGTCTGATGTTGGGCAGTGGTGCCGGTGTTGTCCCTGACAACAGATGGGATGTTCACAGCAGAAACTTTGTGGACACATTGTGGCATACCTGCCTTCGGTAGCCAGTGGACGGTGTTCAACATGGGGGGCAGGCTAATATTGGTGCTGTGACGGACTACAGCGCTTCCATGATTGAACGGCCCATTCCGGGAGCAGATGCCCCCATTGGCATCTTTGACTCCGGTGTTGGTGGCCTGACAGTGGCGCGCACCATCATTGATCAGCTGCCACATGAATCCATCATCTACATCGGTGACACCGCCAATGGTCCCTATGGGCCTCTGCCGATCGCCCGTGTCCGTGAACATGCCCTGCGGATCGCAGATGAACTGGTGGAACGCGGATGCAAGATGATCGTCATCGCCTGTAACACCGCCTCAGCAGCCTTCCTCCGTGATGCCCGGGAACGCTACAACGTGCCCGTGGCGGAGGTCATCCTGCCTGCTGTACGCAGGGCGGTCTCAGCCACCAGAAATGGGAAGGTCGGTGTGATCGGCACCGTGGGCACCATCAACTCGGGCGCTTACCAGGACCTGTTCTCTGCAAGCCCCATGATCGAGGTTCATGCCGCGGCCTGCCCACGGTTTGTTGACTTCGTGGAGCGGGGAATCACCTCAGGCAGGCAGATCCTCAACATCGCTGAAGGCTATCTGGAACCACTCCAGGCACGTGGGGTGGACACCCTGGTGCTGGGGTGCACCCACTACCCACTGTTGTCCGGTGTCATCCAGCTGGCCATGGGCGATCACGTAACCTTGGTGTCCAGTGCGGAAGAAACAGCCAAGGACGTACTGCGCATTCTGAGCGAAAAAGACCTGCTGGCAGATCCCTTGATGCATCCCAGCCCTACCTACAGTTTTGAATCCACTGGAGATCCAGAACTGTTCTCCCAGTTGAGTCAGCGTTTCCTGGGGCCCGTTGTGACGCAGATCCGACATAATATGGTGTAAGTTTTTGACTACAAAAGGTGGAAAACGGCGCACGTTATCAAAAGTCGTGGCAGAGTAGCCATATGAGATTGACCATACTTGGAAGCTCCGGAAGTGTGCCGGCTCCCGGCAACCCGGCTTCCGGTTACCTTGTTAGCTCACCCGGTGCGCCATCGCTGCTCATGGACATGGGCCCGGGTGTTCTCGCGCATCTCCAGGAGATCCAGGATCCCACAGATACACACGTGGTTTTCTCCCATCTGCACACCGATCACTGCGCAGATTTCGCTTCCCTGATGGTGTGGCGCCGGTTCCACCCCACAGCTGCAGCACCCGGACGCAACCTGTGTTTCGGGCCCACTGACACCCCCAACCGTCTGGGTAGGCTCAGCTCCGATGACCCTGAGGGCGTCGATGACATGGAAGACACCTTCGCCTTCAGCCCCTGGGTGTCTGAGCAGCCGGAACTAATTGATAAGTTCACGGTGACCCCGTACCGCGTGATCCACCCCATCCAGGCCTATGCCCTCCGCGTTGAGGAACACGGTAGTGGTGCCACCCTGGCGTATTCTGGGGACAGTGCCTATACCGATGCACTCATTGAAACTGCCCGTGGCGTGGATGTCTTTCTCTGCGAGGCCACCTGGGGTGAAACCTGCGAGGGCAAGATCCCAGGCATGCACATCTGTGGGCAGGATGCCGGCATGATTGCGGCAGCCGCAGGTGTGAAGAAACTGATCGTCACCCACATCCCACCGTGGGCGGACAAGGACGCCACCCTGGCTGCCGCAGCCCGCTACTATGATGGCCCCATTGAACTGGGTGTGCCGGGGATGCAGATCGATATCTAGGGCGTCTGGCTGGCGTCGATAGGCACGCCGTGTTGAGCGCACGGGTACCCTGTTATCCATGACTTCAACTACCAGCTTTATCCGTGCGGACGGCCGCGCCCAGGACCAGATGCGCGCCGTCAAGATCACCCGTGGATTCACCACCAACCCCGCAGGTTCCGTCCTCGTAGAATTCGGCAACACCCGCGTCATGTGCACCGCTTCCGTGGAGCTGGGCGTTCCCCGTTTCAAGCGTGATTCCGGGGAAGGCTGGTTGACCGCCGAATACGCGATGCTGCCTGCCGCCACCGCTGAGCGCAACCGCCGCGAATCCATGGCAGGCAAGGTCAAGGGCCGCACCCACGAGATCTCCCGTCTCATCGGCCGTTCCCTGCGTGCTGCGGTCGACCTCGGACAGCTGGGCGAGAACACCATCGCCATTGACTGCGATGTCCTGCAGGCTGACGGTGGCACCCGCACCGCCGCCATCACCGGTGCCTACGTGGCACTGGCAGACGCCATCAAGGTCCTCCAGGAGCAGGGCGTTGTCCCAGGCAACCCACTGCTGGCACCCGTTGCCGCTGTCTCCGTCGGGCTTGTCGACGGCAACCCCTGCCTCGACCTTCCCTATGAGGAAGACGTCCGCGCCGATGTTGACATGAACGTTGTCATGACCGAATCCGGTGAGTTCGTAGAGATCCAGGGAACCGGTGAGGAAACCACCTTCACCCGCACTCAGCTCAACGAAATGCTTGATATCGCAGAGAAGGGTTGCCGTGAGCTGGTTCAAGCTCAGAAGGCAGCCCTGGGCATCTAGTTCCTAAGGGGAAAACTGATGAAGCTTCTTCTTGCGTCCAACAACGCCAAAAAGCTCAATGAGCTCCAACGCATCCTGGACCAGGCAGGTCTGGATGGCGTGGAACTAGTGGCATTGGCTGAGGCCCCGGCTTATACCGAACCGGTGGAGGACGGCGCCACCTTTGCTGATAACGCACTGATCAAGGCCCGCGCCGGTGCTGCCAACACCGGTCTGATCACCATCGCCGATGACTCCGGACTGGAGGTGGACGCGCTCAACGGCATGCCGGGTGTGCTCTCTGCCCGCTGGTGCGGAAAACACGGCGATGACCAGGCCAACAATGATCTGCTGCTGGCCCAGCTTGCTGATGTACCCGAGGATCGACGCGGAGCCGCTTTTGTGTCTGTCTGCGCGATCGTCACCCCGGAGGGCCACGAATATGTGGAGGAGGGGCGCTGGTCCGGCACCCTGCTCCACGAACCCGTTGGCACCAACGGCTTTGGCTATGATCCGCTGTTCACCCCCATGGAGGAAAGTTTCATCGAGGGGCAGGACCGCTCATCCGCGCAGCTCAGCGCGCAGGAGAAGGACGCACTGTCCCACCGTGGCAGGGCACTACGTGCACTGGTTCCAGCGTTAAAGGAACTGGCAGCGAAGTAGACACCCCTCTGGTGCTAAAAGAGAAGGTGCCGTTCACAGATATTTGTGAACCGCACCTTCTTGTGGCTTGGAGGGAGGAAACCTACGCCCTATCCGGCTGATCAAGCTGGAAGGTCTCGATGACTTCCTTGCGACGGTTGTTCTCCACGATGAAGGACAACAGCGGCACCACACCGGCGATGGCGGTGGTGAACCAGCGCTTGGGATTCCACCGGGCCTTCAGCCCCAGATTCAGGGTGCACAGCAGGAAGGCGATATAGACCCAGCCGTGTGCGATCGGAATGAAGGTGGCCCAGCTGGGAAGATCCATTTTCAGGATGTACTTCATGACCATCTCCACCACCAGGGCGAGTAGGAACACACCGGTGATCCACGCGGCGATGGAGAAAGCGGTCAGCGCGGTGCGCACGCGCTTCTTACGCTCAGGATGGATGGTGATCGTCGGGGTGGGTGTTGGCGTAGTCACGTCGTGAAAGTCCTTGAAATCCTTTGGAAGAAGGTGAGAGGGGGTGCAGTGGTGCTCTGGGGGAGTGGTCGTGCGGGTGCACGGAAAAGTTCCGGGGTGGGCTATCCCCGCCGGCGTCGGCGTTGTGTTGGGTCGTTGAGGCGATTGAACTCATCAACATCCAGGGTCTTGCGCTCTGGTAGGAAAGCGTCATCGATTTCCGTGACCTTGTCGGAGTTGTCGATCAGGCTGGGGCGCTGGGAAACCATGAAATCCAGCTGCTCATCCTGGGCTGTGGGCGCAGTCTGTGCTGTCGGGTTCTGGTTTGCTGCCATCTGGGCTTCGAGATTCTCCAATTCGATGGATTCATTTTCATACTCCAGGTACTTGCGGTAGGCGAAGATGAAGAAGCCGCCGATCACTGGCCACTGCAACGCATATCCCAGATTCTGGAAGGTGCCGGAGCCGGACTGGAAGCGGGACCACTGCCACCACGCCAGGGCTATCGCTGTACAGAAGCAGATGAGGAGGAAAATGACATGACTGAGTCGAACTTTCTTCCTGGATTTCAGTT
>NZ_CALZFS010000123.1 GCF_945649885.1 uncultured Corynebacterium sp. | reverse complement strand
ATTGGTCTGCCATGCCGCGGGTGATGGCCTGGCGGATCCACCAGGTGGCGTAGGTCGAGAACTTGAAGCCCTTGGTGTAATCGAACTTCTCCATCGCGCGGATGAGTCCGAGGTTGCCTTCTTGGATCAGGTCCAGCAGTGGCATGCCACGGCCGGTGTAGCGCTTGGCTAGGGACACGACGAGGCGGAGGTTGGCTTCAAGAAGGTGTGCTCGAGCCTTCTTGCCATCCTTGGCCAGGACCTTCAGATCGCGCTTCATGGCGCGGGTGAGTGGCTTGTCAGATTGCTTGAGGCGGTACTCGGAGTACAAGCCGACCTCAATGGCCTGCGCCAGCTCAACCTCATTCTCTGCGGTGAGGAGTGCTGTCTTTCCAATGCCGTTGAGATAAACGCGAACAAGGTCCTGTGAGGGATTGTCGTTGGTCTGACCTCGCCTGCTTCCGGGGTCAACCTCTCGATCGTTGCCGGTGAGATCCTGCGTGGACGGTTGAGTCATAACTGGCCTCCTAATTTCGCGGTTCACATTGTTCAACGAGGCGACCAGTCTAAAAGTTCCCTTTATTTTATGAGTCATTGACGCCACCCCTGAAGGGGGTAAAGTCAAGGACATGTTACTGACGTAGGGGTGCTCGAAGGTTCTTTATATATGAACATATTGCAGAATGGAACTCTGACTATTATTACTTCGTTCCCCTAAAATGCCTGCATAGGGGCAATAACAGCCGTACAAGGGGCAGTCATCAGCACTCCACCAGGACGGTAAAGGGACCGTCATTCACAGAGCTCACCTTCATCATGGCGCCGAAGCGACCTTCCTCCACCAGGATTCCCCGTTCCCGGAGACCCTGGGCGATTCTTGAGATCACAGGTTCAGCCTGATCACTGGATGCTGCCTCGGACCAGGAGGGGCGACGGCCTTTTGCAGTGCGTCCCATGAGGGTGAACTGGCTGACGAGCAGCACGGGTGCGGAAACATCGCGGACAGATTTCTCACCGTCGAGAATGCGGAGCTCTGCGATCTTAAGAACCATGGTTTCCCAGGCGTCGTCAGTATCATCGGTACCAACGCCCACCAGGGCCAAGATACCGCCGGTATCAGGACAGTCAATGGCACCCACGATCTCACCATCAACCGTGACGCTGGCAGAGCTCACCCGTGTCAACACAGCTTTCATCAGATATCTACTTCCTTTAACCTTGTATCAGTGACATATCAATGTGGTGACACATTGAACTCCGGGATAGACGGTAATGGGCGGCGCAGCGTCCTAAGCGATCAGTTCGGCTGGCAGAACCAGACCGTGGCGGACCAGATCCACGATGGCTGAAATGGCACCGTTGTATAGTGCTTCTTCTTCTACACCCTTGGCCATGGCATAGAGCCCGAGGGTTTCCTCAAGATTCAGCCCGTCCGGATGCAACCCGGAGAGAACCGCTGCCAGATGCTCATCAATATCGTGACTCCAACGGGGACCATCGGTACGCGCCAGGCGTTTAGCCACCGGCGTAAAGCCCATGCCATCTTCTATATCAGCAAGGCTGACGTCCTCCTGTGCCACGCCCGGACGCACCCGGTACTGAGACTCCAGGAGTGAGGAACGGGTCTGCTCCCGTAACCAGGAAATGCGTGAGAAATATTCCGAGACCTCTGGGCCCAGGGGATCCTCAAAGTACTGGGGCATCTCTTCTGCAAGGATGTCGGACTTCTCTGCCGCCTGATCCAGAGTCAGGCGTTGGATGGCTATGAAACCGAAGCCCACACCATTAACACCTGCCGCATCAAAGTGTCGCAGCCACGCGGTGGTGCGTTCTGCAGCCTCCTCACCACGCAGGTCCAGGGATTCATCGGCGAGCCAGGTGCCTACATAGTGTGCCGGGCTGACGGAATCGCGCTGGATGATCCAGGAGGCGAAGCCCTCATCAGGAAGCCATTCAGCCACCCGCTGCTGCCAGGACTGGTCCTTCGAATGCACCCATGCGCCCAATAGGTGGGCGGTGCCACCGGGGGAGAGGTGGGCACAGGCCTGCTCCACCACCAGTTTGGTTGCCCCATCCAGATCCATCCCGGAATCGCGGTAGACATGACCGATCTCCGGCGGACCCACCACAAACGGTGGGTTGGCAATGATACGGTCAAAGTCACGGCCCTCAACCGGCTCAAACCAGCTGCCCTCCAGCAGTTCTGCCTCAATATCGGAATCAATGAGGGTGGCTTCTGCAAAATCCAGCGCACGTGGATGAACATCGGTTGCGGTGATGGAGGAGCTAAGACCTGCCTGGCCCAGCACCTGAATACCGGAACCGGTACCAAGATCAAGAACCCGACCAGTGGGTGAAGTAGGGGTCGCCTGCAACAGCGACAGGCTGGCGGCACCCACACCCAGCACATGATCCGGGCCGGGCACATGTTGGGTCATGGAAGCATCAGCATCAGAAAACACCCATTGCTGACGGCCTGCGATCAGGTGCGGACGGATATCAATCAGCATGCGCACGGAAACAGGCGAGGTCTCGATTGCAAACCCGGCGTCGACAAGCTTGTCGACGTTAACTGCACCCAGCAAGGTGCCGAGCGACGCCACAGATACCGGATCCCGCAGCACAAAAGCCCGGATTGCAAAGCTGAGATCGGAGTCGGGAAGTGAATCCAGGTGATAACGCACAGCAGCAGGCTGACCGGCATGCATGGCCTGGGTGTACTCCGGACCAAGCAGATCCGCAATCCCGGAGGTGGTGTAGGCGATCTCCCGGAACACCTTCTTTACATCACGGGCAACAGCTGTCAGTGGTGAACGGTGCTGCGGGCTAACGGTCATTCTTGTCGTCCTTTTTATTCTCGTCATCAGCATCAATGGTGATGCCATCAAAATCGCGGATGATATCCAACTCCCCACCGGACTTCTCAGCAGGGGCGGCATCCAGTTCCCGGACACGCCGGGCCTCAAGTTCCGCCTGCTGATTCAACTGTCGTGCCACACCGGGTTTATATACAGCCTTTTCCCGCGGATCACGGGGTTGTCCCTGGGCATTGGCGATCACTACGGCAATCCAGGGCAGTGGGATCGAGATGATGAAGATGATGCCCGCCAGCCACCAGTACCCCCACACCATCCAACAGATCCCGGCAAGGGCCAACAGTGGGATCCGTGCTGCCTGAATCAGATTGTAGGTGCGGCGACGATGGCGCAGATCCTGCATGTGGGTGCGCTTTTTATCAGTAACCAGGAGGATGTCGCCCCGGTAAAAAACATGCTTGAGTTTGCGGGATGCTGAAGATCCCGATGATCCTTTCGGGTTTTTGGGCCGGGGTTTCCGCTGGTTCATATCGCAAAGGGTAGTCCGTTTATGGCCAACACAGGAATTTGGGGCATGATGGGAGGAGTGAGAACGACAACGAAGACTATTGAACGCCCCGATGTCAGGGAAGATAACGCCACTAGCGATGACACCCCGAAGTTCTTCCATTATGTGAAGAAAGACCAGATCGTGGACTCCGCTGTCAATGGTCGCATGGTTGTTGCCCTGTGTGGTGAGACTTTCCCTGTGACCAAACAAGCCAAGCCCGGATCCCCGGTGTGTCCTGACTGTGAGAGAGTTTTTAAGGGTCTGCGCAAGAAGTGAGTGGCAATCTAAGAGCGTGGCAGCGCGCTGCTCTGGATAAGTTCCTTGTGGAAAAACCCCGTGACTTCCTGGCCGTGGCAACCCCCGGTGCAGGTAAAACCACGTTTGCGTTGCGCGTGGCCACGGAACTCAAGGCATCTCGAACTGTTGACCGCATCATTGTTGTGGTACCCACTGAGCATCTGAAAACCCAGTGGTCAATGGCAGCGGCACGCGTCGGACTGTCACTTGACCCTGAATTCAAGAACTCCGGTAGTGTCAATCCGGCCTATGACGGTATCTGTGTCACCTATGCCCAGGTGTCCATGCACCCGTTCAAGCATTATCAAGTCACCATGGCGCGGAAATCCCTGGTCATCCTGGATGAGATCCACCATGGTGGTGACGCCAAGAGCTGGGGTGAGGGCATCAGTCAGGCCTACCGTGATGCTGAGCATCGCCTGGCACTGACCGGTACACCTTTCCGGTCGGATGATTCCCCGATTCCGTTTGTTCGCTATACCGAGGACGATCATGGGCACATGGTGTCCCGATCGGACCACACCTACGGCTATTCCGAGGCGCTTGCCGACGGCGTGGTCAGGCCCGTGGTATTCCTCGCCTATTCAGGCGAGGCCAGGTGGCGCGACAGTGCGGGTGAGGAATACGCAGCACGGCTGGGCGAACCGCTCAATGCCGAGCAGACGGCCAAGGCCTGGCGAACCGCTCTTGACCCCAAGGGTGACTGGATCCCCTCTGTATTATCAGCAGCCCACACCCGCCTGATGCAGCTGCGTCAGAACATCCCTGATGCCGGCGGCCTGGTGATCGCATCAGACACCAAGACGGCCCGTGCCTACGCCAAGATTTTAAAGGAGATGTCCTCCACCCCCGTGGCAATCGTCCTCTCGGATGAGCCGGGTGCCTCGGCGAGAATTGAAACTTTCTCCAATTCCACCGATGAGTGGATGGTGGCGGTGCGCATGGTGTCTGAAGGTGTGGACGTTCCGCGTCTGGCTGTGGGTGTCTATGCCACCTCAGCATCAACACCGTTGTTCTTCGCGCAGGCGATCGGCCGTTTTGTGCGTTCCCGTATGCCGGGTGAGACCGCGTCGGTGTTTCTACCCTCGGTTCCTGTCCTGCTGGATCTGGCGGCAAAGCTCGAGGTCTCACGTGATCATGTGCTGGGCAAACCGGATCGCCCGAATGAGGGCTGGGATGATGAACTCCTTCAGGACGCTAACCGTAAGGAAAGCGAACCGGATTTCCTCCCCAAATATGAATCACTGGGGGCGGACGCCGAGCTTGATTCCCTGATCTATGATGGTTCCACCTATGGCACCGGAACCTTCTCCGGTTCTGCTGAGGAAGCCGACTACCTGGGTCTCCCGGGTCTTCTTGATGCGGAACAGATGCGTGAACTTCTGCGCAAGCGTCAGGAGGAGCAGCTGGATGCCCGTGAGATCGAGGAGAAGCGCCGCAAGGAACAGGAGCGCCTGAAGCAACGTGAGGCGGAGATCCATGAGAAACCAGCAACTGATGAAGTTGCCAGTGATGAGATCCCACGTCTGCGCAAGGAGCTCAACACCATTGTGTCGATCACCTCGGGACGCACCGGCCGCCCACACGGTGCTATTCATACAGAGGCACGGAAAAACTGTGGTGGCCCACCCACTGCACTGTGCAGTGCACAGCAGTTGCGTGACCGGATTGCGTATCTACGACAGTGGTAACTGCCAAATAGATGTGTGAACGATAAAGTTTTCACATCAAAATACATACCCCTGCGACTTGTTATCAGTTGCAGGGGTATTCTTGTCTGAGCACTTCGTAGATAATTTCTGATGCACGCATGAGAAACTCTCCGATAGTGGCACCACCAACGTGGGAATCTGTACAACAAAATTGAGGAAGGCCGACACTCCCTATGACAACCCCAAACTATCCTTATGGTGAACCAGGAAATAACAACCCTGGCAATGATGACGGCACAAATCAGAACAACACCGATGCCACCCCAGGTTATGGTTCCTATGGTGGCGACCAGGTTGACTCTGCTGGTGGAGCATATCCCTCGGAACCCACTGGAGCAGGCCAGTTCAGCGCCAGCTATCCCACAGCCGGTGGCGACGGCTACCAGGACCCATATAACTCGGGTTACTCCGGAGGCTTTGAAAACTCACCGATGAATATAACCAAGAACAAGACCGCGGCCTGGGCACTGGGCCTGGGTATCGCCAGCGTTGTCTCCCTGCTGCTGATGCTGATCCCTGTCGTGGGCCTGATCGGCCTGCTGGCACCGTTCATCGCGGTGGCAGGAATCATCGTGGCCATCGTGGCACTGGTGAAGGGAAAGAAATACCAGGGATCCAACAAGCGGACCGGTTGGTCCATCGCCGGTCTGGTGCTCTCCATTCTCACCCTGGCCATCATCGCGGTTGTCATCATCGGCGCGGTGGTATTCTTCAGCAACTCCGGAATCATCGACTGCGTTGCTGACAACACTGATCCAGCTGCGCAGCAGGCATGTATTGAACAGTCCATCAACCAGAATTTCCAATAGTCACTGTTGATAGTTTTCCACCGCTGATTTTAACCGGGCTCCACGTATCTGTGGGGCCTTTGGTATCAGATACCTCCGCAGCGCTCAGCGCCAATCTTTTTTACAAGGACATATTTCATGACGACACCAGGAGCAGTTCCTGCTGAACCGACTCGGAAACCTGAACGTTCCGCGCAGAAACACCGTATCCTCTCGCCGGATATCGCCCGTGGCATCGCCCTACTGGGGATCGCACTGGCTAATGTGGCCACCGCCTGGGTGGTGCCTGAAGCATCATTGAAGGCAGGCGCACTGGGCGGTTTGGTCAACGGGTCCATCTGGGAGGAGATCATGGCGGTGATCAGCGCCATGTTCATCCATGTCCGTGGTCTGCCGATGTTCTCCACCATGCTGGGCTATGGCGTGGGCATGATCGTCACCAGCCTCTGGCGCAGGCAATACCCGGAGGGGAAAGCCCGCGGGATCCTCACCCGCCGATATGGATTCCTGGCCGTATTCGGCCTGGCACACATGATCTTCCTTTTTTGGGGAGACATCATGTTCTTCTATGGTGTGGCCGGCATGCTCTTTGCAGCCATCATGACCTTCAAGGACAAGACCCTCTGGTGGGTCGCCGGTGTACTCTTCACCATCAACGCTCTGATCATGGGTGGAGCTCTCCTTGCGATGTCCATGCTCATGGATGGTGACCTCCAGGCCACCGTCACAGGCTCCGCCTTTGACACCTTTGAAAGCTATGGAGAATATCTTCTTTTTGCCCTGTTCATGGTGGTAGGACAGATAGCTGCCGTGCCGATGGAGATCCTCATGCTCTTCCCGGTGATGATCGTCGGCTATATCGCAGCCCGCCACCGGGTCCTGAGCCGGGTGGATGAATTCCTTAAACCACTCTGGGCTGCGGTGGGGATCGCCCTGGCGGTGGCAGTATTCATCGGACTGCCCTGGGGGCTCGCAGAGATCGGTGTGCTGCCAAACGCCTGGGCGACACTGTTCTCCGGCTTGAACCAGGCGGTCGGTGCTCTCACCGGCCCCGGCATCGTGGCCAGTATCGCGCTGCTGGTCCAGCCCCTGCAGCGCCGAATGAATGCCCAGGCGGAAAGAGGGGAGAAGGTCACCCTCCCGCTGCTTCCCCGGATGATCGCAGCACTGGGTGCCCGTTCCATGAGTGGCTACATCATGCAGTCCTTCCTGCTCCTCATCATCACCCAGCCCTTCACACTCGGTCTGGGCATTGGGCAGGGCATCTTGGGGGCCAGTGCGGTGGCGCTGGTGGTCTGGTTGATCACGGTGTTCCTGGCGTTTGCTCTGGAACTTGCTGGACGCCGGGGACCATTTGAAGCCATACACCGCCGTGTCTCTTATGGGAAGAAGGGATTACAGGATCCCTATGTGGATCCGCATCACCCACAGGCATTCCCGAGCGCCGGTGACTACCGTCCGATCCCCGGTGCCCAGCCGCTCCACCACCTTCACCCAGATGAGGGTGAAGGTGGCACCCCACACCAGTAGGGGATCACCTGAGAAAGGTGATGTCGTGGCACTTCGCTGAGGTGCCACGGATTATACATTGTGGAACTTCGTATGCTTCACAGCTGCGTCTTTTCAGGATGGGTTATATAAAGTTCCATAAATGTACAAGCCTTCCCACCCACGCCCCTAGTAGTGCTTCGTTAGGTTGGGGCGCGGAATGGGAGCGCTGCATCGACGTCTCCCGGTCCCACTCCGACGTTCTGATCCACCACATTCCCCGTGGGAAGATGTATCCGCGGACCTCGCGTTTGAGGCTTCGTCCTATAGCCCACCGGTCTGGGGAACACGGAACCAGTTCCGAATCGATGCAGCACCAGGTGTTCAAAGCTGTGATTGCCCGCTTCCTCCACACTCACCGACACCTGCATTCCATCGAGCGGATGTGCCGCATGCTCAACGAGCATGAATGCGTTGTTTTACCAGCAACCTTCTACCACCGCTTTTAGGCCCGTGGATTCCGGCACACCTCGCCGATTCACGTCATTCGGCTGCGATCATCGTCTAGCAGCCAACCAAGAAGATGCTTGCTAACTTGCCAGGGGAATGACTATTTGGAGCGCCTCGCTAGAGTAAACTGGAGTTTTCACAGGGTAATCACACTATTTACAAACGGAGAAGCCATGGAAAAAGGGAAGAAAAGTAATGGTCTAACTATTGCATTAGGAATAGCGCTGATAATTGTGATGGGGGTGGCAGCTTCACTCTATTTCATTCGATTTGACTCTGGTTTTGAAGAGGGCCTTGCACAAGGTTATGAAGAGGGTCTGGCGCAAGGGAAATCGGAGCAGGTAGAGGTGATAAAGGCCGATCCCACCACAGGCGTAATTCCGGACTTCGTCGGCGGGAATGCGGATGCGGTGGGCTATTGGTCGGGTGGGACTCGGAGGTTGGAAGTAAACGCGAAGGGGGCAACCATTCCCATAATTTTAAAAGCG
>NZ_CALZFS010000122.1 GCF_945649885.1 uncultured Corynebacterium sp. | reverse complement strand
CTCCCGTAACCCGGGCGATCTTGATCCTTTTATTGAGGCGATTGACGCGGCCTAGCAGGCTGACATCAGTCCGAAGATAACTATGATCCCCTGAACAGCGATGTTCAGGGGATTTTGTGTTGGGGTCAGGGGGAGTCAGGCTCGGTCAAGCGCTGCAGAACTGCCAATAACTCTGGAGAGGGGGTGGGGTTCCAGGTGGCCCAGGTGCGAACCACCAGGTCATTTCCGGAGGCATCCTCACCCTCCAGTGGGATCCATTCCCACCCCGTGAAGTTCAGCTGGGCAGAAGCCTGGGTGGTCAGGGCCACATCAGCATGGACAAGATCAGCGATCAGAGCACTGTAGGAACCGAACTTCCGAAAGATCCAAGTGGCACTCACACCGGCGGACAGCATGGCATTTTTCAAGATTTCTTCTTGGACACGGACCTCACCCCGGGAATGCGCCAGTACCCGTAATCCCTCCATGTCCACAAGTGTTGCTGAATCCCGCCCGGCAAATGCTTCATGCAGGGGGGAGCCAGAGCGGACCACGATACCCAGGCGCTGTTGATGGACCAGGTGGGTGGGAAAGGCTTCACTCTGGCGCCTGGTCAGGGCGATGTCGAGTTCTTTTTGCTTGAGCAGGGATAACTGCTCATCGGTGGGAGCCTCGATGAGGGTAATCCGAAAATTATCCGTCGCGGTGGATAATCGATCCCGCAACCAGGAACTGGGTAATCCTGGAGGTACACCGATATTGATGCTGGTGATGAGGTGCTCCCCGGAACCGATTTCATCTATCACTGACTGCATACGGGCTAGCAGCTCCACGGCCTCCTCATGAAGGGCCTCGCCAGCCCTGGTCAGGTGGACGCCCCGTGAGTGCCGTTCCAGGAGCGGGGCGCCGATCTCTGCTTCCAGGGCGGACATCTGTCTGCTGAGGGTGGGTTGAGAGATATGGAGTTCTTCTGCGGCGCGGAAGATCTGACCATGGCGCACCACTTCAACAAACGACTTCAACTGCTCCAGGTTCATCGACTTGCTCCTGTATAGAAGGCCTGAGAAAAAGATATGTTGAAAATGCATACCATAATTGCGCAATATGCATTTGTACTATAGATCACCGTCACATATCGTGTCACGGACAGGGGTGCACCACACTCCCTATATAGCCGGGAACAGAGAAAGCCACAACCATGGAAGAACATCATCCCGACATGTTTGATCGCCCCGGACCAAGGGGAGATATAAACCAATAGCCTGCAGTGACCGCATCCGGTGCTGGGCCTTGAGGAAGGGAAGGCATCAACACTCACGATGATGCCTCGCCCGGGCGAAGATCTATACGCCTCCAGGCGGTCCTGTTAACGGTCCTTGAAGAAAAGGAACAACGATGAGCAAGAACGTACATGGTTTCCCCACGCCGGATCCACGGGGGCCTGAACATCAGGCCCGGGAAGATGCTCAGGAACGAGATAACCGGGCATCCGTTCAGGAAGAACAGCATAAAACCTCAACAGAGGCCCCGGCGAAAACCCCCAAGAAGGCAGCACTGTCCAGTTGGATCGGTTCAGCCCTGGAATATTATGACTTCGCCGTCTATGGAACCGCTGCAGCGCTAGTTATCAACCAGCTCTTCTTCCCAGAGGACACCGCGCCTGGTGTGGCGATCCTCGCATCCATGGCTACCGTCGGTGTGGCCTATGTCGTCCGTCCTCTCGGTGCCTTGATCATGGGCCCGCTGGGCGACCGTTATGGACGAAAATTCGTCCTCATGCTGTGTCTGTTCCTCATCGGAGCCAGTACCTTCATCGTAGGATGCCTGCCTACCTTCGACCAGGTCGGATACCTGGCACCCGCACTGCTGGTGCTGTGCCGTATCATCCAGGGACTGTCCGCCTCAGGTGAACAATCCAGTGCGATCTCCGTGTCCCTGGAACACGCCACTGAACATCGCCGTGCGCTCACCGCGAGTTGGACCCTGCATGGAACCCAGTTCGGCACACTGTTGGCCACCGCAGTATTCATTCCTTTCACCATCTTCCTCAGCGAAGATGCCCTGATGTCCTGGGGCTGGCGCGTTCCTTTCTGGCTGTCAGCTGTCGTGGTTCTCGTCGCTTTCCTCATCCGACGGGGCCTGGAGGAGCCGCCGGCCTTCCGCGAGAACAAGACTGCCGGTGCCGTATCACCACTGGCACAGACCCTGAAGTATCACAAGGCCGCTGTCGCCCGTGTCGCTGTGGCAGCCATGATCAACTCCGTCAATATTGTGTTC
This sequence comes from uncultured Corynebacterium sp., assembly GCF_945649885.1. Classification (GTDB taxonomy): domain Bacteria; phylum Actinomycetota; class Actinomycetes; order Mycobacteriales; family Mycobacteriaceae; genus Corynebacterium. Next base: position 6,374 of record NZ_CALZFS010000122.1, on the reverse strand, counting down.
ACCGTCTGGTCCCTGTCCTTTGCCACCAACGTGGTGGGGTTGGACCGGTCCACGATGCTGCTGGTGCCGGTTGTCGCCAACTTCGTAGCCCTGCTGACGATTCCGCTCTTCGGTGCTCTTGCCGATCGTTTCGGACGTCGTCCCGTCTTCATCATCGGTGCTCTTGCTGGTGGACTGGCGATGAACGGTTATCTGGGTGCGATCTACTCCGGCAACTGGATCTTGATCTTCATCATGGGAGTGATGATGTCAGGTGTGTTGTACTCAATGGCGAATGCAGTGTGGCCAGCTTTCTACGCAGAGATGTTCCCCACATCGGTGCGCGTCACAGGACTGGCCCTGGGCACCCAGATCGGCTTCGCAGTCTCGGGTGGTTTTGTTCCGGTGATTGCTTCAGTCCTGGCAGGAACCCTGGGAGATGAGTGGCTGCGGGTAGCTATCTTCGTCGCTATTATCTGCCTCATCGCTGCTGTCGCTGCGTTGACCGCACCAGAAACCAAGCACCTCAATCTAGATGAAATTGATGCTCTCCACACCGCCCGCGGGAAAGCGGCAGATCTGGCCAGAAACGGCGCCGGAGGACTCAACACCCGACATACCACCATTGTTGTGGATGCGGACGGCTCCGTCTCCCGCGTGGGAAGAAACACCAGGGAAAATGCTGAAGATCAGAATAACCAGGAGACTGTGAACTGATGCGTACCTCGATAGCCACTGTCTGTCTATCTGGAACACTCGCCGAGAAACTCCGTGCCGCAGCCGATGCGGGCTTTGACGGGGTGGAGATCTTTGAACAGGATCTTGTAGTTTCACCGCATTCACCAGAACAGATCAGGCAACGTGCCGCAGACCTGGGACTCACCCTGGACCTCTATCAACCCTTCCGGGACTTTGAAGGGGTGGAGGAATCCCGTTTTGAGGAGAACCTGCATCGCCTCGAAGCAAAATTCATCCTGATGAACCGTCTGGGCATCGCCACGATCCTTCTGTGCTCCAATGTCGGCACAGCCACCATCAGTGATGATGAAGTTCTCGCGGCCCAGTTACGTCGGGCTGGTGAACTGGCACAGCATTATGGGGTACGCATCGCCTATGAAGCATTGGCATGGGGTCGCTTTGTCAATGATTTTGAACACGCACAACGTCTTGTGGACCTGGCTGATCATCCACATGTGGGAACCTGCCTGGATACCTTCCACATCCTCTCCCGGGGATGGGCCACCGATGCCGTGGAACAGATCGCGGGAGAAAAGATCTTCTTCGTTCAGCTTGCCGATGCCCCCAAACTAAGCATGGACATCCTCTCCTGGTCCCGTCACCACCGGGTTTTCCCCGGGGAGGGAGATTTCGACCTGGTGAAATTCATGACCCACCTGTCCCGGACCGGATATGACGGACCCGTCTCTCTAGAGATATTCAATGATTCCTTTCGGAAGGCGGATGTCACCAGGACCGCAATGGATGGACTACGTTCCCTACGTTGGTTGGAGGACCAGACCTGGCACGCACTGCCAGACCAGGAGCGGGTGGGCCCACTCCAGCTTTCCCCCCTGCCTGAGGTGGCAGAACCAGAAGGCATTGATTTCCTCGAGATCGGCACGGGCAGGCTCGGCGAGACGATCAGGATACTCCATCAATTAGGATTCCAACTGGGCGGCCACCACCGGACGAAATCGGATTACCAGGTATGGACCCAGGGGCCGGTGCGCATCATCATCGGTGACCGAGGCCCCACCGGAGCACCCACCACCATCACAGCCCTGGGTTTTGCCACCCCTGATCCAGCAGCTGCGCAGGAACGTGCCCGACTCCTGAAATCCCAGACCATCGCCCGGGTACAGGCAGCCGGGGAAGCAGAGCTAGCAGGAGTCTATTCCCCGGATGGAACTGAGGTGTACTTCAGCGATATCACTGTTGATGGGTTCCCCACCTGGCTGGGTGAATTCGGTGTGGTCAAAGAAGAAATTCCTGCACAGTCCCTCGTCACCGGGATAGATCACATCAACCTGGCTCAACCCTGGCAACATTATGATGAGACGGTCCTGTTCTACACCTCACTCATGGCCCTGGAAACTCAGGGCCAGGAGGAATTCCCCAGTCCGATCGGACTCATCAGAAATCAGGTCATGAGGTCCCGCAACGGTGTGGTCCGGCTGCTGCTCAGCGCCGCACCCGAAGACGGGGAACAAGGTGACTTCCTCAATGCTGCTTATCCAGAACATATCGCCATCCACACCACCGATATTGTGGCGATGGCCCAGCGCGCACGTCACCGGGGCCTGGAATTTCTACCCGTGCCAGAGAACTACTTTGAAGATCTGCAGGCCCGTTTTAACCTGGCCCCAGAATTCCTGGATACGCTCCGGGAGAACAACCTGCTCTATGACCGAGATGAAGATGGGGAATTCCTACACTTCTACACCGGCACCCTGGGCACCCTGTTCATCGAGGTGGTCGAACGCCGGGGCGGTTTCCAGGGCTGGGGTGAGAATAACGCCCCAGTCCGACTCGCCGCCCAATACCGCACGATCCGTGATGCTGAACGCGGCATCCCCGACTAGACCAACAAGATAAGGGCACCAATTATGACCAGACGCATCCTATTGCTCAATGGTCCCAACCTCAATATGTTGGGTCTACGGGAACCAGAAATCTACGGCACCGCCACCTTGGATGATGTAGTGGCACTGGCCCGAGACCGCGCCAGGGAGCATGGCATTGAGATCGATGCGGTGCAGAGCAACCACGAAGGGGCTCTCATCGATGCGCTTCATGACGCCCGTGGCACCCATATAGGCTGTGTATTTAATCCCGGTGGACTGACACACACCTCGGTAGCACTACATGATGCTGTGAAGGCATCAGAATTACCTACCGTGGAAGTACATATCAGCAACCCCCACGCCCGCGAGGAATTCCGCCACCATTCCTATATTTCCCCCGTTGCACAATCGGTCATCGCTGGTGCCGGCATTGTTGGATATGGTTTTGCCGTTGATATTCTCGCCACTTCTCACATTGGAAGCTAAATAATCTGACATGAACCACAACAGTATTCTCCTCGGCCTGATCGGCGAGGACATCTCCTTATCCCGCACACCTGCCATGCACGAGGCTGAAGGCCTGGCGCAGGGGGCAGCGACGGTCTACCGCCGCATTGATCCCCTCACCGAACGTGCCCGCAACCGTTCCCTGGAAGAACTTTTCGACGCCGCCCGTTTCGCAGGTTTCAATGGACTCAACATCACCCACCCCTTCAAGCAGGCCGTCCTTCCCCTGCTTGATGACATCGCGGAACAGGCCGCCCAGCTGGGAGCAGTCAACACCGTGGTCATTGCTGAAGATGGGCGCACCACCGGCTATAACACCGATGTCACAGGATTTGCCCGTGGGCTCCAGGAGGGATTACCGGATGCCACGATGACCACCGTTGTCCAAGTCGGTGCAGGTGGGGTAGGTAATGCGGTGGCCTATTCACTGGTAACCAATGGGGTGGAACATCTGCAGGTCGCAGACCTGGATATCAACCGCGCCCAGGCACTCGCCTCAAGCATCAACTCCGCCATTGGCCGGGAGGCAGTTCAGGGTGTGGATGCCCGGGGCATTGAAGATGCCATCGCCGCCGCCGATGGAGTGGTCAATGCGACCCCGATGGGGATGTCCACCCACCCTGGAACCGCTTTTGATGTCTCCTGCCTGACATCACGGCACTGGGTGGGGGATGTAGTGTACATGCCCATTGAAACAGAATTACTGCTCACAGCCCAGGAACTGGGATGCCGTACCCTCGATGGCACGCGCATGGCCATCCACCAGGCAGTCGATGCTTTCCGCCTGTTCACAGGGCTGGAACCCAGTGTGGACAGAATGCGGGCAACTTTCCTCGCACAGTAGACACACCCCCTGCATCCGCGGGCCCTGGCGTAGCATCGATGCTACATCTCCTGCGGATAGGGCAGTCGGCTGGTAAAGAAAAGGGATTTTTCGGCGGAGTAGTTGAACCCTTGCCCTCTGTGAAAATGCTGGACAGTATCACATACAAGACCGCCATTATTACTCTGTCGATATTCAGGCTCGGCGTGATCCCGGGAGCGACCCGAACGGAAGCGGCGTGAGGTCGGTTCTGGGGGAGAGGGGCTGGGCCCCACAGGAAACCGTCACATGCATCTCCTGGATCCTCTACGTCGCTTATCGCCACGCGTGGGTCGTAGACTAGCGGGTTTAGCGAGCAGCAATAATTACTGCCCTCACTCTCGTCGGTATGCTATTTAATTTGTTCTTCATCAATATGGTCATTTCCGGACTGCATTCGTATGTAGGTTTGAACGGTGCTGTTGCAAACTCAGCACTCCGATGGTGTGAGCGGCACCGGGTGGTGTTCTGGCCGGAAGGCGGCCGCTTTCCGGCCTCCCCGGCCTCCGTCGGCCCACTGTGTAGACAAAAACCTCCCCGCCCCGGTGTCCGTGGGGCAGGGAGGTCTGCAGGGAGGAACTTTGCGGACTAGAAGTCCCAGTCGTTGTCGGTGGTTTCCTCGGCCGTGCCGATGACATAGGAGGAACCTGAACCGGAGAAGAAGTCGTGGTTCTCATTCGATGACGGATCCAGGGAGGTGTGCACCCCAGTGTGGTTGCCCCGGACAAACTGCGCTTTGCGGAGCATCTGCGCAATGAAGGATTATCAATGCGCGAGGTCGTGGAGAAAACAGGCATTGCCCGCACCACCCTCTACCGGTACCTGCCACCCAGGCCGCACGACACCCACACCGCCGAAACGAGCGGATGAGACCCTACATAAGGGGTTAGGCGCCTGAAGCTGCAGCTAGAAACCTCCGCTTGGAGATCACCTCCACACTTCCCAAAAGCTCTATAGGCACATAGGTATGTGCAGGTAATTAAATCAGTGAAATCCTAGGGGGTTGGCCGTGTCATCATTTGCCGGGCGTTATCTAAGGCGTGAAATCCCACCATCTCGGTGAAAAAGACCCACATATCAAGGTGTCTAGAAAGGACGATAACCGCACCGGCCACATCCCCTCCTACTGAGTCCGTCACCTTGCAACAGCTGCCACTATCGACAATCTATACCGAAACAGATATATTGAAGATATGTCAGTCCCCAAGGAGATCCCCCTCCTTCCAGCCTCCGAGGCCGTCGTCCGTGAGCTGCGGGATCTGCCGAAAGCTATCCAGCAAGAAATTGGATATCAGCTTCAACTGGTTCAATGGGGAAAAGAGCCCACCAGCTGGAAACCAATGCCGGATGTGGGGCCAGGATGCCGTGAGATAAGAGTGACCACCTCAGATGGGATCGCCCGCAGTATCTACCTCTACCTGGGTAAAGATCCTCAATATGTGGTCTGCCTCTGCGCTTTCGTGAAGAAAACCCAGAAGACCCCGAAGAATATTCTCGACACGGCTAAAAAGAGATTGAAGTCAATTAAAGAAGAAATCGACAAGGAGCAAAAAGATGAGCATTAAAGATCGCGCTGGAAATGTATGGGATCTACTTGCCGATACCCCCAGCGAAGCGGAAAACCTTCGCCTCCGGGCACAGCTGATGTCTCGTATTAACGACCGTTTGGAAGAGTTTGGTTGGTCGCAGAGAACTGCCGCCAGCAACCTCGAGCTCACTCAGCCCCGGGTTTCCGATCTGGTTACTGGCAAGATCAGTAAGTTTTCGCTGGACGCACTGGTAAACATCGGGATCAAGGTAGGTGTCCATCTCCGGGTGGAAAGTGAAGACGCCCAAGACACTCACCGGGCACCACAACAAGGTGTTGCTCTCCTTTAACCAGCAGCTAGGCGCTGTCATCATGGTGGGAGACGCCCCTTTTTCACCGGTGCTGTTGCACACTTCAGGTTCAGAGCCATTGGTGACCCCCGTTGTTCATCCTCTAATACTCGCTGCGTGACAGCACAGATTCATAGCGCTGATTGCGCGATAAAAACAGAGCCTTCTTGGCCTCCTGCCCGAAGTGTGCAACAGCACCGTCGGCGACCTTTGCAGCAGGACACTAGCCCGAATTTCTTACGTGGGGTTACAGCCCGGCAGTTCATTGCGTGTGACTGATTCCGTGGTCAAGAGCTGGAGTGGCGTGCCTGAACTCCCGCTCATTCACACAGCTGGCGGAAGCTCCCTCATGCGGCTCCAGTAGCCGAATAACGGCATCACGGTGTAGACAACAGGGATCAAGAAATAAGGTGCTGTTGCAAAGTTGGGGCAGTAGGAAGAGCGACGTGAAATAATCAGAGCCATGGGTATCTTCTCCGGTCGTCATTTCCCCCGTGACATCATTCTGTGGGCAGTGCGCAGGTCACTGCCGCTACGGGGTGAGCTGACCTAAGACCTGGAGGAAATGATGACTTCAGCGGGGC
>NZ_CALZFS010000121.1 GCF_945649885.1 uncultured Corynebacterium sp. | reverse complement strand
TGTTTGTGTTGCGCCCCCATCTCACCCTATGTCGTCGCCTGTCCCCCCCTTCATCTATACCTTTTACTTCCAGGCGGAGTGCTTTTCAACACCCCCCCCCCCCCCGCTTCTGTGTTCTGTGTTTTTAGATTTCCAGTTCCTTCGCCACGGCACGGAGGATCTTTGCCACTTGTTCGCCGACCTTCCGGTCCGGGTAGTGTCCCTTCAACAAGGTGGGCTGAACAGTGCCTTCCAACATGGTGACCATGTCTGAAATGATCCCGTTGAGTTCCTCCGGCTTGTAAGTGTGCTGCGGACGACGGCGTGGGGTATCCAATACCTTCACGCGCAACGCCTGGGGCCCCTTACGTCCGGCGGCAAAATCGAACTCGATGCGCTGGCCCTGGTGAAGCTCATTGACACCCTTGGGAAGCACCTGCTTGCCAACGAAACAGTCTTCCTCACCAGGATTGGAGACAAAGCCGAAACCACGCTCTGCGTCATACCATTTCACAGTTCCGACAGGCACTTGTCCTCACCACTTTCTCTTAAGAACCAACAAAAGCTAAAAGCTCGAAGAAGTTATTATACATGCCATCTTCATGCTACTTATGCATCAACGCCAGACCACAAAAAATCATGCTTGCCTGCACCGTTACACTGCCCACGAGGTAAAGATTCCAGTGGTGACACCTGCAGGTCCACATTCGGAGGAACGTTGATCAATCCTCCCGCGTTACTAATGATTATTGCGTTCTCAGGCTGGCAGACCAGACAACCACCCCACAGCATGCTGCGGCGGCTGCGACAGCACCCCAGCATTGCGGGAAACCCATTGAAATACTCCAAAGTGTTCACTACCTGGCTTTACCCGCAAAACATCGTGCCCGAGAAGTAATCCCCAGCGGCATGGTGCGCTGAGTATCGCTTCCATGTCCCGCAAACCCCTGCTGCGTGAGCGAAAAAGCCAATATGTGATGGGCTTCACAGGCTTTCCGCCAACCGGTGTGACCTGCCCAAACTCCGGGACATGACCCCATTATTTGTGAAGAACACATAAAAAACGTGACACAATCGTGACCTAGGGGCTACGGTATCCCACAGGCACCGCAACAGTTCATCCATATTTTCCGGCCCATCGCCAAACCCTGTCTGGGGCCGGAGGGCGAACAACAGCACAAGTGCAAAAGACCATTATATAACCAATCACTTCTAGCTCCTAGAAGTTCTTGCAGACAGGGACGGGGAAACCACCCGCTCAGCAATGAGCACCGGAGGTACCTCCTTGGGGTGAAGCCGGCATTCATACCGGCAGAGCACATCCTCCGCTCTAACCCGACAGCTAACCTCGACGGCGACAAATGAGAGGAAAATTTTCACATGGGACGTCACTCAGCTAAGACCGGTTCACCACTGGTCAAGATGGCAGCAACCACCGTCGCCTTCGGCGCTGCCGCTGTTGCTTTTGCACCAGCAGCCTCCGCTGCCCCTGATTCCGACTGGGATCGTCTCGCACAATGCGAGGCCGGCGGCAACTGGTCCATCAACACCGGCAACGGCTACCACGGTGGTCTGCAGTTCTCCCCAAGCACCTGGGCTGCCTACGGTGGCCAGGAGTTCGCAACCTACGCATACCAGGCTTCCCGTGAGCAGCAGATCGCTGTTGCAGAGCGCACCCTGGCCGGACAGGGTTGGGGCGCATGGCCTGCCTGCTCCGCAAGCCTCGGCCTGAACTCCGCACCAACCCCACGTACCGCTCCAGCAGCACCGGCGCCAGCCCCTGCTGCTGCACCGGCACAGGCTGAGTACAAGGCTCCAGCAGCTGCCCCCAACAACGTCACCATCGGCTCCACCGATCTCAACACCGTCACCGACGTCTACGGTGTGGTCTCCGGAGCTCTCGCACAGTACGGTGTGAAGGTTCCTGCTGAGGTTGATGCCTACTACAGGGCCATCGTCGGCTAAACCCCCTGTTCAAAAGAATCAAAGGGAGTGCCTCTCAAGTGAGAGGTGCTCCCTTTTCTTCGTCCCCCAGAGGGATTTCAAACATGAAAAAGAGAGGCCACCCCATAAAGGAAAGGCCTCTCTTTTCGTGCCGTGCTACAAGCCGCGTTAGCGGTTGATGCGGGTGACGGGGTGGACGTATCCGATCTGCTCAGCAGGAACCGGGAACTCGTTGTGGTCGCCCCATGGGCTGAACGCGCCTGCGAACTGTCCGATGAGCTCAGTGACTACGTGACCTTCGCTTGGGTTGTGATCGGGCCAGGCCGGATCCACGAAACCCTTCTTCTCTACATTTGCCATGGATCCATTCTTTCAAACTCCGGGAACAAAAGTCACCTCAACTGGGCCTAAACTTGGGCACATCATGAAAAAAGATTCCCCCACGCCGACCCTCAAGGGGTGGTTGGCTCATCTCGATGACACCCAACTAGCTCAAATTCTACGTAACCGCCCCGATACCGCCCTTCCTCTTCCACCCGGATTAGGCTCTCTTACTGCACGTTTGCAGTTACGTGCCTCTATTCACCGTGCCATCCATAAACTCACCGCCCTTGAGTTAGCCGTGCTGGAGGCGGCTGCCAACGCGGGTGCGGAACTCAACCCGATTACTGCCCCCGAAGTGGTGGAGCGACTTGATCAATCCCTGCGTGATGTGCCGGGGAAGCCCACGCGCGAGCAGGTGGATCAGGCTCTTATACGTCTGAGGCAGATGGCTATCATCTTCGGAGATGAGGCTTTCATGATCGTCGCGGAGGCCATGTCCACCCTGCCCACCAACTGGCAACTGCTCCCGGAGGAACAGGGGGTAACGGTGACCTACGGAGAGGCGTCGCAAAGCATTGCTGCCCTCCCGGAACGTCACCGCAAGATTCTGGTCACACTGGTCACCTCAGGTGGTCGGGGTTTAACGCGCGACGCCGCGCTGACGGCGGACCCCACGCGCCCCATCCCACAGCTGATCAAGGCCGGACTGCTGGCACGTGTGGATGAGCAGACCGTCAAACTTCCCGCGGTGGTACGCCGTGTGCTGGAGGGCCGGGAGGCTGTTGCCTGGCGCATTCTCCCCATTGCGCCCAACGCACAGCCCGCTGACGATGATGCCGGTATCGCCGCGGGGCTGGAGGTGGTGCGCCAGCAACGGATGCTTATCGACGCCCTCTCCGCCTCACCCGCCGTCACACTGAAGGAGGGTGCGCTCGGGGTGCGTGTGATGTCACGGTTAACCAAGGAACTTCAGCTGGATGAGGAAGCCATCGCCCGCCTGGTGGGCCTGGGTGTATCTGCCGGTCTGCTACGCCGTGGCGTGCCCGATCCACTGCCTGCCGGTGATGATGGGGAGAACTATCTGGCACCGACTGAAGCAGCTGATGAGTGGCTCCAGTCCTCCCTTGCTGAACAGCTCGCGGTATTGCTGCGTGGCTGGTGGACACAGACCCATGCTGTGTGGCTGCTCGGGCAGGCTGATGAGAAGGACAAACCGATCCACCTGCTCAGTGCCGCCTCCATTCATCAGGCCCTGCCGGATACCCGGCGTCTGATCATCACCTCCCTATCCAGGGTGGTGCTTGAGAATCTGAATGATGACCTCTTCTTCCACCACCCCATCGCCGCTTCCCGGATCTCTCAGGCCACCATTGACCATCTGTTGGCTGAAGCCCAGTGGATCGGTGCTGTTGCTGGTGGTTCGGCAGGTGACGGCATCACCTCAGCAACACGAGTACTCGTGGAATCTGGGGCTGTTGCCGAACTGGCTGATATCTCCGCAGCCATCAAAGCGCCGACACCTGTGGACCACTTCATCGTGCAGGCAGATTTCACCATCATGGTTCCAGGTCCACTGGAACCGACCATGCAGAAGGTTATGGAACAGATCGCCGTGCTGGAATCCCCTGGTCTTGCCAGCATGTACCGTCTCAGTGAGGCATCCTTCCGCCATGGAATGGATCTGGGCATGACAGCTACGGAAATCGAAGACTTCCTCACCCAGCACAGCGCCACCGAAGTCCCACAGTCAGTCATCTACCTGCTCCAGGACATTGCCCGCAGGCATGGCACCTTGCGGGGAGGGCCGGCGATGTCTTATCTTCGCAGCGATGACCCCGCACTGCTGCATTCCGCGGTGGAAGCCGCCACAGAGCTGGATCTGCGGCAGATTGCACCCACCGTTGCGGTATCGCAGGCCTCCCTGTTCCAGGTGATCAGTCTGCTACGCACCGCTGGTTTCCAACCGGTGGCCGAAGACGCCCTGGGCGCCAGCCTCAACCTCATACGCTCTCCTGCACGCGTACCATCAGCGGCACAACCTGTCCCGAAGCCCCAGCTGGAGGACAACCGTATCCAGGCAGCAGTCAGTGCGATCCGACGTGAGGAGGCTGCCCAGAAGGGCACCACCTCAGAACAACCAACCCTAGCTGTTCTTCAGGCTGCTGCCCGGGGAAACAGGACCGTGACCTTGGGGTTTGTGGATAAACAGGGTGTTGCCGTTCACCGCGTGGTCAAGCCACTGACGGTGACAGCTGGACAGGTGGATGCCATTGATGAAACCACCGGTGCCGTTCACCGCTTCATGTTGCACAGGATCACAGAAGTGATAGTGGATTAACAGGAAAACAGTGCCATAATGGAGGTTTGAACCTCGATAGGAGACACATTTCGTGGCCTTTGGCGATGGACCCCTGATCGTCCAATCCGATAAAACTGTACTGCTTGAAATCGAGCACGCACTCGCCGGTGAAGCCCGCGCAGCACTTGCCCCCTTCGCTGAGCTGGAACGTGCACCTGAACATGTCCACACCTACCGCATCACTCCCCTTGCTCTCTGGAATGCCCGTGCCGCAGGACATGATGCGGAACAGGTGGTTGATGTCCTGGAACGTTACTCACGCTTCCCCGTGCCGCAGTCCCTGCTCATCGACGTCGCCGAGACCATGTCCCGCTACGGACGTGTGCGCATACACAAGCACCCGGCCCACGGGCTGATCTTGGAGTCCTCCGAACCGGCGATCCTGGTGGAGATCTCCCGCCACAGGAAGATCAAGCCGATGCTTGGCCAGCAGCTGGATGAGGAAAGCATCGCGGTGCACCCTTCAGAGCGTGGCCGACTCAAGCAGGAGCTGTTGAAGATCGGCTGGCCCGCTGAAGACCTGGCAGGCTACGTCGACGGCGAGGCCCACCCCATCGCGCTGTCCACTGTGGAAGAGGACTGGTCACTGCGTGACTACCAGCAATATGCCGCCGATTCCTTCTGGGAAGGTGGATCCGGTGTGGTCGTGCTGCCCTGTGGTGCCGGCAAGACCATGGTGGGTGCCGCCTCCATGGCGCGTGCCCAGGCAACCACGCTGATCCTGGTCACCAACACCGTGGCCGGACGCCAGTGGAAAGATGAACTCCTGCGCCGCACCACCCTCACCGAGGATGAAATCGGCGAATATTCCGGGGAACGCAAAGAGATCCGTCCTGTCACCATCGCCACCTACCAGGTAGTCACCCGTCGCACCAAGGGTGAATTCAAAGCTCTCGAGCTTTTTGATTCCCGTGACTGGGGCCTGATCATCTACGATGAGGTCCACCTCCTACCCGCACCGGTCTTCCGTATGACCTCCGATCTGCAGTCCAGACGCCGCCTGGGGCTCACCGCCACCCTGGTGCGCGAGGACGGTCGCGAGGGTGATGTCTTCTCCCTCATCGGGCCAAAGCGTTACGACGCCCCCTGGAAGGACCTTGAAGCCCAGGGCTTCATCGCCACCGCCGACTGCGTGGAGGTGCGGACCACCATGACTGATGCGGAGCGCATGATCTACGCAACCGCAGAATCCGCCGACCGTTACCGCCTGGCAGCCACCGCCCACACCAAGGTCCGTGTGGTGCGCAAAATCTTAGAACAGCACGAAAACCAACCCACCCTGATCATCGGTGCCTACCTGGATCAGCTGGAGGAACTCGGTAAAGAATTCGACGCCCCCGTCATCGACGGCAAGACCTCCAACAAGAAACGTGGAGAACTCTTCGACCGCTTCCGCTCCGGCGACCTGAGCGTGCTGGTGGTGTCCAAGGTGGCAAACTTCTCCATTGACCTGCCCGAAGCAGCCGTGGCCATCCAGGTCTCCGGCACCTTCGGCAGTCGCCAGGAAGAAGCCCAACGTCTGGGGCGCCTCCTGCGCCCCAAGGCCGATGGTGGCGAAGCCCATTTCTATTCCGTGGTCAGCCGCGACACCTTAGATACTGAGTATGCGGCACACCGTCAGCGTTTCCTCGCCGAACAGGGCTATGCCTACCGCATCATCGATGCCGATGACCTCCTATTTCCTATTTCAGAGAAAGATAAATAAATGAACACCTTCTCCTTCGAAGTGGATGAAGCCTACGCCAAGAAGAACAACGAGTTCCTCCGCGACACCAAGAGACTCCAGACCTCAGCATTCTTCTTCGGCCTGATCCTGCTCGCCCTGGGTGGCTTCCTCTATTACCTTGCCAACGGTGCCGTCTGGGGCTGGATGGTGATGATCATGATGGGCATCATGGCCATCATCAGCTTCATCATGATCCCGGTGCTTCCCCGCCAGGTGGGATCAGCAAGCTCCCTCTACCAGCAGTACCCACTGGTCCCTGCCGTGGTTGCTGAGATCAACCCCCGCGACGTCGTTCTGCTTGCACTGGTCAACATCAATGTCGACACCTCCATCCCACCCCGCTGGGGCCTTGCTGTGCGCACCATCAACCGCCTGGGTGTACACGACCGTAAACTCGGCGAGCGTGTCCCCTCCGTGGCAGTCAGTGGCCGACGCACCGTCCGCAACCAGGACCGCTGGGACGAAGTCAGCCCCATGCCGATCACCTGGGGAACCACCGACAAGGACGTTGTCCGTGAGGCTGAGAAGACCATCCCCCACGATCTGTGGAACAAGCTTGAGAAGAACCGCAACAAGCTTGCAGCAGTCAAGGAAACCCGCATGAACCTGCTGGAGCTCTAGATCTTTCTGGTTTCTGCTTTACCGGGAGTACACACCGTGTGGTGCACACTCCCGGTTTTTCTATGCCACGGGACATAAGCTCAGAGCAACCGTGAAGAGTTGGGGGACCATGGACAGACTGTATGTGGTGTACCCAGCGATGTCATCTGTGTTGCATTCTGGGAGAAATTCTAGGTCAGAGAACTTGAGCAGAAGGCAGGGAACATCGGTTATGAACCGTGGTGGGAGGAGGCGCCCATCCGCAGCCAGAGCACATCCGGACAGTTTCCAGAAAAGGTGTTCATCTTCCTCTAAGGTGTCATGGCAGAGTCACTTTGCTCTCAACCCCTTCACCAAGATCCCTGCGAGCAATCACCCCGATGACTACGAATACACCCTCTGATATCCAGTGTCCTAGAGATTCCCCGCTGCCCTGAGCCGTTCGGCGGCAGCAGACATCGTGTCTTCCTGCTTGCAGAAGGCAAAGCGGACTTTCGAGGACCACTGTGCTGGGCTATCCACGAAGACCTGCACCGGAATCGCGGCAACACCGGCACGGTCAATGAGGTCAAAGCAGAACTCCGCCCCATCACGGTCACCGATATCAGCGACCACAAAGTAGGTGCCATGAGAATCATGGACTTTGAGGCCACCATCGGTGAGTGCCTCAGTCAGAATATTTCTTCTTGCTTCCAGGGTCCTGCGCATCTGCTTCACCCACGCCTGTTCATGAGTGATGGCATGTGCCACCGCGGGCTGGAACGGTGTCGCTCCCACATAGGACATGAACTGCTTGGCTCTGATGATGGCATCCAGGATCGGTGCTGGTGCCAGAGCCCACCCTGTTTTCCATCCTGTGACGTTAAAGGTCTTGGCTGCAGAGGAGACAGTGATTGTTCTGTCCCACATTCCCGGCAGACTTGCCACCGCAGTGTGCTCAACTTTGTCGAAGGTCAGGTGTTCATAGACCTCATCAGAGAGCACCAGCAGATCATAGGCCCGGGCGATACCTGCCAGGGATTCCAATGAACGCTTGGAGAACACCGATCCCGTGGGGTTGTGTGGACTGTTGACGATGATCATGGAGGTCTTTTTGGTCACCGCTGCGTGGAGTGCATCGATATCGAGTGCCCAGGTGTTGTTGTCCTCTTTGAGGGGAACCGTCACCCGCTTGGCACCAGCCAGAGCGATGGCGGCTGCGTAGGCGTCATAGTAGGGCTCGAGAACAATGACCTCATCGCCGGGCTCCACCAGTCCCAGAACAGTCGCTGAGATAGCTTCCGTTGCCCCGACGGTGATCAGTACTTCAGAGTCCGGATCATATTCCAGATCGAAGCGTTTATATCTGTCCTTCACAATCGCAGTACGCAGCCCTGCGTCTCCCCTGCCGGCGGAGTACTGATTGTTCCCTCCAAGGATCTGTTCTGACGCGATCTCCAACATCTTTGCCGGACCATCCTGGTCAGGGAATCCCTGTCCTAAGTTGATGGCTCCTGATTCCACAGCACGTTGTGTCATGGTGGCGAAGATGGTTTCACCAAATGGGCGGAGACGGTCAACGACAAATTTGTTCTTCATGTCGGAAACTCTATTGGATGGGGTAGACACAGGGAGACATCAGTACTGGCTAATCATCTGGAAAGCCCAAAAAGGGGGGGTGTGTGATGACCCCAACCAGAACCACCACACACCCCAGAAACACAAAAAA
>NZ_CALZFS010000120.1 GCF_945649885.1 uncultured Corynebacterium sp. | reverse complement strand
CTTCGGCCGGTGCCCCCGGAGCCCTTCCACTAGAAGCCAAAAAACTGACCGGCTGGGGCCGTACCGCCCCGACCACTGCTGAAGTCCTGACAACCCCGGACCTCGATGTCATCGTCGAGGCCGTACGTCGGGTGGCAGAACAGAATGACTCCAAGCCCGCCCACCTCAAGCGTGGCGTCATTGCCCGCGGCATGGGACGCTCCTACGGCGACCCGGCACAGAACGCCGGTGGCCTGGTCATTGACATACAGCCGTTAAACAAGATCCACTCCATCGACCCGGAATCCGCCATCGTGGATGTGGACGGTGGTGTCACCCTGGACCAGCTCATGAAGGCCGCACTGCCCTACGGCCTCTGGATCCCGGTGCTACCCGGCACCCGTCAGGTCACCATCGGTGGCGCCATCGGACCCGATATCCACGGCAAGAACCACCACTCAGCCGGTTCCTTCGGTGATCATGTGGTCTCCATGGAACTGCTGGTCGCCGATGGCCGCATCCTGCACCTGGAGCCGGAGGGCACCGCCGAGGACCCCTCCGGAGACCTCTTCTGGGCGACCGTGGGTGGCATGGGCCTGACCGGCATCATCGTCCGCGCCCGCATCCGCATGACCAAGACCGAGACCGCGTACTTCATCGCCGACACGGATCGCACCAACAACCTGGATGAGACCGTGGAGTTCCACTCCGACGGTTCCGAGCACAACTACACGTACTCCTCCGCCTGGTTTGATGTGATCTCCCCCGAGCCGAAGCTGGGTCGCTCCACAATCTCCCGTGGTTCCCTGGCCACCCTCGCACAGCTGGAGGAACTCTCCCCCAAGCTGGCGAAGGACCCGTTGAAGTTCAACGCACCACAGCTGCTGACCGTCCCGGACATCTTCCCGTCCTTCACCATCAATAAGTACTCGCTGATGGCCATCGGTGAGGCCTACTACGCCATGGGCTCGCCCGCCAGGAACCAGGTGAAGAACCTCACGCAGTTCTACCAGCCGCTGGATCTCATCGGTGAGTGGAACCGTGGCTATGGGTCCAAGGGCTTTCTGCAGTACCAGTTCGTGGTGCCGATGGATGCCGTCGAGCCGTTCAAGGACATCATCCGCGACATGCAGAAGTCCGGTCACTATTCCGCACTGAACGTGTTCAAGCTCTTCGGTCCGGGCAACCGTGCCCCCCTGTCCTATCCGATGCCGGGCTGGAATGTCTGCGTGGACTTCCCCATCCGTCCCGGCCTGGGCGCCTTCCTTGATGAGCTGGATAAGCGCGTCATGGAATTCGGCGGCCGTCTGTACCTGGCCAAGGAATCCCGCACCTCCGCTGAGAACTTCCACACCATGTACCCAGGCATGGAAGGCTGGCTGAAGGTCCGCAATGAGATCGACCCGACCGGAGTTTTTGCTTCCGATATGTCACGTCGCCTCGAGTTGCACTAGCGGTTGCCCCAGATCTGCACATTCTTCTGCACTATTTAAGGAACACGAGCAAATGCTGAACGCTGTGGGCAAAGCCCAGAACATCCTCCTTCTGGGAGGAACCTCCGAAATTGGAATCTCTATCGTGGAACGTTTCCTCCAGCAGGGTGGCTCCCATGTCACCCTGGCTGCACGCAAGGATTCACCACGTCTTGAGGCTGCCGTGGCACAGATCAAGGCCGCCGGCGCCGACTCGGTGAAGGTCGTCGACTTCGACGCCCTGGACACCGACTCCCACCCAGCCGCCCTGGCGGAGGCCTTCGAGGAAGGTGACATCGATGTGGCCATCGTGGCCTTCGGTGTCCTCGGCGACAATGAAGCACAGTGGCGCACCCAGGCTGAAGCCGTGGAAGCAGTCTCCATCAACTACACCGCGGGTGTGTCCGTCGGTGTGCTGTTGGGCCGCAAGTTTGAGGAACAGGGACACGGCACCATCGTGGCCATGTCCTCGGTGGCAGGTCAGCGTGTCCGCCGCTCCAACTTCGTCTACGGCTCCGCCAAGGCTGGTTTCGACGGCTTCTACACGCAGATGGGCGAGGCCTTGCGTGACTCCGGTGCCAAGGTACTGGTCGTCCGCGCAGGGCAGGTCCGCACCAAGATGAGTGCGGAGGCAGGCCAGGCACCACTGACTGTCAACCGTGAGGATGTTGCCAACGCCGTCTACGATGCCGTGGTGGCCAAGAAGGACATCATCTATGTCCACCCACTGTTCCAGTACGTCTCACTGGCATTCCAGTTCATCCCACGGGCGATCTTCCGCAAGCTGCCGATCTAAGAATCGCCCACCGCCGCTGAAGAATTAAAGATTCCCAGCACCCCAGACCCCGCCGATGAAGTAGCGTCCACTGTCATCAGCGGGGTCTTGGTGCGTCAGGACACAGGCATCATCACTTTGTCCACCTGATGTGAAAGACTTCTAGCATGAAGAATTCCTCCGAACCCCATGAGGATCTGCACCCGGAACACACAGTTCTCCGGGAGACAGACGCGCCCCGTCCGGCCAAGGTACCCGCCGTGTCCGCACCGGGTGAAGGCGGCGCCACCACCCTCGAGGTGCATGAGTTCACTCCCGACCAGTTTGATCGGAGCATGACGGTGCTCTCCATCTTCCTGGCCGCCCTGGGTTCATTCGTATTCACCCTGGTCACCTGGTTGGTGCTGAAGCAGACCAGCCTGCCGGCCTTTGGAGCGTCCATGGTGACCCGTGCCCTGGCGACAGCCATGATCACCCTGACACTCGTGGCCGTGGGACTGCTGCTGTGGTGGTGGATTCGTGATGAGCGCAGCACCAACCCACGCTGGGCCCAGGAGGATCCACCAAAGGTCACACGTCCCCGCTGGCGGACAACGCTGACCTACCTGGTGTCTTATCTCAGCCCTGCCGCCATCGTGATCGCCGTGTTGGCCATCCCACTATCAGCCACCCGGCTGTATCTGGATGGTGTCAGCGTGGACCAGGGTTTCCGCACCCAGTATCTGACCCGCCTGGCCGATGACATCACCATCAGCGACATGGCCTATGCCGATATGCCCACCTATTATCCTCCGGTGTGGTTCTGGTTCGGTGGACGCCTGGCCAACCTGCTGGGTATGCCCGGTTGGGAGGTATTTCAGCCCTGGGCCATTATCTCACTGGCAGTAGGTGGTTGCGTCCTGGTCCCGGTATGGCAACGTCTGATCGGCTCCCTGCCGGTGGCCACGGCTATCGCCCTGGTCAGCACCTGCGTCATCCTGGTGATGAGTCCAGATGAGCCCTATGCGGCATTGGTGGCCATGGGTATTCCTGCGATGGTGGCACTAGCACCACGTATTCTGCGGGGCAATATCTTCGCACTGGTCGCTGGAATCCTCTTCCTCGGATTCTCTGCGATGTTCTACACCTTATTCACTGCAGTCATCGCCCTGTCCGTGGTGGCCATCACCGCGGTGGTGATGGCCACCATGGGACGAAACTGGAAACCCATCATCTGGTTGGTGGTGTTGGGGGTGGCATCGATAAGCATCGCGCTGATCACCTGGGCACCGTACCTGCTCGCCAGCCTGCAAGGCGCGGAGCAGAGCGGCGATACCGCCATGCATTATCTGCCCTATGAAGGCACGCAGCTACCCCTGCCGTTTCTCGCGCCGAGTGTGATCGGGCTGCTGTGTGTGGTCGGCGTGATCTATCTGGTGGTCCATCACCGCGATCCGGTGGTGCGCGCCATGGGGCTGTCGGTCGGCGTGTTCTATGGCTGGATCGTGACGTCGATGGTGGTCACGCTGCTGGGTAATACGCTGCTGGGTTTCCGTCTGGACACCCTGATCGTCCTGATGTTGGCCACCGCCGGTGTGCTCGGCATCGCCGATTTCCGCATCGCCGGAATCTACATGCTGTATCCAGAACGGATCACACCCCGGATCGCACAGGCCACCACCACGGTTCTGATGATCGTCGTTGCCGCGGCAGGTCTGAGTTACGCCCAGAGCATTCCGGAGCGTAACTCCTCCGCCATCGACCTGGCCTACACCGATACTGATGGTTATGGCGAACGCGCCGACCTCTATCCGCCGGGTTCTGCGCAGTACTACGTCAACATTGACATGCACCTGCAGAACCAGGGTTTCGAACCCGCAGAAACCATCGTGCTCACCGATGAACTGGATTTCATGTCCTATAACCCCTACCGAGGTTTCCAGGCTTTCACCTCCCACTATGCCAACCCACTCGGTGAGTTCGGCAAGCGCAACACCGCCATCGAGGAATGGGCGGCAGCCAGCTGGAAAGAACTCCAGGAACCGGAGGATTTTGCCGCAGCCATTGACAATGCCGAGTGGGCCGGGCCTGATGTGTTCATCTTCCGCGGTGACGCCGAGGGCATCGGTGACGACTCGCCAGGGTGGAAATACGACCTTGCGGAAGACATCTACCCCAACAATCCCAACGTCCGATTCCGGGGTGTTTTCTTCAACCCCGATGTGTTTACCAGTGCAGCAGCCCCCTGGCAGATTGAACAGATCGGGCCATTCGTAGTGGTGACGCGTGATGAGTGACACCTTCCGTGACGGCCGTGGAAGCAGAAGTTACCGGCCCGATACCGTAGACTCTTTGCCTGTGTCGGAAGTAGTTGAGTCAAAAAAAGAACAGGGTTCCGCGGGCAGCAGCCCGGCTGAGAGTCCCGTCAAAGTCGCCCCCGGATGGTTGAAGAGATTAGCCATCCTTTCTGGCCTTCTGGGACTACTGATGTTCCTGCTCACGCCATTCATGCCGGTGAATCAGGTGCAGTCTTCACTGTCCTGGCCGCAGAAGGATGGTCTGGCCAGCATCAATGCACCCTTGATCTCCTACGCTCCGCAGTCGCTTGATGCGAGCATTCCGCTGTCTGCCCTGGATAATCTCAATCCGGATCAGACATTGATCTTCGGAACGCTGCCGGAAGACAGTACGGATGCCACCAAGCGTGGTCTCTTTGTCCGCAGCATCGACGGCAACCTCGACGTGGTGGTGGGCGGTGAGGTCCTGCTGGACCTCTCGGAAACCGCAGTGGACAGGCTGCCGGATGACGCCATGCTGGACATCTCCTCCTACGAGGAGAACACCACCGCCACCATCCCCGGAACCGACCACTCCGGCGAGACCGGTGCCGACTCACGGCCCCAGGTGACCGGTGTCTACACCGAGCTTGTCGACGACCAGGCTTCCTACTCCTCCCTGACCGCTGCCGGACTGTCCGTGGACATCGAGGTAAACTCACGATTCACCTCCTCCCCGAGCGTGATCAAATACATCGTGATGTTCACCGGTCTGCTGCTAACCGTGGTGTCCCTCTGGACACTGCACCGCATGGACATCCTCGATGGCCGCAAGGTCCACCGCTTCCTGCCCGCCAAGTGGAATAAGTTCAAACCCCTCGACGGTGTGGTGACCTTCGTCCTGCTGTACTGGCACGTCTTCGGTGCCAACACCTCCGATGACGGCTTCATCATGAACATGGCCCGTGTCTCCCACAACGCGGATTACATGGCCAACTACTACCGTTGGTTCGGTGTCCCGGAATCACCCTTCGGTGCACCGTTCTATGACCTGCTAGCCCTGATGGCCTATGTCTCCACCGCCTCGATATGGCTGCGTCTGCCAGCCCTCATCTCCGCGTTCATCATCTGGTTCGTGCTTTCACGTGAAGTGCTGCCACGACTGGGGGCACGTATCGACGGCCGTCGTGTTGCCCACTGGTCCGCCGCGATGCTCTTCCTGGCGTTCTGGCTGCCCTACAACAACGGCACCCGCCCGGAACCGATCATCGCAGCCACCGCACTGCTGGCCTGGGTCTCCTTCGAGCGTTCCATCGCCTCCTCCCGCCTGCTGCCCGCAGCGATAGGTACCATCCTGGCCACCATCGCCCTGGGTGCAGGCCCCACCGGTCTCATCGCCGTGGCTGCACTCCTGGTCAGTCTCTCCAGTCTGATCCGCATCCTTTACCGTCGTCTCCCATTGCTGGGAGCCCCGCAGGGATCCTCCAGGGGCACCGTCTTCGTTGCCGTCCTGGCCATGTTGGCGCCTTTCCTGGCTGCTGGAACTGCCATCCTGATCGCCGTCTTCGGCGACCAGACCCTGGCCACCGTGATGGAATCCATCTCCGTGCGCTCAGAAAAGGGCCCCGCGCTGCCCTGGTACCACGAGTTCGTGCGCTACCAGACCCTGCTGGAACAGACTGTTGACGGTTCCTTCACCCGCCGCTTCCCCGTGATCATGCTGATCGCCTGCCTGGCCATCGTGGTCGCCTGCATCCTCCGCTACGGCCGCGTCATGGGCTCCGCCAAGGGACCAGCCCTGCGTCTGACCCTGGTGCTGTTCGGCACCATGTTCTTCATGATGTTCACCCCTACCAAGTGGACCCACCACTTCGGTGTCTACGCCGGTCTGGCCGGTGCACTCGCTGGTCTGGCCGCCGTGGGACTGTCCTATGTGGCCGTGAAATCTCCACGGATGAGAACCATCTCCATCGGTATCTTCCTCTTCCTCTTCGCCTTCGCCCTAGCCGGCACCAACGGCTGGTGGTACACCTCCAGCTACTCCGTACCGTGGTGGGACAAGACCATCCAGCTCAACGGCATTGAGGCACCCACCGTGGTGCTGATCATCGCGGTGATCGTCTTGATCGTCGGTGTGATTCAGTCCTTCATCAAGGACGTCAAGGTTGCCCAGGCGGAAACCCAGCACACCATGGGTGACTTCCGCTCCGAGGAAGCAGCAAAGGTGGCCCGCGCATCCCGGTTCAAGGGACTGCTTGCCTCCCCCATCGCCTTGGTTTCCGCCATCGTCGTGCTGATCTCCATGGGTTCACTGGGCAAGGCATTCGCCGACCAGTACCCCAACTACAGTGTCGGCCTGGGCAACATCCGTTCCCTTGGCGGCCAGACCTGTGGACTGGCCTCCGATGCCATGCTGGAAACCAACTCCAACGAATCCTTCCTCACCCCGGTCAACTCCCCCCTCGGCGAATCCCTCGAATCCGATGTGGCCCGCGGTTTCAGCGCCGCCGGTATCCCTGCCTACATCAACCAGGACCAGGCCTCCACCACCTCTGTCGGTGCGATTGCCGATTCCACCGATGAAGACACCGGCGGCGGCTCCGACGATGCCTCCGGCCAGTCCACCGGCAACACCGGCGGTCTCCGCGCAGATGCCGGCATCAACGGATCCAGTGCACGCCTGCCCTTCGATCTCGACTACACCCAGGTCCCAGTCGTCGGATCCTGGTCCGGCGGAACCCAGGTTCATGCCGAAATCACCACCGACTGGTACGAACTTCCAGAGCGAAGCAATGACGCCCCGATCATCGTGGTGTCTGCGGCAGGCCGTGTTGAACACTTTGACATCAACGGTGTCTTCCAATCCGGCCAGTCCCTCATGCTGGAATACGGCACCCTGGGTGCAGACGGTGAAGTCACCAACACCGGCGAAGAAATGATGTTCGACATCGGACCCGAGCCATCCTGGCGCAACCTCCGCCTCCCGGTCGACGCTCTGCCTGAGGAAGCCAACGCCATCCGCATCGTGGCAACCGACGACAACCTGGACTCTGACCAGTGGGTCGCCTTCACCCCACCACGCGTCCCGACCCTGGACTCCCTGGACAACATCATCGGATCCGAAACCCCAGGTCTGCTCGACTGGGCCGTTGGCCTCCAGTTCCCATGCCAGCGCACCTTCGACCACTATGCCGGCATCACTGAGATTCCTGAGTACCGCATCTCCCCCGACCATGGTGGCAAGTCAACCCTGACCCCATTCCAGGACTGGGCTGGCGGCGGTGCCATGGGCACTGCAGAAGCAGTGAACACCGCATACGAAGTCCCGTCCTACCTCAAGAACGACTGGGGCCGCGACTGGGGTTCCATCGAACGCTATGAACTGCGCACCAACTCGCAGAACGAAGCACCCCAGGTTGCCGACGTTGATCTGGAAACCCTCCAGCGCTCCGGCCTGTGGAACCCGGGCAGTATGAAGGTGGATTAAACCTTCCATAAGGAAAGGCTGGCGGAACCATGAACCGTTCCCCCAGTCTTTCTTTTTGCCCGATGTACGGGTTAATAATGGGCTGATAGCAGCACCCCCGGGGAGACCAGTTCTGTATCTTGCCCACCATCAGCACTCATTTTGTGGTTTATTCAGGTGCATGGGCGATCCACTAACCTCCATCAGATACACCCCTGAACAGCGCACACGCTACCGCCAGCTGCTCATGGAAGATCTTGAGATCTTCGACCGTCACCTCCAGCGGTCCGAGTTCGACGATCACGGTTCCATCGGTCTTGAACTTGAGTTGAACCTGGTTGATTCCAAGATGCAACCGGCACTGCTCGGTGCTGAGGTCCTCAGCCTCCTCGATGAGGAATTCCAATCCGAGATCGGCAATTTCAACGTCGAGCTCAACCACCCGCCACTCTCAGTACATCATGATGGTCTGGGACGCTTGGAAGATGGCATCACCCACCGACTAAACAGGGTTCGTGAAGCAGCGACAACCGCCGGTGCCCAGGTAGCGATGATCGGTACCCTACCCACCATCACCCCAGAATTTCTCTCTGATCCCTCCTGGATGACGCGGGAAAACCGCTACCGTGCACTCAGCAACGCAGTCATCGAATCACGTGGTGAACTCGTCCACATCAACTTCTCCGATCGTGAACACATCAACCAGGACTTCCAGGACATCGCCCCGGAGTCCACCTGCACCTCCATGCAACTGCACCTCCAACTGGCCCCCAACCGTTTTG
>NZ_CALZFS010000119.1 GCF_945649885.1 uncultured Corynebacterium sp. | reverse complement strand
GATGCCGAGATCGTTGGCGATCTGTTGAAGTGAGGCCCCATCGGAGTTCTCATACAAAGCAACGGCGTCGCGTTTGAACTCCTCGGAGTAGGTCTTGGTTGGCATGATCGGTAGGTTACCTTTCTGTCCCACATTGTTGGGATATTAGGTGTCTACCAAACAGGGGTCAGTACCCTCCTCTTCGAGGTCCACACGCAGCCGAATTACTGCGTGTGGACCTGAGATCACCACAGACCACCAGATGCTGCTATCCGAAGCTCATACCCGTGCTATCAAATCCTCAGAACCGCGCTACTAAAAGCACGTCCCTAACACTGAAATCAGCCTCCCCAGTAAGTTTCAGCCATCTAAGGATGCTTGAGTGACTTCAACTCAAAGATCAACAAAAACAACCTGTTACCCATAATCCCAGATGACGGTCACCTATAGAGCAGGTGTTAGATTATCTAGCGTATTTATTTCTTAATATTGTTCCGGAGGTCTCGTTTCTTTGAAACATCTAGTTTCCCGTGCGCTCATCGCCGGTGTCATCACTTTGACTCTCATCACTCCCGTCGCTGTCGCACAGAGCTCCGGATCATCCGGTTCGTCAGCCCAGGACTTCGTTGCTTTTTCTTCAGGGAATCCTGATGTCAGTGGTAGTTCCCTTGATGGATTACTGAGCTCAATGTCTTTGATCGGTTCTTCTCAGCTGCCGCTTGGTGGCCCCCTGCTCAGTAGTGACTCTGACTACCCCTTCCAGACTGATCCCTCCATCACTGAAGTGGAGCTGGTGAATAAGCAGGTGCAGGACGGTCTCCGCCTGGAGAAATGGACCGTAGCTTCACCATCCATGCAGCGCAATGTGGATGTGCAGATCATGAAGTCCGCGGATCCATACGCCCCTGCCCCGATGCTGTACATGCTTGATGGAATCGGTGGAAACAAGAACTCCTCCGGTTGGATCAACCATGGAGAGGCGCCGAAGGTTTTTAATGATGAGAACCTCACCGTGGTCATGCCACTGGGTGCAGCTGCTTCAATGTATTCAGACTGGCTGAAAGAAGATCCAGCCCTGGGTCGCATCATGTGGGAAACCTTCATCGTGAAGGAGCTCGCTCCACTGCTGGAGGCGGAAGAAGAACTGAACTTCAACGGCCACCGCGGTATTGGTGGATTGTCCATGGGCGCCACGGGTGCGGTGCACCTGGCCAATTCTAACCCTGACTTCTTTGACGGCGTCATGGGCTTCTCTGGTTGCTACTCCACTCTTGATCCAATCGGACAGACCACTGTGTCGCTGACCGTGAATTCCCGCGGTGGAAACCTGGAGAACATGTGGGGACCTACCGGTTCTGACACCTGGAAGGCTCATGATGTCACCTCCAACCCTGAAGGACTGCGCGATATGGCTGTCTACCTCTCTGCTGCCAATGGCGTTGTTGATGACGTCGACCTGGCAGATTCCGCTGATGATCCTTTCTACAACTTATTAGCCGGTGTCGTCCTGGAACGTGGTTCTCTCAGTTGCACCGAGGCACTGGATAAATCCATGCGCAAGGCTGGCATGACCCACCAAGTTGTTGATTACAAGGGGTCCGGTGTGCATGATTGGCGCAACTACAATGAGCAGCTCAAGCCTGGCTGGGATGCCATCAAGGATGCTCTTTACTAAAGCATTCGCCGCACAGCTTTTCCGATATATGCACTACCAGTCCGCCCGCGGGATGGTAGTGCATTTTCTTTATTTCCCCCTGGCTGGGGCAACCCTGCACCTCTACCCCTCCCTCTCCCCCGAGCTGTTGCTAAAGCCACATTGTCCGTAATAAATTCAACTTAATGAAAAATGTAAACGTTTACAGCAATCGTTTGCGCAATTAGTGGGAAGGTTTGAGGTGAACTCACATGGCAGGCGATAATCCTCGCCCCACGCTCAAGGAGGTGGCTCACCAGGCAGGTGTGTCCATTGCCACCGCCTCCCGAGCCCTCGCCGACAACCCGGCTGTGGCAGTCAAGACCCGCGAACGGATCCAAGAACTGGCCGCGGAGCTCGGTTACCGTCCTAATGCTCAGGCCCGTGCCCTGCAGAGTTCCCGTTCCAACACCCTCGGTGTGGTGGTTCCCAGCCTGATCAACCATTACTTTGCTGCCATGGTCACCGCCATCCAGAACACCGCCGGTGAGGCAGGTCTTGCCACGATCATCACCAACAACAATGAAGATACCTCCACCATGGCTTCCTCTCTGGAGTTCCTGGCTGGTCATGGTGTGGATGGCATCATCTGTGTGCCCAATGAGCAATGCGCACAGCAGTTGGAGCAGCTCCACAAACAGGGCATGCCCCTGGTGCTGATTGACCGTGAGCTTCCCAGTTCCAGTATCCCTACCGTCACCTCTGATTCCCTTCCCGGAATTACTGCCGCTGTCACCCTTTTGGCTAAGCACAAGGCCCTTCCCATTGGTTATCTTTCTGGCCCGATGGACACCTCTACCGGCCGGGACCGCTTGAGAAACTTCCGCACAGCCTGCGCAGAGGCAGGACTCCCCGAGCAACCGGTGTTCCTCGGTGGATATGAGCAGAGTATGGGCTGTGAAGGTGCCACGGAGCTTATTGAGCAGGGCGTCCAGGCACTCTTTGCCGGTGATTCCATGATGACGATCGGGGTTGTCGAGGCCTGCCATAAAGCTGGTCTGGTCATCGGCCAGGACATCAGTGTGGTGGGTTTTGATACCCACCCACTCTTTGCCCTGCAGCCTCATCCCCTGACGGTGATTGATCAGAATGTGGAAACACTTGCGGAAAAGGCGGTCGCCCTCCTCACTGAGTTAATGGCTGGCACTACGCCAACTCTGCAGAAAACTCTGATCCCCACCACCCTCATCGAACGTCAATCGATAACAACCCACAAGTAGGAAAAGGACGACAATCCCCAATGACTGACTCAACCGGTTCCAGCATCGTCGTGGTCGGCTCCATCAACGCTGACCTGACCACCAACGTCCAGCGCCACCCTGCTCCCGGAGAAACTCTCCTGGGCAGCGGTGGCACCGTCAGCGCTGGTGGCAAAGGTGCCAACCAGGCGGTGGCAGCAGCACAACTCGGTGCCAAGGTCACCATGGTTGGTGCTGTTGGCTCTGATCAGATGGCCGGTGATGCGCTGGCCCACATGCGTGAATCCGGTGCTGATCTGTCAGCGATTGCCACCGTGGATGGCCCCACTGGACTTGCGGTGATCACCGTTTCTGAAGACGGTGAGAACACCATCATCGTCATCCCGGGTGCCAATGCAACTATCAACGCAAACTATGTGGAAGAGCATTCCCAGCTCATCGCAGATGCCGGCATTGTGCTGCTCCAGGGTGAGATTCCTGCTGATGGTTTTGACCGTACTGTGGAACTTGCACAGGGGCGTGTGGTGATCAATCTGGCTCCAGTTGTCCCTGTGGGACATGATCAGCTGCGTCAGGCTGATCCATTGCTGGTCAATGAACACGAGGGGGCTCTTGTGCTGGACATGCTCGACGCACCAGCTGACACCACTGATCCAGAAGAGCTGGTCACTGCCCTATTGGAGCAAGGTTTTGCTTCCGTGGTCATGACCCTTGGTGCCGAAGGCGCACTGGTTGGCACCCCAGGCAAGCTGAGCGAAATCCCGACTCCGAAGATCACAGCTGTAGACACCACCGGTAGTGGTGACGCCTTTGCTGGGGCACTTGTGGCAAAGCTCGCTGCAGGTGAAACCCTCATTGATGCTGCGACCTTCGCCGCCCGCGTCGGCGCCTATGCCGCCACGAAGCCGGGGGCGCAGGCCTCCTACCCCACTCTGACCTCCGAACTTCCTTGAATAACTGAATCCCACACCGAAACGAGAAACGATAATGTCAATCGATACTCAGCCGAGGAAAGCCTCGGCAGCAACCATCCTCCCCTTGATGATTGCCCTGCTGGTGGCGGTGTTCGCCTTCCAGCTCAACGCATCCATGCTGGCACCCGCACTTGCCACCATGGAGGTCGAACTCACGGCAACACCTGCCCAGATCGGCATGACCCAGACCGCCTTCTTCACCGCGGCCGCCCTGTTTTCCCTGTTCCTGCCGCGCTGGGGTGACCTGATTGGTCGCCGCAAGGTGCTGATCGGCATGATGATTGTCACCGGTATCGGCTGTGTCGTGGCAGCTCTGGCACCTAATGTGGCGGTGCTCTTCCTGGGCCGTCTGATCCAGGGTGTCGCCGGTCCGACTGTGCCACTGTGCCTGATCATCCTGCGCCAGCAGGTCACCAATGAAAAGCAGTATGCCCTGTTGTTGGGTGTTGTCACCTCCGTCAACGGTGGTATCGGCGGCGTGGATGCAATTGCCGGTGGCTGGTTGGCGGAAACCTTCGGTTTCCGCTCCATCTTCTGGGTCATGGCTGTCTTCTGCGTGATCGCTGCCTTCGCCCTGCCCTTTGGTGTCAAGGAATCCACCGCTGAGGAAACCCCGAAGATGGACTGGCTCGGAGTGCTGCCACTGGCGGTCTCCATCGGTTCGCTGCTCATGGCCTTCAATGAGGCCGGCAAGCTTGCTGATGCCAACTGGATCCTGGTGGTCGCCCTCTTCATCGTCGGTATCGCCGGTGTGGTTGTCTTCTACAACATTGAAAAGCGTGTGAAGAACCCACTGGTCAGTGTGGAGTACCTGGGACAGCGTCGTACCTGGGCGCTGCTGCTGAGCACCCTGCTCACCATGACCGGTGTCTTCGCCGTGATGAATGGCCTGTTGCCCAACCTGGCACAGGATGCCACCCATGGCGCTGGCATGTCTGCCGGTGTGGTCTCCTGGTGGACCCTGACCCCCTATGCTCTGGCTGGTCTGATGTTCGGCCCGATCGCAGGTGTGCTGGCCGGTAAGTTCGGCTACAAGATCGTCCTGCAGATCGGTATCGCCGCCACCATCATCGGTGTCGCAGGCGCCACCTTCCTGGTGGGCAGCACTTCTTCCTTCGCCTACCTGGGCCTGTCGGTCTTCATCGGTATCACCTACGCCGGTATCGCCAACATCATGCTCAACGGTCTGGGTATCGTCCTCTCCCCTGCCAATAACCAGGGCTATCTGCCGGGTATGAACGCCGGTGCTTTCAACTTGGGTGCAGGTATTTCCTTCGCCATCCTCTTCGCCGTGGCCACTGCCTTCGGTGACAGCAATGGTGGTTATGCCGCCGGTATGTGGGCTGGTGTGGTCATCCTGGTGCTGGCCTTCCTGTGCTCCCTGCTCATCCCGCGTCCGGAATCCATCACCGATACAGTGGCTGCCAAGAACCTGGCCGAAGAAAAAGCCGCTGCCGCCACCTCTTAACTTTCATTTCTTAAGGAGTTTTTCACCATGACCACCAAGATCATCCTCGACTGCGATCCCGGCCATGACGACGCCGTGGCGATGCTGCTGGCTGCCGGAAGCCCGGAGATCGAACTGCTCGGCATCACCACCGTGGGTGGTAACCACACCCTGGACAAAGTTACTCACAATGCCCAGGTTGTAGCCACCATCGCCGATATCAACGCCCCCATTTACCGTGGTGTCACCCGCCCCCTGGTCCGCCCGGTCGAGGTGGCTGAGGACATCCACGGCGACACCGGCATGGAGATCCACAACTATGAACTCCCCGAGCCGACCAAGCAGGTGGAGGGCACCCATGCAGTCGACTTCATCATCGACACCATCATGAACAATGAGCCCGGCACGGTGGCACTTGTGCCCACCGGTCCCCTGACCAACATCGCCCTGGCGGTACGTAAGGAACCACGCATCGCTGAGCGCGTGAAGGAAGTTGTGCTCATGGGTGGTGGCTACCACGTGGGTAACTGGACCGCCGTGGCTGAGTTCAACATCAAGATCGACCCAGAGGCTGCCCACATCGTCTTCAATGAGAAGTGGCCCCTGACCATGGTCGGACTCGACCTCACCCACCAGGCACTGGCCACCCCGGAAATCGAAGCCAAGCTCAGCGAGCTCGGCACCGACGTCGCTGACTTCGTCATCGCGCTTTTCGACGCTTTCCGCAAGAACTACCAGGACGCCCAGGGCTTTGATAACCCACCAGTCCACGATCCCTGCGCTGTGGCCTACCTGATTGATCCCACCGTGTTCACCACCCGCAAGGCTCCCCTTGATGTGGAACTCTCCGGCGCCCTGACCACCGGCATGACCGTGGCTGACTTCCGCGCCCCTGCACCAGCAGATTGCACCACCCAGGTTGCCGTGGACCTGGACTTTGACAAGTTCTGGGGTCTGGTCGTGGATGCTGTAAAGCGCATCGGCTAATTCTTTTTGCGCTGACCGGAGGGTGTGCTCACACCAGAAATGTGGTGTGGGTGCGCTCCTTTTTCTTTTCTATTCGAAGAATTAGAACAACTTCCAGGGCTAATGTCCGGCCCCCATGCTTCAATGGCCCTACAGGAAAATACTTGAAGCTGAAAGTTGTCTGCTGACGTGTCAATCACCATAACCACAGAGTTTAAATCCGCACTTGAATCGATCCACTCCGGTGCGCATGTACTCATCACCGGTAAAGCAGGTACCGGTAAATCCACCCTACTGCGCACCTACTTGGATTCACTCACCCAGGAGAATGTTCTGGTCACCGCCCCCACTGGCGTGGCCGCTCTCAACACCGACGGATTCACCATCCACCGCACATTCGGATTCCGGCCGGGCATGTACCCCGATGATCTCAAACCAGGAGGGAAATGGGGACCTGGATCCAAGATCACCAATGTGCTCAAAGCTGTGGATATCCTTGTCATCGATGAGATCTCCATGGTGCGTGCAGACCTCTTCGACATGATGGACATCGCACTGCGCCGCATCCGCAACAGCGACAAAGCCTTCGGCGGTGTCCAGCTCATCCTGGTTGGAGACCTACTCCAGCTGCCTCCCGTGGTGACCAACCATGAAGCAGAACTCTTCACCTCCCGATGGGGCAGCCCCTACTTCTTCTCCGCACACTGTTTCCAGGACCTCTCCCTCCATAACATCACCCTGAGCACTATCTGGCGTCAGACAGATGACGAGTTCATCGAGGTACTCAACCAGGTCAGGGAAGGCAGCGTCGGCGACTCTGCACTCAGCATCCTCAATGCCCGCGTTGACCCCAACTTCCAGGCGCCCGGTGACTGGGTGACCCTGGCCTCCCACCGTCGCACCGTGGAGAAAATCAACCAGGCACGCCTCAATGAGCTGGAGACTCCTCACTTCCTCTCCACCGCAGTATATGAAGGCACCACTGACTCCAACTCCTTCAGTGGATCTGAAGAGCTCCACTACGCCCTCGGGGCTCGCGTCATGACGATCACCAATGACTCCGGCGGGCTCTTTGTCAACGGCAGTTTCGGCACGGTGGTGGCCGCATCCGAAGAGAGCATCAGCGTCCACCTTGACCACAACAATGAGGTTGTCAAGCTGGGCAAACACACGTGGGAAATCAAACGCCCTTCCATGACTTCAGGCGCGTTGTCCAGTGATGTCGTAGGAACAATCAAGCAATTTCCGGTGATCCTGGCTTGGGCTATCACCATCCACAAATCTCAGGGCAAGACGATCCCGAAACTGTTCATCAACTTAAGTGGTGGCACCGCCACTGATGGGCAGTTCTATGTCGCTCTTTCCCGAGGTGTTGATCTGGACAATCTCAGATTCAGTACTCCGGTCGAACACCGCCATATCCGTGCGAACAACAGCCTGGTCCGGATGATCCGCCGTGAGGTTACACCCAACGCTTCTACCTCCCGCCTGGTGTTCCTCTCCTTCGACGGAGTCAACTTCGGCATCAGTGACCATGTCGCCCGAGTGCACGCCATCATCCTGGACAATGGAGTAGAGGTGGCGAACTTCGGTTCCTGGATCAACCCGATGTCCGACCTCGGAGACTTCGGGCAACGCAATAACGTGCCCTCCGGTGGCCTGGCCATGGCACCGACCCTGGGCGACTTCTGGCCGCTTCTCCTCCGACAGGCTGCCGGAGGAATCATCATCGGTGATGAACTACCTATGTTGGAACGGGCCGTCCGCCACCAGGAAAAGGGCATCGAACTCTCCTTGGGCACCGGCTACGACATCACAGAATTCTCCATCACCCCGACTGGAACAGATGTGATCACCCGCTGCCAGAGCATGGTCGACACCTACCGCAACAATCCTTTCACCATCACCCACGGCCAGGCAGTCCCCCAGGTGGCACAGGACACAGAAGGTGCGGTCTTCATCCCCCGATGGTCGGGATACAGTCCTATGCAGCTCGATCCCACCCGAGCCACCGACTCTGATAATGCCTGGGCAGCCTTCTCCGGAGGCCACACCCAGGACCTGGACCGCACAGAACTAGAAGAAACAGCAGAACTTCTCTCCGCCTGGGCCATCTCCCGCGGATTCTGGAAGCGGGAACAATATGAAGAAGTCCAGGACAGGGCACGCCGCGCTGGCATTGAGAGCGTGGATATAGATGCTCCATCAGAGAACACCCAGAACATCAGTGAGCTATTGGTAGCTGGGACCCGCATCGCATTCACCGGCCGCAATAACCTACTCGGTGGACCTGCTGATGACGCACGTCTGATCCAGCTGTGCAATGACCGCCAACTTGAATACAAAACTGGAGTGTCGAAGACTCGTTGTGATGTTCTCGTCGCGGCTGACCCTGCTTCCATGTCTGGCAAGGCACAAAATGCCCGGGAGTACGGAAAGCCGATCATCTCCCAGGATGACTTCGAAAACTGGTACCACAACGGTCCCTTCCTCAATGCATCTGAGGTAGCCCCCAGTGTGGAGGAAGTCAGTGACACTGAGACTAGATCTGAGGTTCCCACTGATCTCTCCTCCCCTGCGCGCATCTTGGAAGGTCCCCCGGCGGATGAGGTATCTGAGATGGTGTGGGTCAAGCCTGAAGAGTTCTTCCAGGAAGGTACCCGCGTGGTTTTCCGGGGCTCCACCTATGTCAATGGCGAGCGCTATGCCCAGGGCTTTGCGCTGCAGTCGCTTTGTGATTCTCTCGGCCTGGACTATAAGCAGGCGGTGACCAAGACACGCTCAGATGTTCTGGTAACTGATGATCCACAAGCAGATGA
>NZ_CALZFS010000118.1 GCF_945649885.1 uncultured Corynebacterium sp. | reverse complement strand
AGAAGGTCTACCTCAGCGTGGGCCCTGTGGGCGTGCAGGTTCCGTGTGTGGCTGGTGTGCTGCGGCATGGTCGGCAGCGATTGATGACCGACTCTGGAGCGGGTGCCTTGTCTGGTCTCGCGGTTCAGGGTGGGTGGACTATTCGGCGGGTTGGATCTCGCTTTCGGTGACCCATTTATGATTAGTCATGGTCATGTCGTCGGTGGTCAGATCAACCATGTAGACAGTCTCATCCGTCGAATAATCGATGGTGGCGGTAGCACCCTTCATCCCCGACATGTGTTCTGCATCGATGACCACTTCGGCTCCGTCAGACAGCGGTGCCTGGCCTGGATCAACCAGTTCCTCATGGACCACCCAACGGTGGTCGGTGATCGGTTCACCACCGCCAACCGGGGTGTAACTGACCGAATACGTGGTGGTGTCAAAAGCACCGGAGATCGTGGCCTGAGCACCATCCATGCCCGGCATGTGATCGGCCGTGAGAATGACCTCAGACCCTACTGGATAGGTTGGATCGACGGCTTCGACGATACCTTCTGGTGCCGGACCACCGTCTTCTGGATGATCCATGTCATGCCCACCGTCTTCTGCAGTGGTGGTGTCCTCGTGGGTCTCACCGTTATCCGCAGATGTCGCTGTGGCGCTGACAGTATCAGCGTTGTCAGAGTCGCTGGCATCGTCGCTACAAGCGCTCAGCACAAGGGTTGACGTCAATGCGAGGGCCGCAATGGTGATGGTGCGTTTCATGATCGTTCCTTTCAAGGAATAGTGATAGAACTGGGGGCCGAGTGACCAGGATGGTCATTATTGATTAGGGGGATGTCGACCCACAGGGTCTCCTCCTTCTACTTGCTGGGAGCCAGATGAGCAGGATCAAGATTGATCCGGCGCAGCAGCTGGGCGTTTAAGGCAACCACAATGGTCGATGCGGACATCAGGATCGCGCCAACTGCCGGAGAGAGCACGAATCCAATCGGGGCGAGCACCCCGGCAGCCAAAGGAACGGCGAGGATGTTATATCCAGAGGCCCAGATCAGGTTCTGGATCATCTTGGTGTAGCTGGCCCTGGAAAGTTCGATCATCGACAGGACTGCTCGGGGATCGTCACTGGCAAGCACCACCCCGGCAGATTCCATGGCCACATCGGTGCCGGCACCGATGGCGATGCCGACCTCTGCACGGGCCAGGGCAGGCGCGTCATTGACGCCGTCGCCGACCATCGCCACACGCAATCCACGATCCTGCAGCTCCGCGACCTTGGTGTCCTTGTCCTGGGGCAGGACCTCGGCGAAGACCTCATCAATGCCCAGATCCCTGCCGACGGCGTTAGCAACCTGACGGGCATCACCGGTGATCAGTGCAACCTTCACTCCTCGCGCCTGCAGCGCCTGCACTGCGGCGCGGGACTCGGGACGGATCTTGTCCTCGACCGCGAGTGCCCCGATGATCTGTCCGTCCCGGACGACGTGGAGCACACCAGCACCGCGCTGTTCCCAGGATTCAATCTGCTCATTCAGTTCGCCGGGGATGGTGAGATTGAATTCTCGCAACATATTGGGTCCGCCGACGAGGATATCTGCGCCGTCGACAAGCGCGCGGACCCCGCGGCCACTGGCCGCGGTGAAACCGGTTGCGCGCATCGGCTGGCGGGAGGCTTCTTCATGTTCGTTGGCTGCCGCGACGATGGCCCTGGCCACGGGGTGCTCGCTATCAGCCTCAGCTGCGGCAGCCAAAGCCAATAGCTGGCCTTCCGAGGTACCTGTTGCAGGTGCCACGCCGGTGACAGCGTGGGCACCTTCGGTCAAGGTACCTGTCTTGTCGAAGAGGACGATATCAATGGTGCGCATGCGCTCCAGCGCCATCCGGTCCTTGATCAGAACACCGGACTTGGCTGCGCGTTCCGTGGAGATGGCAATGACCAGCGGGATGGCCAACCCGAGCGCATGCGGGCAGGCGATGACCAACACGGTTACGGTCCGGATCACGGCGTCATCCGGGCTGCCGACCATCGACCAGACCACCGCGGTGATCAGTGCTGCGATCAGCGCGAACCAGAACAATAATGCCGCAGCCCGGTCAGCCAGCGCCTGGGCGCGGGAGGAGGATTCCTGGGCATCAGCGACCATACGCTGGATCCCCGCCAGTGCCGTGTCAGTACCGACCGCCTCAACGCGGACACGCACGGAGTTGTCGGTGGCCACAGTGCCGGCGACCACATGCGCGCCGACATCACGAAACACAGGGCGGGATTCGCCGGTGATCATTGCTTCGTCGAACTCGGCGGAACCGTCAATCACGGTTCCATCCGCGGGCACGCGACCACCAGCGCGTACCAGGACAAGATCGCCCACAGCCAGCTCGGCGATGGGGACGGTCCTGGTGGTATCGCCGTCGATCTTCTCCGCTTCGTCGGGAAGCAAAGCCGCCAGGGCGTCCAGGGCTGAGGAGGCTGAGCCCAAGGCACGCATTTCCATCCAATGGCCCAGCAACATGATGGTCACCAGCAGCGCCAGTTCCCACCAGAAATCAAGGTGGAACCCGCCAATCCCTAAGGTGGTGACCCAGGACGCGACGAATGCCACGGTGATGGCCATGGCGATCAGCAGCATCATGCCTGGTTGGCGGGATTTCAGCTCGGCGACTCCGCCTTTAAGGAACGGGGCTCCACCGAAGATGAAGATGATGGTTCCCAGTATCGGGGCGATCCAGGTGGAACCCGGAAACTGCGGGATCTGATAACCGATGATGTCGGCGAACATGGGGCTAAAGAACACGACCGGCACTGACAGAATCAGCGTCCACCAGAATTTATCCCTGAACATCGCAACGCTGTGGCCGGCGTGGTCACCGTGGCCGTGGACATGGTGATCATCGTCGTGATCATGGCTGGCATGGTCGCCATGCCCGTGGTGCTCGTCGATTGCGGAGTGGGGGTGATCCTGGGGCATGGCCTGGCCGTGGGTGGCAGCATCGTCGTGCTGTTCATGTCCAGTGTGATCACCGTGATGATGTGGGGTACTCATGAAACTCCTGTCTTTCTCTGGGGGTGGTGGGTGGTCGGATCAGGAAGGGGCGAGGGCATAACCGGCTTGTTCAATGGCCTGCGTGACGGTTTTCCGGGATGCGGTTCCGGTCACGGTGATCGTGGAGACACCACCCTTGATCAGTTCTATATCAACTGAAGTGATCTGTGGCACCTCCCCGAGGGCAGAGGTGACAGTGTTGACACACCCGGTGCAGGACAAACCAGATACTCGATATCGGGTCATGGATTCAGTGGCCGCGTCACCGCTGGGGGCGGAAGCCTCAGCTGACTCGGCAGGGCCGCAGCACCCACAACCAGCGGGATCAGTCGATTGGGTGGAGGTCAATGGCAGCAGGGTGGTCATCTTCAAGCTCCTGATAAGAGTGGACTGGAAAGGTTCTCACCCACCACCATATACCCCCATGGGGTATATGGGCTAGGGGTTGAGAGTTTTCATGCCCCAGGTAAGACGGAATGGCCATGAGCAGAACCCCCTGATGGTGGAGAAAGTGGGAGACGGATGGTGAGTGTGGTCCCGGTACCAGGCCCGGCGGACGCAGCAGTCAGGGTGCCACCGTGGGTTTCGACTAATGCCTTGGAAATCGTGAGACCAATCCCAGAACCACCGTTGTCACGATTGCGGGCAGCGTCACCGCGGTAAAAGCGTTCGAAGATGTGCCCCAGCTGGTCGCTGGTCAACCCTTCCCCGTTGTCCGTCACATCAATCAGCACGGTTTCCGAACCTTGTCGACGGGCGCTGATCATGACCTGACCACCTGCGGGAGTGTGACGCAGTGCATTGGACAATAGATTGCCCATGACCTGGCCGAAACGTTGGCGGTCCACGAACACGAAAACGGGCGCTGTGACAGGAACTGCCTGCAGGCTCACTCCTTTGAGCGCGTATGCCTCTTGAGCTGCGGTTGCGCTGGCATGGATAAGCTCACCCAGGGGTTGTTCGGCACGGTCTAATTCAATTCGGTCTTCTTGAGCTCGGGAGACATCATCAATATCCTCGACCAATCGGGTCAATCGTTGGAGCTGTTCAGACATCACTGCCTGTGTTTCCGGACTCCACTCCACGATTTCATCCTGCAGGCCATCGAGGTAAACAGCGAGGACGGATACGGGCGTGCCCATTTCATGAGCAAGATCGGATAAGAGTTGGCGACGCACCTCCTCGGTATGTGCGAGCCGGTCAGCCATGGTGTTAAACGCCACGGCCAGGGTTGTCACCTCTGGGCCGGCATCATCGGTGGGGACTTTAACGTCATAGTTTCCCCCAGCTACCGCTGTAGCTGCCCGGGTGAGACCACGCAGGGGTGTGCGGATTTTGCGGGCGAGCCAGAAGCTGGCCAATAACGCACATCCCAAGGCAATTGGCACCGCCACGGCCAGGGTGATCAGTCCAGCGTCTTGGTAGGCCTGCTCGACATGGCGTAGCTCATCCGCGCGATCAGCCATCAGCAGGTGTTCATGAAACAGTGGTGGACCCACCAATGATGCTACGGCCACTGCTGACAACAGGCTGATGACCACAACCACAGCCTGGGCCACAAGAAACCGGAGGGTCAGATTCGCTCCGTGTGTCATGCCCGCCCCATGCGGTAGCCAACACCACGAACCGTATCGATATATCCAAGCCCCGCTCCGCTTGTATCCAGCTTGCGCCGCAGATTACCGATATGGACATCAATGATGCGTTCATCTCCGATCCAGGAGGTATCCCACACATCAACGATCAGTTCCTGACGGGTCAGAACCTGACCGGGATGGGAGGCTAGGGCAGCCAGGATCGCGAATTCCGTGCGGGTGAGAGCTATAGGAGAATCTTTGACTCGAACCTCATGGGCAGCCGTGTCGACAACAAGATCTCCGAACACCCAGACGGAGCTCATCCGGCTGCCGGTAGGCGCGACACGGGGTCGACGCAGAACCGCACGAATCCGGGTAACCAATTCCCGGATACTAAATGGTTTGGTGATGTAGTCATCTGCACCCGTGGTCAACCCGGCGATTTTGTCATCCTCACTGTTTCGTGCAGTGAGCATGAGGATGTAGCAGTCGGAAAATGCCCTGATCTGCCGGCAGACCTCCATTCCGTCCAACCCCGGCAGACCCAGATCCAGCACCACCACATCCGGTGCCCACGCCCGTGCCTGTTCAACCGCCTCCGGACCAGTATGAGCCTGGGTGACATCAAAGCCAGCCCGCACCAGATAGCTCTCGATCATCTGAGCCAAGGGCTGTTCATCATCGACAACTAACACCCTGCCGATCGGATCCTGGTCTGTCCTAGTGTGATCACTCATAGATCCCAGTATCTCCCCAACACCTGCCCGGAAGAGACCCGAAAACCCTGATCAGGGAAATCTTTGCCAAATCTTTAAATACCGATGTGTAAGTTGCCGACGACGGACTCCCTTACCCACGGTGGTCACAGGCACTGGGATAAGAGTAAAAGGTGCTCCCACCATAGGTTCACCCACCGCAGCGGCCACTTCCCGTGGATCCCACCCCAGTCAACATCAAGCTACACATGAGGAGGATGTGGTGACAACGACCACTTCTATGAACAGATATCCCTCCATTTTTACCGACTGAGCAGGGTTTTTAGTTTTTCACCGGGTAGAGATCCGTGTTAGAAATGCCAGGTATCACCGCCACAGAGGACGGTGTGGAGCACTTGCCTTTAGGAGATGGATGTGAAACGAGCTGCGATTATTCTCGCCGCCCTCAGCCTGGTGTTGGCCGGATGTACAACCACCGACTCTGACTCCGCAGTGGCTGACCAGACCAGGGATCAGGATCTTCTGGTTTCCCAAGGTCTGGCAGGCATGGACGCCAGAGACATCATTGACGAACTTGATCAACAGGCTCTCGCCGATCGCCCCACTGATCTCATCGCCTCGGTACGCACCGATCAACTCATCCTCTCGGATCAGTCCCAGGAAGTGGCCTTGGACCTGCCGGAGAATCTGACCTACGTATCCATAGCCCCCTACCTGAACCAGACGCATGACTGCTTCTATCACAGTCTGACCACCTGTCGGGGCGAACTGGGCAATGAGCAGATCAAGGTAAAGATCACAGATGAGGCCTCCGGAGAGGTTCTGGTGAACGAAGAGACCACCACCTTCGATAACGGGTTTGTCGGCTTCTGGCTCCCAGATAATGCCGAAGGACTCATTGAGATCAACCACGGGGGCCACACCGGAGCTGTTGACTTCAGTACCACCGACGACGGTGCCACCTGTGTCACGGACCTGCGTCTGACCTGATATTCAGTCTGGATGTTCCTTTTGTTTCTCTGAGCTTGGCAATAAGAAAGTTTGAATTATGACTAGTAACTTTTCCCGGCGACAGTTCTTGCTCGGCGGGCTTGTTCTCGCTGGCACAGGCGCGTTGGCCGCCTGCGGTGGCAACACTGGCACAGCCCCTGCCACCACTTCCCCATCCCGTGGCCCGTACCCAACACCAACGAACTTGGCGCAACCCTCAGTACACAAGAAATTAACAGCCCGACCCATGTCGATCGATATCGGTGGCATCGAGGCAAAAACCTGGGGGTACAACGCCGATACCGGTGAACCCGCCATCGAAACCACCGCAGGGGATGTCCTCCAGGTCGACATCACCAACGAACTTCCCGAATCCACCTCCATCCACTGGCATGGTATTGCCCTGCATCACGCGGCCGACGGTGTTCCCGGAATGACCCAATCCCCGATTGAACCGGGCGAGACGTTTAGTTATCTTTTTGAAACCCCACACGGGGGCACCTACTTCTACCATTCCCACAGTGGCCTGCAACTCGACCGTGGCCTGCATGCTCCGTTGATCGTCCGTGATCCGGAAGACGCAGACGACCAGGATGTCGAATGGACCATCGTGCTTGATGACTGGGTCGACGGTATCGACGGCAGCACCCCCGAGGACCAGCTGAGCATGCTGACGGGGATGAACATGGGCGGCCACGGGGACATGGATATGGGTGACCATGGCGGGATGGCTATGGGTGGTGAGGGGGGCATGATGGCCCACGGCACCCCTGACCCCGTTCTGGGCGGTGATGCCGGTGATGTTATGTATCCGCACTACCTCATCAACGGCCGGATCCCCCGGGCACACCGCACGTTCAACGCCCGACCGGGGGATAAAGCCCGCCTCCGGTTCATCAATGCAGGCGGTGACACCATCTTCAAAGTCGCCCTCGGTGGACACCGCATGACCGTCACCCATATCGACGGTTTCCCTGTCCGCCCCCGCGACATCGAATCGTTCTACCTCTCGATGGGCGAGCGCGTGGACGTGGAGGTGGTCCTGGGCGATGGTGTGTTCCCCCTGACTGCGCTAGCCGCCGGCAAGGATGACCGGGCCTTCGCCGTGGTCCGGACCTCCGGGGGCCAGGCCCCCGCACCAGAGACCACCTTCCCCGAGCTCAACGCTACCGGCACCTTCCTGACGTCCTTTGAACCCGCGGATCGTGCACTCATGCCGGAGGGCAAACCAGACCGAGAAGTCAGCATCGACCTGAGCGGACAGATGATGCCGTACGAATGGGGCATCCTCACCAACGGCCAGTCCTCCCCGGGCACCGTGCAGGAAGGCCAGCGCCTGCGGATGGTCATGCGCAACAGGACCATGATGCCCCACCCCATGCACATCCACGGCCACACGTGGTCTCTACCCGGCAGCGGTGGACTGCGCAAAGACACCGTCCTGCTCCGCCACGGAGAAACCGTGATCGCTGATCTGATCGCCAATAACCCCGGTGAGTGGGCATTTCACTGCCACAACGCCTACCACATGGAAACCGGAATGATCAGCTCGCTTCGCTACGAGTAGTCCTACACCACGGCCCTATTAGATGATGCACTGATTCTGCGGAATCGCCAGATCATCGGATTCTTTCCTCTTGTCCTGGAAAAGGAGACCTTGTCCATGTCGAAAATTCGCCCCCGCATTATCACCGCCATGCTTGCCCTGCTCACCACCCTGACGGTTACAGCATGTTCTTCCGGAGAAGGCGCACAAAATGCTGTCGCTCTCGGGGGCACCTTCCAGTTCCACTCCCCGGTGGACAAACTGAGATTTTCTACGACGAAGAGCAACGCGCCCCGCTGCCGAACTTCTCCGGGCCATCATTGATGGAGGAAGGTGAAGAAATCAACCTGTCCGACTTTGAAGGCGAGGTAGTAGTCCTCAACGCCTGGGGACAATGGTGTGCCCCTTGCCGCGCAGAAGTCGATGATCTCCAAATTGTCCAGGAAACTCTCGAACCACTCGGTGGCACCGTGCTGGGCATTAACGTCCGCGACTATAACCAAACCATCGCCCAGGACTTTATCCTCGACAATGGCGTGACCTACCCCTCGATCTATGACCCACCCTTCCGCACCGCTGCGTCTTTGGGTGGAATACCCACTTCTGTGGTCCCAACGACCATTATTCTGGACCGAGAGCACCGCCCGGCTGCGGTGTTCCTGCGTGAAGTCGATGCCGACGACATCCTCGACGTGGCATTGCCGTTAGCTGAAAAGGCACCTCAATCATGACTATTGATGTGATGGCCCAGTTGTCCATCGGCCAGCAGTTCGCCGATGTTGCAGCCTCTGGTCCCCTGATGCTCGGGATCTTTGCTGCTGCAGCCGCCGGTCTTATTTCTTTTGCTTCCCCCTGTGTAGTGCCTCTGGTGCCTGGTTATATGTCCTATCTGGCAAGTGTGGTGGGCGGTGAGGTGGAATACGACTCCGAACACGGTGCCGTGGTGACCAAGAAACGTCAGTGGGCCGTGGCTGGCGCAGCCGGATTATTCATCCTTGGCTTCACAGTTGTTTTCGTGCTGGCCACCGTCACCGTATTCGGGGCAATCAGCCTACTCACACTCAATGCCGACACCCTCATGCGCATTGGTGGGGTGATCACCATACTCATGGGTTTGGCGTTTATGGGGATGGTTCCCGCCTTGCAACGCGACACCAGGATGGCTCCCAAGAAGTGGTCGACCTGGCTGGGCGCTCCGCTGCTCGGTGGGGTCTTTGCCCTGGG
>NZ_CALZFS010000117.1 GCF_945649885.1 uncultured Corynebacterium sp. | reverse complement strand
CCTTTGGTGGTTTCACCACCCTGCACTACCTGTCCACACACCCGGACGCACTGGATCAGGTCTTCATCACCGGCGGACTCAGCGCCATTGATCGTCCAGCGGAAGAGGTCTACGCCAACTGCTACCACCGCATGCAGCGCAACTCCGAGCAGTTCTACCGTCGCTTCCCGCAACACCGCGACACCGTCCGCAAGCTCGTGGCCGCAGCCACGGCCGGGGACCTCATCCTGCCCACCGGTGAGGTGGTCTCTGAATCCCGGCTGCGTTCCCTGGGCCACCTCTTGGGCAGCAATGATGGTTGGTTGGATCTTTATAACCTGCTGGAACTGGATCCCGCCTCCAATGCTTTCCGCCATGACCTGAGTGATCTGCTGCCCTATGGCAACCGCAACCCGCTCTACTATGTCCTGCACGAATCCTCCTATGCTGATGGTGTGGTCACCAACTGGGCGGCACAACGTGTCTATCCAGATACCTTCCGGGAGGATCCCACCCTGCTCACCGGTGAGCATGTCTTTAGTGAATGGGCGGATACCGTGCCCTCATTGCAGCCCTGGAGGGAGGTTGCAATGCTGCTGGCCCAGCAGGACTGGCCCAAGCTTTATGACGCCACAGCACTGCAAAACTCCCAAGCCAGTGGTGCCGCTGCCGTCTATGCCAATGATGTCTTTGTACCCATGGACTACTCCCTGGAAACAGCAGAGCATATTCCAGGTGTGCAGCTCTATATCACCAGCGAGCACGAGCACAATGGACTGCGCGGCAGCAACGGTGAGGTACTTGCCCAC
This sequence comes from uncultured Corynebacterium sp., assembly GCF_945649885.1. Lineage (GTDB taxonomy): Bacteria > Actinomycetota > Actinomycetes > Mycobacteriales > Mycobacteriaceae > Corynebacterium. The sequence continues at coordinate 8,335 of NZ_CALZFS010000117.1, read as the reverse complement.
CTCATCGATCTGGCACACGGTCGACGGGTACGCTGATTTTTGTGTTAGTACTAGTAATCGACACCTCGACCCCGGACCTCATCGTCGGCATCGTGGAATCAGATAACAAAACCATCCTTGCCCAGCGCATCATCGAAGACACCCGTGAGCACAATGAACAGCTCACCCCGATGGTGCAGGAAGCCCTGGCCGCGGCTGACAAGACCTTCGCTGATTTAAGTGCCATCGTTGTTGGTTGCGGTCCCGGCCCCTTCACCGGCCTGCGCGTGGGCATGGTGTCCGCCGCCGCTTTCGGCGATGCCCTCGGTATCCCCGTCCATGGTGTGTGTTCTCTCGACGCCATCGCCGCCGGCCTTGATGCCAGCACCCCACGTGCCCTGGTCGCCACTGATGCCCGCCGCCGTGAGATCTACTGGGCCACCTACACAGACGGCATCCGCACCACCGGCCCTGAGGTCATCGCACCAGCCCAGCTGGAACTGGAACACGAGGTGGATGTCATCTCCATCCCAGCACACCTGGAGGAGAAGCTGCCGGAGTCGCTACAGGGTGTCGAGAAGCTCTCTTTGAAACCAACCCCGGAAAACCTGGTGGCCGTCGCCGACCTCACCGCCACTCCGGAACCCCTGGTACCGATGTACCTGCGCCGCCCCGATGCGAAGGAACCCAAGCCTAAGCCGAAATCAGCGGCCATCCCAGAAGTGGAGCTGTAAAAACCAATGGACCAGTTTGAACTACGCGAACTACGTCGCGAAGACGCCGCACGCTGCGCAGAGTTGGAGAAACAGCTCTTCCCCGGCGACAACCCCTGGCCACGTGATGTCTTCGCGGTGGAATTCTCCCACCCCACCAACTTCTACCTCGGCGCCTTCGATGATGGCTACCTGGTGGCCTACGCCGGCCTGGCCATGATGGGCCCCACCGAAGACCCCGAGTTTGAAATCCACACCGTGGGCGTGGCCCCGGAATATCAACGCAAAGGTCTGGGGCGGGTACTGATGGACCAGATGATGCACACCGCCGACAGCTTGGACGGACCCGTATTCCTGGAGGTCCGCACGGATAATGAACCAGCCATCAAGATGTATGAGGCCTTCGGGTTCACCACCCTTGCCACCCGCAAGAACTACTACCGCCCCTCCGGTGCAGATGCCTTCACCATGCAACGTCCCCGCCTGAGTGACCGCCAGAGTTCCGAAAACCCAGCGGACGGGACTAACCTTTAAACAATGATTGTCCTGGGTATTGAGAGCTCCTGCGATGAAACCGGCGTCGGCGTGGTCAAACTGGATGAACAGGGAAACCTGAGCATCCTGGCTGACGCCGTAGCCTCCTCTATGCAGCAACACGCACGTTTTGGTGGTGTCGTGCCAGAAATCGCCTCCCGTGCACACCTGGAATCCATGGTTCCGGTCATGCGCGAAGCACTCAAGCAAGCCGGCGTGGACAAACCCGACGCCGTAGCCGCCACCGTCGGCCCCGGCCTTGCCGGAGCACTCCTAGTCGGAGCCAGTGCCGCCAAAGCCTACGCCGCCGCCTGGGGCGTACCCTTCTACGCCCTCAACCACCTCGGCGGACACGTTGCCGTTGCCAACCTCGACGGCGAAACCCTCCCACATTCCGTGGCACTGCTGGTCTCCGGCGGACACACCCAACTCCTTGAAGTAGACGCCGTCGGCCTACCCATGAAGGAACTGGGTTCCACGCTTGACGACGCCGCCGGCGAAGCCTATGACAAGGTCTCCCGCCTGCTCGGCCTGGGCTACCCAGGCGGACCCGTGATCGATAAGCTAGCACGCCGCGGTAACCCGGAGGCCATCAAGTTCCCACGCGGGCTGATGAAGAAATCTGATTCCCGTCATGATTTCTCCTTCTCCGGACTCAAGACCGCCGTGGCGCGCTATGTGGAGGCCGCGGAAAGAAATGGCGAGGTCATCTCCGTGGAAGATGTCTGTGCCAGCTTCCAAGAAGCTGTCTGTGATGTCCTCACCGTCAAGGCTGTGCGTGCCTGTCAGGATGTCGGTGCCAAGGTGCTGCTGCTTGGTGGTGGCGTGGCAGCCAACTCCCGTCTGCGTGAACTGGCACAGCAGCGGTGTGAGAAGGCCGGTATCGAACTGCGCGTGCCACGGTTCAACCTGTGCACCGATAATGGCGTGATGATCGCGGCTCTTGCAGCCCAGCGCATCCACGAAGGTGCAGGTGGATCCCAGTTGAATGTGGGAACGGATCCTTCTTTGTCCGTTGAGACACCTCAGGTGTTCTGACAGCCTAGAATTAATCGGCATGAAGTCTGTGTTCACCGTTGACCAGATCCGACGCGCTGAAGAGCGATTATTCGCAGTCCAAAAAGACCCCGATGAACTGATGATCTCCGCGGCCTCCGCCGTCGCGGATGTTGCGTTGGCGATGGTCCAACAACCGCCCTCGGACATCGTGGAGGAGGAAAGAATCCTCCTGCTGGTCGGTGCTGGTGGCAATGGTGGAGACGCCCTCTACGCCGGTGCCTTCCTCAGCGAGGAGGGCCACCATGTGGATGCCCTGTTACTCGGCGGGGACCGCGTCCATGAGTCAGCTCTGGCCTGTTTCAGCACCCTCGGCGGGGTGGTTCTGAAGGAACGGCCCTATGCCTTCAACTACCGTCTGGTCATCGATGGGATCGTAGGAATCGGTGGACACGGCGGCATTGATCCGGATACCGCCCGGTATGTGGAGCATTTCTACTCCGCGGGCGTGCCCGTGTTGGCCATCGACATCCCCAGCGGCATTGATGCTGACACCGGTGCGCTTCCAGAACCTGCCATGGTGCAGTTGGAGGGCTATGACGCCGGTGCCCCGATTGCCCGTCAGCTGATCCCCACCCACATCAACGCTGATGTCACCATCACCTTCGGTGGTCTGCGGCGTGCCCATGCTATCGCCATGTCTTGTGGCTATGTGCTGTGCGCCAATATCCGTGTGGAGGGCGATGGAGGGAGCATGAACCTGGCGGAAACCCTCCAAGACATCCAGTTCGAGGATGCCGGCCCGAAGATCTACGCCTCCCAGGCCTGGCTTGACACTCCTGATCTTCCATCAGTGTCCGGTGCGTATCCTATTGGTTCCCAGTTCATTATGTTGGATGTGGAGCCGGCTCCGGATGCTGATAAGTACACCGGGGGAGTGGTGGGCATCCTTGCTGGTGGTCAGCAGTATCCGGGTGCTGCCATCTTGAGTTGTGCCGGTGCGGTGCGTGCCACCAGTTCGATGGTGCGTTTCATCGGTGATGAATCAGCCCAGCATCATGTCATTCAGTCTTTGCCGGAGGTGGTGGCGTCAACCTCGATTGAGCAGGCTGGTCGGGTGCAGGCCTGGGTGTTTGGCCCGGGGCGTGGCACCGGTGCGGCGGAGGAACTCGAGTTGAGGCAGTTGTTGGGTCACCCTGAACCCCTGCTTATCGACGCCGACGGCATCACCCTGCTCGCCGGGTCACCGGAGTTGCAGCGTACCGCCCGGGAACGTGAGCATCCCACGGTGCTCACACCCCACCGGGGTGAGTTTGAACGACTGGCCGAAACTCTGCGTGAGCGGGGTGTACCGGTACCGGTGTCAGGGGATGATCCCATCGGTGCGGCTTTGGCCCTGGCCACTGAACTGGACTGTTGTGTGCTGTTGAAGGGACGGTCCACGGTGGTGGCCACGGCCGATTATGTCTATGTGGTAGATGCGGGACATTCCTGGTCGGCCACCCCGGGGTCCGGGGATGTGTTGTCTGGGTTGATCGGCGCCCATCTGGCACAGAGCCATGCGGAGCTGACCAGGCTTCCGGAGTTCATTCCGGATATGAACCTGCCACACACGGCGGTGTACTCCCAGGTGGCACCCGCGGTGAGCATCCATGCGGTGGCAGCCGCACTGTCTGCCCGCACGGAATTCGGACCGGCACCGACTTCTGCCTCCCGGATTGCTGAGGCCATTCCGGCAGCCACGGCGCGGGTGAACCTTAACCGGGCGATGAACTCCTGATGAATTTACAGTCTTCGAGTCGCTAAACAATGCTTGAGCAGGTTAATTGAGGGATATGACCCAAGGATTCCTTGTTAACCCTGACCTGACCTACCGGCGGATTGATTTCGAACTTGAGCATGCCGCACAGTTTCTTGGTGGTGCCGATAATGCCCGCGTGGCTGTTGCCTTCCAGGAAGACGGCAGCACCTATGCTGCCCTCTACAACTCTGAGGCTAAGGCTGAAGGGGCGCATGCCAACCCGGTGGCGTCATTGGGGCGCAATGCCGCCGCCACCGGCAACTCGGACTTCTTCACTGATCCCACCACCGCAGTCTGCGGCCCGGTGGTGTTCATCGGTGCCGAAGGTGAGGATGTTGGGGAACCGGAGATCCTGCGCATCAAGGATGGCATCCGGGCTGCCCGGAACTACCGTTCCGATTACCCACAGGAGTTTCAGCTGTGGCGCAATGCGGTTTATAACCTGCGTAACCCGGAACTGGATGAGGAGTAACAAGTCAACACCTCACCCCACAGGGGGTGTGCCCGCGCAGGGCGGATAAGGGCCCGGCACCCTCTGCGGTTGAGTGCTGGCACTCGCGGGGGTAGAGTGCCAATAGGTTGTTTGACACACAGTTGTTCACCCGCGACGACGGCTGTGCTGGAAATCCACAACCGGCACAACAAGAAAACTTTTCTCATGGAGGGATTCATCGTGGCAAACGTCAACATCAAGCCGCTCGAGGACAAGATCCTGGTTCAGATCAACGAGGCTGAGACCACCACCGCTTCCGGTCTGGTCATTCCTGACTCCGCTAAGGAGAAGCCTCAGGAGGCTACCGTCATCGCTGTGGGCCCAGGCCGCTTCGATGACAAGGGCAACCGCATCCCACTGGACGTCAAGGAAGATGACGTTGTCATCTTCTCCCGTTACGGTGGCACTGAAATCAAGTTCGGTGGCGAGGAGTTCCTGCTCCTGTCCGCTCGTGACATCCTCGCAATCGTTCAGAAGTAGGGGATAGTTCATGGCAAAGCTTATTGCTTTTGACCAGGACGCCCGCGAAGGCATTCTCCGGGGCGTCAACGCCCTGGCGAACACCGTCAAGGTCACCCTCGGCCCACGTGGCCGCAACGTTGTCCTTGACAAGGCTTTCGGTGGCCCACTGGTCACCAATGACGGTGTCACCATCGCCCGTGACATCGATATCGAGGATCCCTTTGAGAACCTCGGTGCACAGCTGGTCAAGTCCGTAGCCGTCAAGACCAACGACATCGCCGGCGACGGCACCACCACCGCAACCCTGCTAGCCCAGGCGATCATCGCCGAAGGTCTGCGCAATGTTGCCGCCGGTGCCAACCCGATCGAGTTGAACAAGGGTATTGCCGCAGCAGCGGAAAAGACCCTTGAGGAGCTCAAGGCACGCGCAACCGAGGTCTCCTCCACCCAGGAGATCGCCAACGTGGCCACCGTGTCCTCCCGCGATGAGGTCGTCGGCCAGATCGTGGCTGAGGCCATGGAGAAGGTCGGCAAGGACGGCGTGGTCACCGTCGAAGAATCTCAGTCCATCGAGTCTTCACTCGATATCACTGAGGGAGTCTCCTTCGACAAGGGCTACCTGTCCCCGTACTTCATCAACGAGACCGACACCCAGAGCGCTGTCCTGGACAGTCCTGCAATCCTTCTGGTCCGCAACAAGATCTCCTCCCTGCCGGATTTCCTTCCGTTGCTGGAGAAGATCGTGGAGTCTAACCGTCCGGTCCTCATCATTGCTGAGGACATCGAAGGCGAGCCTCTGCAGACTCTGGTGGTCAACTCCATCCGCAAGACCATCAAGGCTGTCGCTGTGAAGTCCCCGTACTTCGGTGATCGCCGCAAGGCCTTCATGGATGACCTGGCTGTGGTCACCGCCGCAACCGTGGTTGACCCTGAGGTCGGAGTCTCCCTCAACGAGGCTGGCCTTGAGGTTCTAGGCACCGCACGTCGTGTGACCGTGAACAAGGATGAGACCATCATCGTCGATGGTGCCGGTTCCGCCGAGGACGTGGAGGCACGTCGTCAGCAGATCCGCCGCGAGATCGACACCACCGATTCCTCCTGGGATCGCGAAAAAGCTGAAGAGCGTCTGGCCAAGCTCTCCGGAGGTGTCGCCGTCATCCGTGTCGGTGCAGCCACCGAGACTGAGGTCAATGAGCGCAAGCTCCGTGTGGAAGATGCCATCAACGCCGCCCGTGCAGCAGCACAGGAAGGTGTGATCGCCGGTGGCGGTTCCGCACTGGTCCAGATCGCTGAAACCCTCAAGGCCTACGCTGAGGAGTTCGAAGGCGATCAGAAGGTCGGCGTGAACGCCTTGGCCATCGCTCTGAGCAAGCCTGCCTACTGGATCGCAGCCAACGCAGGACTGGATGGTGCGGTCGTTGTCGCCCGCACCGCCGATCTGCCGAACAATGAGGGTTTCAACGCTGCAACCCTCGAGTACGGCAACCTGGTTGAGCAGGGTGTCATTGACCCGGTCAAGGTCACCCACTCCGCAGTGGTCAACGCAACCTCCGTTGCGCGCATGGTTCTCACCACCGAGGCGTCCATCGTGGACAAGCCGGCTGAGGAAGCTACCGGCCACGGCCACAGCCACCATCACCACTAAAATCCGTTAATAACGGAATATGAATAACCGGCTCTTCCCAGAGGAGAGCCGGTTATTTCTCATCTACCCACCTTGGCCAAGACCTTCAGCCCGACAGTCATGATTGCTGCATAGGTCTTCCGGTTTAAGGACTTCGGACCGCGCAGCTGCATGCACCGCTGCTCGGAGATGTTCTGCACCTGGGTGTATTTCAACAGCCCCTCCGCACCATGGCGGGCGGTCAACCCGGAATCCCCGGCACCACCCAGCGGGGTATCTACATTGCCCCAGGTGGCGGAATAGGCATCATTGATATTCACACCACCGGACCGGATCAGGGGAGCTGCGGCACGGGCGGTGGCAGGAGCTGCGAAGATCGCGGCATTGAGACCATAGGTGGTGTCATTGGCACGTACAATGGCCTCGGCCAGGTCTTCGACGGCCTCCACATGGACCACCGGCCCGAAGACCTCATTGCGGTAGAGATCCATCTCCTCGGTGGCGCCGGTGATCACCGTGGGCTCATAGAAATAGGGGCCCAAGTCCGGCCGTGGCCTGCCACCGCAGAGCACCTCCGCACCCTTGGACACGGCATCATCGACCATCGCCTGGACATTATCCAACTGCTGTTGGGAGGCCAGGGAGCCCATCTCCACATCCCAGTCAAAGCCCGCACCGAGACGGGTGCCACGCAGCCGCTCCACATAGGCATCTAGGAACTTCTGATACACCGTGCCCACCACGTAGATCCGTTCGATGGAGACACACAACTGCCCCGAATTGGATAACGTGCCGTGGATGGCACCATCCACGGCCACCTTCAGATCAGCATCCTCAGCAACGATGAGCGGATTCTTGCCACCGAGTTCCGCAGAGAAACCGATGAGACGACGCCCTGCGGTTTCCCCGAGGATGCGACCGGTGTTCGTGGAACCAGTGAACATGAGGTAATCGCATAGTTCGGTAATTTCACCACCGACCACAGCGCCCTCACCGGTGACCGTCTGGAAAAGCTCAGGGGGAAGCCCCGCATCATAGAGCAGACTGGTCACCAACAAAGAGGTGAAGGCGGTCTTGGAATCCGGCTTGGACACCACCGCATTACCGGCGAGCAGTGCAGGGACGGCATCGGAGATCGCCAGGGTCAGGGGGTAGTTCCACGGACTGATCTGACCGACCACCCCCAGGGGATAGTGGTGTTCCCAGGTGGAGGACAACCCGGGGATGGTGCCCTGGCGCCGCTTCGGGCGGAGCAGCTTTTCCGCGGTGCGTGCATAATAATGCGCCGTGGAGGCCACATCCATCACCTCATCAAAGGCCGCGGCCCGGTTCTTGCCGGTTTCCAGCTGCACCATGTCCATGAGCAGCTCCCGGTGCTTGAGCACCAAGGCGTGGAAACGGTGGAAAATGGAACGTCGTAAAGCATGCGGTGTCTCCGCCCACGAGCGCTGTGCTTGGCGTGCAGCCGAAAAAGCCTTATCGACACACACCTGCCCACCTTCCGGAATATGGCCGATGATGGTGCGGCCATCGAAGGGGGCCTCCACCGCAATCCGGGCGGTGGCCTCAGAAGAGACGAGGGAGACCAGGTGGTCATGCAGATCATGGGGGAGAGCATCAAGGCCCAGGCGGTGTGGGTACATGAAACCCACCTTAGAGAAGAAAAAGACCCGGTCATGAAAACCGGGTCTGCACTGTTTAGACAGCCACCGGCTGTTTGCGCTCAATCTTGC
>NZ_CALZFS010000116.1 GCF_945649885.1 uncultured Corynebacterium sp. | reverse complement strand
GTCTCCCCCGCTCCATCCACGTCTTTGTACTAAACGACACCGACACCGGTGCACCGAAGGCCATCATGTCCGCGAACCTGCTGTCTGCCTACCGCACCGGCGCTGTCCCTGGTGTGGGTGTGAAGCATCTGGCGCTGGAAGATTCCAAGACCCTCGGCATCATCGGCCCCGGCGTGATGAGCCGCACCATCTTCGATGCCACGCTCAGCCAGCGGCCCTCCATCCAGGAAGTGAAGATCAAGGGACGCTCCCCGGAATCCACCCAGCGTGTGGTGGATTGGTTCCGTGAAAACTACCCACAGCTCGCTGAGGTCCGCATCGTCGACTCCGAGCAGGAGGCCATCGAAGGCTCCGATATCGTGATCTCCGGTACCTCCACCTCCCCTGATGGTCCCTCCGGTTTCCCCTATTTCAAGCGCGAGTGGATCAAACCTGGTGCGTTGCTGCTCATGCCAGCTGCCGCCCGCCTCGACGATGAGTTTATCGCGTCCACAGAAGCCAACCTCGTCGTGGACTACCGCGGACTCTATGCAGAGTGGTTCCACGAGAACGGCCCTGACGTGACTTATGAGGATCTCCTGGGCATTCCGGGTAACCGCTGGTATGACATGTTCAAGGAAGGCCTCATCTCAGAGGAGAAGATGGTCAACATCGGCGATATCGCATCCGGCAAGGCACCGGGCCGCACCAATGATGAGCAGATCTTCTGTTATTCCATCGGCGGCATGCCCGTCGAGGATGTTGCTTGGGCCCATGACCTCTATGAAAACGCTGTAAAGGAAGGTATCGGTACCGAACTCAACCTGTGGGACAACCCCCTCTTGAAATAGTTCGAGAACCCTGCCAACCCCCATCTCCCATTCTCTTAAAGGAATGATTCATCGTGGCCCCGAGCCCGACCAACAACCCGGCTGACATCATGAAGTTCATCCGGGATAATGACATCAACTGGGTTGATGTTCAGTTCACCGATGTTCCAGGAACCGAACAACACCTGTCTGTCCCCGCCTCGGCTTTTGATGAGGAAGCCATGGAAAACGGCTTGGCATTCGACGGTTCATCAATCAGTGGCTACACCACCGTCGATGATTCCGACATGATGCTGCTGCCGGATCTGTCCACGGCCTTCATTGATCCTTTCCGGAAGTCGAAGACACTGAATATCAAATTCTTTGTCCACGACCCCTATACCCGTGAACCTTTCTCCAGGGATCCGCGCAACATTGCTCGTAAAGCTGAGGAATACCTCGCTTCCACCGGCTTTGCCGATAGTTGCAATTTCGGTGCTGAGGCCGAGTTCTACATCTTCGACTCGGTGCGTTTCAGTTCGCAGTCCAACGCGGCCTTCCATGAGGTGGATTCTGTCGAAGGCTGGTGGAACAGCGGTGCCCGGGAGAACCCGGATGGCAGTAGAAACCTGGGCCACAAGGTTCGACAAAAAGGTGGGTATTTCCCGGTTGCCCCCTATGACCACTTCCAGGATCTCCGCGATACCATCGGTGAGACCTTGGCGGAGATCGGGTTCACCGTGGAGCGTTCCCACCATGAGATGGGCAGTGGCGGCCAGCAGGAGATCAACTACCGCTTCAACACCCTGCTCCATGCCGCCGATGATCTGCAGACCTTCAAGTACGTGGTGAAGAATACTGCCAAGGCAGCGGGCAAGTCTGCCACTTTCATGCCCAAGCCTTTAGCTGATGACGGTGGTTCCGGCATGCACATCCACCAGTCACTCTGGAAGGATGGCATGCCACTCTTCCATGACGAGTCCGGCTACGGAAACCTCTCGGATATGGCCCGTTACTATGTCGGCGGTCTGCTCAAACATGCACCAGCGGTGCTGGCTTTCACCAACCCCACGCTGAACTCCTACAACCGCCTGGTGCCCGGGTTCGAGGCCCCGGTCAGCCTGGCCTACTCCCAGCAGAATCGCTCCGCTGCGATCCGTATCCCTGCCAGTGGTCCCAATCCCAAAGGAACCCGCATCGAGTTCCGCACACCGGATCCGTCAGGTAATCCCTACCTGGCATTCACCGCGTCGATGATGGCGGGTCTGGATGGTATCCGCAATCGCATCGAACCCGATGCGCCACTGGACAAGGATCTTTATGAGCTGCCTCCTGAAGAGGCAGCCCGGGTCGCCCAGGCCCCGACCTCTCTCGAACAGGCACTGAAGGCATTGGAGGAGGATCATGATTTCCTCACCGAGGGCAATGTGTTCACCGATGATCTGATCGAGGCCTACGTGGCTTATAAGCACGATAATGAGATCACCCCGGAGCGTCTGCGCCCCACCGCGCTGGATTTCGAATTGTACTACGACTGCTAAGACTGCCAGACCCCCCTCAAGGGCCAAGCATTAAAGCCACCGACCTGTTCTGGCCGGTGGCTTTAATGCTTGGAACGGTTCTTAGATCCCGATGAGTTCGGAGGCAATCACGTCAGACAAACTCACGGATCCGTGTGGGTTGCCACGGAAGAGGAGGAGATGATCGGCGTTGATGATGCATTCGAGCTGACGCTCAAGGGTGAAGGTTTTCCATACCTTCATTTCATTCGCCCGGATTTGTAGACCCATGACAATCTCCTCTCCTCAAACAATGCCCACACCCACAAGATATGGGCCAAGTCACTTTCTCAACCAATTGCGTTATTAGTCATTCTAGACCCCCGGGCTCCCCAAAGCGAAGTTGAAGGGCGCCTTGAGCGGGAAAGTCCCCCAAAATCACCCCCAAACGGGGAAAGGTGAGGGTTTATTCATGTTTCAAACCGGGCGCCTCACCCCGAAGTCAAATATAACGGGGGCACCCATCCCGCATTATGGGACTACGATCATTCAAGGTTTCAGGAAAACAGTGAAGCCACCGTCGCCAAGCACAATGCCCGGCAACGGTGGCGTGAAAGGAAAGCGCGCTACCTGGTGCGCTTTTCATACCCCATGCGGGGACGGTACCCCTGCGGGTGCTTGAGCTGGGCGACCGCATCCGCGATCACCATCCGGAACCGCTGATTAGTCACCGGCATTTTCGAGATCGGGAACCAGCCGACCTCGGTGTTTTCATCATCACCAAGCACAGGCTCATCCGAACCCACCACGGTGCAGCGCAGGGCGGTGTCCATGTAGCTGGACACATCTCCGTTTTCATAGGTGACTGGCCCGACCACACCCACACCGAGCAGTGCATCCGCGGTGACTTCCAGACCGGTCTCTTCCAACACCTCACGCGCTGCGGTGACATGGGGCTGCTCATCCGGATCACAGATACCCGTCGGTGGTGTCCACTCGCCGTTATCCGCACGCTTGACCAGCAACACATCCGGGGTCACATGGAACGGGGATCCCGGAGGGACATCCCTGATCACCACGGCGGTCACAGCAGGCAACCAGAGCTGATCGTGGCCGATCTTTTCACGGATGTTGAGAATGAAGTCCGGAACTGGCATGGACGGGATCCCTCGTTTCTTATGGGGCGGTGGAAAACTCTCCCACACACGCTACGTGAGCTGGACCAGGTCAGCAGACACCACCCGCTCATCCCCGATGCAGATGTTTGACGCAGATGTTTAAGGTGGGCGATATGGACGCATCAACAACCCCAGTATTCAACCGTGGCTATACGCATCTGCTGGGCGGTGACGCCGACGCCACGGGGGCAGGGCCCAGCATCACCCTGGGCCTGATGACCCCGATCGGGCCGGAAACAGGCCATGAGGAAATGGTCCCTGTGGAACACAGCATCCAGCTGGCCCAACAGGCGGAGCAGGCCGGTTTCCGTGGTCTGTGGGTGCGCGATGTTCCCCTGGCCATCCCCCAGGGCTTATCCCCGGAGAACCAACAGGCGGTGTTCCTGGATGACCCTTTCCTCATACTGGGTGCCATGGCGCAGGCCACCTCCACCATCAGCATCGGCACCGCCGCCACCGTTCTACCGCTGCGTCATCCACTGCACGTGGCCAAATCCGCACTCACCCTGGACAGATTGAGTGGCGGCCGGTTCGTCCTGGGGATCGGTTCGGGGGACAGACCGGAGGAATTCGAGATTTTTGGAAAGAAGCTCGAGGATCGCCGGGACGCCATCCGTCAGGGTTGGTCACTGCTGCGTGCGGCGCTATCCCCTGAAGGGCCGGAACGCACCCCACTGCTGGAGTTCACCGGTGGCCACGCCCCCACAACTCCACCACCTGCGAAAATACCGTTGATTGCCGTGGGATCTGCCCGACAGACCGTGCAGTGGATTGTCCGGAACGCCGATGGCTGGGCCACCTATTACCGCCCCGCAGCGCAGCAGGTGGGCCGCCTGGACCTGTGGAATCAGGCCCGGGAAAGCGTCAGAAATCCGTCTAATCCCCACCCTCTGCTCATCTCATCCATGGCCCTGGAATTAACCGATGACACCAGCACGGACGCCGTGGAACTGGGGGTCAGAACCACCAGCCAAGGCCTCATCGACCACCTGCACACCATGCGCGATATGGGGATCAACCACGTCATCCTCAACCCCGGTGGCCGCCCTGTCGAACAGCTCATCGACCAGATCGGTTCAGAGGTGCTGCCGCACCTCTAGGATGCTTGTCGACGCCCCCCGGGGAGATTTCCTGGGCCCCCTCCCCGGCAGGGAGGCGAAATTGGCCAACAGCAAAGCCACCACGATCGCCGCACCACCGGCCCACTGGATCAGGGATAACCGTTCACCGTTGAACACCACACCGATCACCGTGGCGGTGAGGGGACTAAGGATACCCAGCATTGCCACCTGCACCGGATCCAACAGTGCGATCCCCCTGAACCAGATACCATAGGCCAGCACACCGCCAATGAGGCACAGATAAGCGTATCCACCGATGTTCATGGCGGTCAGTTCATCGGGTAGCCCCTCGACCGCAAGGAAAGGCAGTAGAAACAGACCACCCAGGGTCAACTGCCAGCCTGTCACAGCCAAACCCGGGACCCCCTCCGGCCTACCGAATTTCTTGGCCAGGACTATCCCCAGAGCCATGAGCAGACTGCCGGCCAAGCCGGTGGACACCCCCAGGGGATTGAGCTCCACACCGGGTCCCAACACGAGTGCAGCCACACCGACAATGGCGATCAACGCGGTAATCAGATGCACTCCCTTCAACCTGGTCCCCAGAATCAGGGGAGCCAACCCGATCACCCACAACGGTGAGGTGTTGGTGACCACCGCCGCCACCCCACCCGGTAAAAGATAGGCAGTCCAGAACAGGAAACCGAAGAAGGCACCGATATTGACCACACCGAGCGCTGTTGCCTTCCACCACCACCGCCCCCGTGGCAGAACACGGAACCAGGCCATAAGGATGAGACCAGCGGGGAAGGCCCGGAGAAAACCTGCGAGGATGGGGCGGTCCGGTGGGAGGAATTCCGTGGTCACATAGTAGGTGGTGGCCCAGATTACTGGTGTGAGCGCGGTAATCAGTAGGTTCATGGGGAGACATCCTAGCGAGGCCGGAAATTTTGGCTAGGGTGGCATCATGTCCACTGATCATCCGTATTCCCCAGCCAAACGCGCTGGAAACCACATCTATGTTTCCGGTGCCCTCTCCGTTGACCATGATTATCAGCCGGTGTCCGGGCGTAAGGAGGCTGTCGATGCCGCGCTTGAACGCATGCGTGAACGGCTCGCCACCGAAGGTGGTGAGTTGAAAGATGTGGTGAAATTGACCTACTTCGTCACCGATATCAGCCTCCGTGAGGAATGCAATGAGCAATTCCGGGAGCATTTCATGGAGTCCCGCCCCGCCCGCAGTTTCGTGGGGGCCTCCACACTCCCCTACGGGGCAACCGTAGAAATTGATGCCATCGCAGTGGTTGACTAAAATAACAGACTGTCTGCGCCCCCACCCGGGGCACAGACAGTCTGTTGTATTTTTTCTGTTGCCGTGGTTTATTTCACGCTGGTGTTCGCGATTGAGTCCACGAGGAACTGCTTGACCGCCTCAGTATCATTGGGCAGGTCACTGACCTTGTGTTCTGCCTCCATGATGCTGGCAAAACGCTCAGGCATCTCCGGTTCCTTGCCGGTTGCCTCCATGATGGTCTCTGCAAACTTCACCGGCAGTGCGGTTTCCAGGCAGACGATCGGGGTGTCGATCTCATCGCGCCACTGACGTGCCACGTGGACGCCATCAGCGGTGTGTGGATCAATGACCACATCAAGGCGCTCAGCGATATCACGGATGGTGTTCACGCGGTCCTCATGGCTGGAGCGGCCCGAGGCGAAACCATACTTGGCCACAGCATCCGGGAACGCTGCATCATCAGACAGTGAGAAGCCACCCTGGCGGACCTGGGTTCCAAAAAGGTCATTGACACGCGCTGCGTCGCGGCCGAGCAGATCAAAGATGAAACGCTCAAAGTTGGACGCACGGGAGATATCCATGGATGGGCTGGAGGTCTCGTAGGTGTCCTCGGAGCTGCGCACACGGTAGTCACCGGTGCGGAAGAACTCATCCAGAACATCGTTTTCATTAGTTGCCACGATCAGGCGGTCAATCGGCAGACCCATCTGGCGGGCGATGTGGCCGGCACAGATATCGCCGAAGTTTCCGGTCGGCACGGAGAAGCTGACCTTCTGGTCATTGGTCTCTGTGACACGGATCCAGGAGGAGACATAGTAGACAACCTGGGCCATCAGCCGTGCCCAGTTGATGGAGTTGACGGCACCGATGCGCTGTTCACGCTTGAAGTCAGCATCAGCGGAGACAGCCTTCACCACGTCCTGGCAGTCATCGAAAACGCCATCAAGGGCAATGTTGAAGATATTGGGATCATCCAGACCAAACATCTGCGCCTGCTGGAAAGGTGTCATACGTCCAGCTGGGGTGAGCATGAACACACGGATGCCTTCACGTCCACGCATCGCGTACTCCGCTGAGGAACCGGTATCACCAGAGGTGGCACCGAGGATGTTGATGGTTTCATCGCGGCGACGGAGCTCATATTCAAAGAGCTCGCCAAGAAGCTGCATCGCCATGTCCTTGAAAGCCGCGGTCGGGCCCTCAGACAGGTGTCCGATCCAGAGGCCATCCTCCAGTTCCGTTACCGGAACGATCTCTGTAGAAGAGAACTTCGGGTGAGTGTAAGCACGGGCGGTAATGGCCTTGATGTCTTCAGCCGGGATGTCATCGACGAACAGCGAGATGACCTCCGCAGCCAGGGCTGCGTAGCCTCCGGTAGCGAGAATCTCGCGCCAGGAGGTCAGAGTCTCATCATTGATCTGCGGGTACTCAACCGGAAGGTAGAGGCCACCATCCGGGGCGAGGCCACCGAGCAGAATATCGCTGAAGCGAGCTGGGGTGCGGCTGGAATCACGCGTCGAAATGTAGTCCACGGATAACAGACTAGCCCAAGGGGTGATTCAAGACTCCCCCGGATCCCCTTCCACATCACATAAATCGTGACTTTAACCCCCACTCCCCCTATAGTGTTCTCAATCACTATTTGATTGATTGAGGATGAGCGCATGACAGCACCACACGGATCCATTCAGAACTCCGAGAGGGATCTGGCGCCGGAGAACGCCGCCAGCATCAACAACACCCCGGCCCGCACGCTTCCAGAGCCTGCCCCGGTATCCAAGCACAATCTCTATGTCCTGATCGGATGCACCATCCTGGCAGTACTCATGGTGATCTTCGCACCTGAGATCTACACCTTCCTCGACTCAACCAACCCCTTCAACTTCTGATAAAAGCCAACTGCTCTCAGATGCATCGACCCCATGGAAGCGCATCAAACGTGCCTTTGATACGCAATGAGGCCTAGGGTTACTCAATGTGTCCAATAAAAATCAGTCGTCCTCCCAGAATCCGAGGGAAAGGATCACCAGACGTGCTCTAATCGTCTGGATATCGGCGGTCCTGGTTTATATAGCAGCCGTCACCAGCCGCACTTCTTTCGGTGTCGCAGGTGTTGAGGCCATTGAACGTTTCCAGGTTGACGCCACCCGCATCGCAGTGTTCACTGCCGTCCAGGTCGGCGTGTACGCACTGGCGCAGATTCCGATGGGCATGCTCATCGATAAATTCGGGCCACGCAAACTCTTAGCCATCGGCGCCCTGGTGATGGGTCTCGGTCAGATCCTCCTCGGCCTCACCGATGTCTACGGTGTCGCCATTGTCGCCCGCGTGTTGATCGGTGCCGGTGACGCCACCGTATTCCTCTCTGTCATGCGCCTGCTGCCCTTCTGGCTCCCGCTGCGACGCACCCCGATCTTCACCCAGTTCACCAGCGCTCTGGGACAAGTCGGCCAGGTCATCTCCGCAGTCCCCTTCATGGCACTGCTGGGCGCAACAGGATGGACCACATCATTCATCACCCTGGGTACTGCGGTTGCACTGATCGCCATCCTCGCCCTCATCGCCGTGCGGGACACACCTGAACTTGCTGCTCACAAAACAGCCCCCGCCCCGGTGCAGACCACGGTCACACCTGTCACACCCCGGCTGAGCACCAACCTGAAACTCATCCTCCGCAACCCAGTGTGCTGGCAGGGTTTCTTCATCCACTACCTGCTCATGTTGTGGCAGAACGTGTTCACCCTGATGTGGGGCGTTCCGCTCATGACCTTAGGAATGGGGCTGAGCACCTCAGAGGTGGGCCTTGTCCTCATCATCAACACGGCCTTTGCCATCATGGCCGGCCCCATCATCGGCATCGTCTCCGCCCGCACCGGCCACCGCCGTGATGTAGTGGCAGTGACCATGTCACTGGTTCCCACCCTGGCTTGGTTCTTCTTCCTCTCTTCTGAGGAACCCCGCGGACTAATTGCGGTGATGCTGGTCAACATCACGATGGGCCTCTCAACCCCGATCTCCGGATATGGATTCGACACCATCCGCGAACGCCTGGACCGCAATGTGCTTGCCGCCGGTACCGGCCTGGCCAATATGGGAGGCTTCCTCTCCGCGATGGCTGCAGCCCAACTTGTTGGCATCCTGCTGGATGCTGTGGACACCAACGGTGGTTATGACTGGGCTGACTTCCGGATCGCCTATATTGCGGTGTTCATCATCTGGGTTCTCGGTGTCGCCGGTTTCATCGTGGCACGCCTCAAGGGTGGCCTGGGTCGACGGATGATCGAGCAGCTTCGTCGCCACTAAAGCCCTGTCGACGACAGGGGACGTCGATAAGCATCGCTTACCCCTGCTAAAACCACAGCCCGGCACGCCTGACAGCAGTG
>NZ_CALZFS010000115.1 GCF_945649885.1 uncultured Corynebacterium sp. | reverse complement strand
TGTTTCCCTGGGGGTGGTGGTTGTCCGGGTGGTGGTCGTCGGAGTACTCGTTGGTGTGAATGACGCCACCTCTTCACTCTTGGCTTTCACAAAAACGTTGTAGTCCCAAGATTCACCGTCATTATCGCCGGTGGGCAGGGTGATCAGGAAGTCAACGATCACCGGGGGATCCATTCCCATCACAGGCACCGGCGTTTCAGAGACCAGGTACAACCCGATCGGAAGGCCGGCGAAGAAGGCTTCCCCAGCCGCATTGGTCACTGCCGTGACGTCATGGGTGAAGCCCCGTTCCTGTGCTTCCGGAACAGTGATCTCCCGGGCGGCTGCCCATCCGGCTTCAGTGGTGAGGTTGATACCCTGGACCTGCTTGAGAGTGAAGGTGACCCCTTCAATCACGGGCTCCGTACCATCATCATAGGGATTCCCGGGGGGTTTGATGATGGTCAGATCCACTGTGCGGCTCTGGTCAATATCAGCAATGGCCTGGGAATTCACCATGCCGATGACGGTTTGGGCACTTCCCGTCGTCATGGGAATTCCCAGTGAGAGGACGGCAGCAGCTACCATCGCCACAACTATTCTCGGGGTTTTCAAGATCGTATTCACAGTGACTCCTCCTGGTCATCAGTGCTGAGGTTGCTCTCGGACTTCCTCACCATGCGAGACGCCCAGAGGGCAAGAAGCAAGATGGTGATAATGGCAGCAGCTGCGATGGCATACATCCACCACTGCCACTTGAGGTCCACGCCGTCGACAAGTACCTTCTCAGCAGCAAGGTCCATCTCAACGCGGTGCCCGGTCACCAGAATGCGGTGGGTGTTGATCCCATACGGGGTGCAGGTGATGAGGGTGACCAGGTCCTCACCTGCCACCGGGTGCAGGTTCTCCGCCTGATCCGGAAGCACGGTATCGATGTTGTGAACTTCATACTTGAACCTTTCCCCCGCGGTGGAGAGATAGAAGACATCCCCCACCACGACGTCATCCAGGTTGTCGAACAAGGTTGCCTGCGAGAGTCCGGTATGTGCGGTCAACATGGAATGGGAACCTTCACCCCCGACAGGCAGTGCACTTCCATAAAGATGTCCGACCCCCTGCTGCAGGGTCTCATCCGAGGTTCCATGGAAGATCGGAAGGTCCACATCAATTGATGGGATGACCAGGCGACTCATTGCCTGCTGATAGTTCAATTCCGCGAGATAGCGTTGGTATTGCTCATTGTCCACCGATACCCGCGAGAGCCAGGGATCCAGGATCGGGCCACCGATCTCAGTCTCGTTATACTGCCGGGCAGCATCAATATGTCCCTGGAGGGTTGCCGGGTCCGTCTGCTGGTTCAGGTCTTCATATTCTCGACTGGCGGTGATCTGTTTGTTGTTATTCCACTGGGTGGCCACAACCGGATAGAGCAGAACTCCCAGTCCGATGGCGATGATGAGAACAGGAATGAGTACACGTGCCCACACAGGGGCTGTTCGGCCTCGCTGTTCTGCTTGTGTTGAGGTGCTCATGATACTCATTCCTATGTACTTCAGTGTTTATCTGGCTGTTTATATAAAGTTGTGACCAGGATTTTTACGACCCTGGGGGTTTGTGTCTCAGGGGAACTGTAGAAAGTTCCCCTGAGGGGTGGCGATGTTCTCCACCGCCAGGCTCTCCAGATTGCTCCGGAAAGTTTGAAACTTGGTTATGCGCGGTTCATGCGACGTGCAGCCCAGGCGCCGGCTGCGACGATCAGTCCGCCGAGAGCTGCGAGGATGCCGACACCCGTACCGCCGGTCAGTGGCAGTTCAGGCGAGACAGTAGCAACATTCTCAATCTTTGCGCGCACTGTCACCGCATCAGTGCCGTCATCGGTTTTCGCAACATCCGCACGGGTGAAGTCAATCGCTATTGGATTCGGGAGGAGTTCATAACCATCAGGGGCTTCGGTCTCCACCAGGCAGTACTTCTGTGTTGGATCGATAACCTCTTCGCCATCTTCGAAGTCCGTGACATGGAGCGCATTGATGGTGAAGGTGCCCTGATCATTAGTGGTCCAGACGCTGGCTCCACCAACACTCAGTGGACCGCCCACGAGAGTGTCCTGGTCAGTACAGACATAGAGCTGGAATTTTGCTCCCGCGAGCAGCGTGCTCGGAGTGCCCTCCTCGTACTTCAGTACCTGAAGCTTGCCGTAGTAGCTCTCCACCTCATTGGAGTCGGTTTCCGTGTCACCACCGCCACCACCATTATTGGTGATTGTGGTGGCTTCATTCACGATGACCGAGGTATCCCCCATCGCCAGTACTTCAGAGGTGAGGGTGGTGACAACCTTCTCACTGGAGTGCGCTGTCAAAGTACTAAGTCCAGCTGGGGTGAATACGACCGCAACTTCAAGGGTCCCTGGAACAATGGTGAGGGTGTAATCGGTTCCCTCCACAAAGGCAGTTCCACCACTCAGTTCAACTGTCACTCCAGGTGCGCCGAAACGTCCCTCATCCAGGTCATCACGAACCTCATACTTGGAGATGACGGTGGTTTGGCCCGGACGTGCCACGACTGCAGGAATGTCAGAGGTGATGGTGTAGACGATGTTGTCGCCTACATTCTGCCCTGCATCCTCGACCTCCTTGATGGCTTCATTCTTGGAGTTCTTCGGATAGACGTGGACATTGTAATTCCACGCGGTGGTGTCTTCCGGATTAGTCATCGGAATAAAGACGATGGAATCAGCAGCCGGGCTATAACCCGCTGGCGCTCCAGTCTCACGAAGCAAGTAGACACCCACTGGAAGTCCAGGGAACGTGATGTTTCCGGCTCCATTGGTGGTGCCGGCGGCTGTAGCAACGTTACTGACAAGGCCCTGAGTCTTCGCACTTGTCGCAGTGAGCGCGGCTGCCTCATTAAAGCCTGCATTGGTGCTGAGGTCCGCAGTTACCTTGTACAGGGTGAATTCTGCACCTGCAAGTGGGTCACCAGGAGCGTTCTGGTTATCGTTACCAGTCGGTTCAATCGGAGTTTGTCCATCAATATCCTTCTTGTGGATTGTGATCGAACCGGTGGCATTGAAATCAATGTTGGAGACTGTTACCGGATCAGCATGTGCGATGCTGGCACCGATGGTTCCGGTCGCCAGTGCCACGCCGAGAGCTGTAGCTGCCGCGATGGTCCGGATGCTGGATCGAGATGAGATGGTCATGAGAAGTCCTTCGAGTTGAAGCGCAGTTTGTTCAGAAGTTCCTGCGCTGCCGATGAGTGATGTGCGGTGGTGCCGGGGAATGGTGGCTGAGGGGGAATTGATTATGTGGGTCTGGATCTGTCGGTTTTCGTCGCTGATAGAGTTCAGCGACTCCCGGATCAGAGGAACCGGCTCTGGATCGGAAGAGAAGTGCAGTGTTCATGTCCTACTTCGCCCCTGATCTGCGGATTGCGCTGAAGCCAAGTGCGAGGATCATGCCTGCCAACACGGCATAAGGTGCAATGCCAGGGCCACCTGCTGCCGGTAAGTCTCCAGCCGTGGTGTCAGCTACCAGGATGGTCAGATCCTTTTCAACTCGGACAACATGTTGTTGTTCATCAGGATTGATCAGACGAAGGGAGAATTCTCCGTTGGTCAGTTCCATTTCGAAGCCGATCGGTGTTGGCAGGAGGCTGTAGCCCTCCGGAGACTTCACCTCAACCAGGTAGTAGAAGCCTGAGTTCAGTTCCTCTGCTGCGAATCTGGTCTCACTTCCATCGGCATAATCAAGTTCTGCAATCAAGATGTCTCCGAGACCGATCGGTTCTCCTGAGTCATTAAGTTCAGCTGCATGCAGTGCAAATTTTGCGCCGGGGAGTGCAGTTTTGTTGTGGTCTTCCTTGACAATGGTCACCAATGCCTTGGGCTGTTCGATGATGGGGATACAGGCAATGTTGTTGCTATTTCCATCAGCGTCTTTGTCTATGATGACCTGGTTGTGTACGCCACCGGAGAAACCACCATCGATGCCCCGTCCACATACGCCGAGTTCATTCCATTCCTCCGCGGTGTCTGCTTTCACCTTCACGGGGACCGTGATGGTGAAGACCCCTGTGGAGCCCGCTGGCAGGTAGACGCTGTCAGCGATGGTGATCTCTGCTTCCGGGATAAACTCTGCCTGTTGGATCAGATTCACCACGCCGGCTGCTACCGCATTATTGTCACTGGAGAAAGTGACGGTGACGTTTCGATTGGCAACCACCTTGTCGGTGAGTCTCACTTTTTCGATGATTTCGGCACTGGTGATATCAAGATCGCCAGTTGAACCACCGTCGTTGCTGACGGTAATGGTGTAGACAAGTTCTGCTTCACCATTGGCATCTGCCTGGACGGCCTCACCTGGGTGAGGGCCCTTCTCAACAGCTACCTTGCGCTGAATAAGTGGAATACAGGCAGTGTTGTTTTCTGGACCGTCAAAGTCATTTTCCATGGTCACTTGATTCGGTACACCACCGCGGTAGGCACCATCATCACCAGAGTCCACACACTGGCTGAGTGATTCCCACTCATCCTGGGTGCCTGCGGTCACCCTGGCGCGAACCATGATGGTGAAGACACCCGTGGAGTTAGCGGGGAGAGTGACATTGTCTGCGATCTTGATGCTGGCACCAGCGGTGAAATCACCTGCCGGGATTGATGCGACAAGCCCAGTGGCGGTTGCTCCGTTTGTGCCGAGGAAGGATACCTGGATGTCTGATTGAGGAGAAACAGTGCCGGGAATCTGCACCGATTCGAAGACCGGTCCAGAATCAGCGTCGATCTGCCCGGTGGAACCACCATCATTGGTGACTGTCACCGCGTAGACGAGATCAGCCAAACCATCTAATGATACCTCTACGGCGTCACCCGGACTTGGGGCCTTTTCTGCCGATACCTGCTGTTGCACAATCGGAATGCAGGCAATGTTGTTTTCTGGACCGTCATGGTCTTCAAGTTCCATGATGACTTCATTGGCAACACCACCGAGATAGGTGCCGTTCGCAGCCTTACAGTTAGCGAGCTGCTGCCATTCCTGTTCGCTTGCCTCGACCAAGACCGGGACCTTAATGGTGAAGGTGGCCTGTGTGCCAGCAGGAAGCATCAGGTTATTGGCGATCGGGATCTGCGCACCAGTGACAAACTGTCCAGATGGGATTGTGCTCACCACTCCATCTGTAACCACACCGGTATCTGAGGTGAATTCAATCGTGATGTCATCACGCGCAGTGGCATACGTCGGGAGCAGGACAGATTCCCAGATGATTCCGGTCTCAGCATTGGCAGCACCAGTCGTCCCCCCCCCGGCGGCGTTACTCACCTTGACGGTGTAGACCAATTCAGCCTCACCAGCAGCATTCGCAGCTACAGCTGGGCCGGGGCGGGGGCTCTTCTCGATGGCTGCACTTGTCTCCAGCTCACGGTTCTGAACAACGCAGTAAGTGGTGTGGCCGGCTTCCACCTCAGCGGTGAAACCTGTATCTCCTGAGTTGATGACAGAAATATTCTGCCAGCCTGTTGCAGTATCTGGGTTGAGGCCAGACCCAATTCGGCAGGTGGCATTCGTACCATTTTGTTGGAAAAGTTGGAATCCTTCCTCAACGGTTGCAGCAATCCGGATGTCTCCAATTGTGGTCGGGGAATCAGTTTCCAAACCGACTACCGGAGTTCGTCCATTAGCATCGGCCGTGGTGACCACTTTGCTTACTGGATTTCCATCCGAGAACTCAAAGCTCGATGAAAGATCAGACATGGTGAATTCCCAACCACCAGCCAGATATTCAGGCGCGCCATTGGGAATGACATTGCCATTGGCATCCACGATCTGCTTTTCCACCACAACTCGAGACTCACAGGAGACCAGAATCGAGTTGATCAGGGTTTCCAGCTGCAGGTAGTTATCTACCACCAGGTAATTTGAATCAATTCGCTGAAGCATCTGCTGGCCAGACTGCCTATGGTCTTCATTGCCATTGGTGTTGTGGTAAACAATCTGGTTATTTGTCTGCAGTCCTACAGCCACCGGAGCAACATACATGCCTTGGGCCTTCAAAGCATTGGATGCTTTAATTGCCTCATTGATATCTGAGAAATGCGTACGGTATCCCGGATCACTATTAGCAGAGGTCTGGCTATTGCCACCGTCATAGCTGTCGTTGGCAGTCGGCACACCATCGGTGATGAAGTAGACGATGTCATAGGGCTTGTTTACTTCATCGACTCGTTTGAGTGCCCCCTCCCAGTTGGTTCCGCCCACATTAGTGTTGACAGGCGTACTCAGCCCGTTGACGTGGTTTTTTGCAGCCTGGACCTGTTCAGGGGTGGTCAATTCCACCCAAGGCCGGTTGGTCGTTCCCGTGGAGGGAGCACGGGTTGAGAAGGTGAAGATTCCCACCGCACCACCGGAGCCTCCCACTGCATCAATGATGGCGTTAGTCGCATTCTTCGTGGGCTGGACGCCGTTGGCATCTTTAACTGAGTTGGACAGGTCCAGCACAACGGCGACGTTCACACCACAACGTTGTGGCAGCGGTGGGTTCGGAGCGGTCGGGGTGAGATCCCTGAGCGCCATAGGCATCAGGAAGTTACCCGGGGCCTCAGGCATCTCCATAGGTGGGTTTGGGCCATCAACTTGCAGTTGTTCCAGAACAGCAGGGTCATCAGGATGTAGGCCAAGGTGTACATCCAACACATCACCCAATTCCCCGGTGCTGGGAGTTTCAATAGCCGACTGATCCTCAACAACAGGGGATTCCGCTTCAGGGAAATCTTCCTCTTCTGGCAATGGAGTTCTGAAATCATCATCTGGCTGATCAACAACAGAGTTGAGATCATCCAGCGAAGTGACGAGATTATCCAGGGTGCTGTCATCGGAGTCAGTTTCCTCAGACATGTACGTGGCTCCCGGGGAGTGAGCTTCAGGATCGATGGATTCGATAGGTTCATCGAAGCTAATCGAACTGGATTCAAGACCAGCGGCGGTGGCGAGACCGAATCCGCTTATCAGTACCAGCGCGATGATGGTCAGGAGCGCAATGATCACGCTGCTGGGCGCGGTACGGAATGCCGAATCTCGGGCTCCTCGCCTTCTGCTGTGTTGTGACATCTATTTTCCTCACTACGTCGTACCGACTACCACTGAGCCAGCACGGGCAAGCTCCGTTTCGTATTTGATACGTATTCGTAACATGGGAGAATTATGCTGAACAAGCATCGTGAACTGCACTTATGTTTTTCTCAACTTTGGAAAACTAATAATTAATCTTCTATATCTCCTGTCGCTGGCTGAAATTCTTAAAATTCAGAAAGCCCGTGAGAAATAAGAATCCCCTCACATGGTGTGAGGGGTGACGGTGGCAAAATTGCACCAAGATGACCGTTAGCAGATTGTCGTCCACCCCCCCTTCTCGCCCCCCACTGAATGGAATCAGCTCGATTTCCCCACGGGAAACCTGTGCCCCACATAGGCATATCGCATGCCTTTTGACTAAGTTTCATGCCAGAAAGCTAAGCAATTCAAACCACCGGAAAACCACGACCACCCCCACAAGGGGCTGTTTTCTCAGAATAGGAAGTTGAAGATTTGATGATTTAACGTTGATAAATTTCGGGAACTTCAAGGCCCCGGGCAGCAAAATCCAATAATCTCACCGCTCACCATGCCGGAAAATGCCCCTTGAACCTCGAATTTTACGAAATCGGGGACCTTATCTTGTCATTTCCCTGAAATGTTTAGCGACAATAATAAGTCAATCTTTAGAGCTATCCCCATTGATGGATTGCCAAGTATTTGCATTTATAAAAATTCTTGATAAGGGAAATGTCCGAACAGGCCTCCCATTCGACCTAAAACGCCTTGACATCTGACCCCTCCCCATCCCAGACCACCCTGCAAACTGAGAAACAGACACATTCAAAGATCTTTACTGGCCTCACACCATCACTACCCCCGCGGCCTCTCCAAACCCTTAGTTCAGCAGCCTTTCCCCAGGGTTCACCTCACCCACTACACTCATGAGAATGAACTCAACTGGGGCTTATGAAGCTATCGCCGATCAGCATTCTCCGGCATCGGAGTCTCCAGAGTCCCTGGAAATAAGAGACACACAGGACACTTCCCAGGAGGCTGAAGCACAGAACGACCGGGAAGCACAGGACAAGGCGCGTCGTGATGCGCAGGAGCAGGCCCGCAGGGAAGCCGTTGAGGCCGCACCCTTTGTCGCTGTCACCATCCAGTCCAGTGGCATCCACCCATCCACTTCAAGGATGGTGACCATTGACCTGGTCACCCTGACCTCGGAGAACATTCCCGTGGAGACCTTCCATGCGGTGTTGGATTCTGGAACGGATCCCGGACCTTTCCACCTGCACGGTGTGCATAAGGAGGAGTTCCGGAATGCCAAGAAATTCAGCCAGATTCTGAAAAGCCTGGACAGGTTGATCGATGGGCGCACGCTCATCGTCCATAATGCTCCACGTCTCTGGGGTTTCATTGTCTCGGAAGCCAAGCGGGCCATGAATGATGCGGCACGGACCAACCGGAGCAACAACAGGAATAACAGGAGGGGCGGGCGGGGTCGTCGTCGGCAGCGGGTCGGGCATATTCCGCGACCGGAATTGATCGTCGATACGCTCTCCTCGGCACGCCGGCAGGGCGTGGTCCTGGACGATGTGCGGGTACGGGGCGTCGCCAAGACCGTTGGTCTGGCCGCGCCGGAGGCCAAGGCTTCTGTCGAGCGCGCGCAGACTGCCCACCGGGAACTCAGCCGCGAGGAAACCCTGCTGGTTGCACAGCTATACTTCACCATGCGTAACAACGGGCCCCTGGCGGAGCTGACCCCGGAGGAACTGCGTGCTGACAAGTTCGGCCTGCAACGTTCCCATGTGCGGGTCCAGGCTCAGGAAGCACCCCGCAGACTCCTCAACCCCGGCGCCTATGAGCCCGGAAAATCACTGATCGCCGGCATGGAGGTGGTGGTGGCTCCCGAAATTGAGATGGACCCCAACATCATCATCCAGGCCACCGTTGACACCGGCCTGGCCTATTCGGAGAAACTCACCCGCCAGACCTCCGTGGTGGTGTGTAATCAGACCCGCGATATCGACGGCAAGGCCATGCACGCCCAGCGCAAGGGCATCCCACTGCTCTCGGATGTGGCCTTCATGCGGCAGGTGGAGCGGGTCAAGACCGGCCGGAAGGACCCAAAGACCTCCTAGTCCGTGGCGTTGCGTATATGGCGCCGATGTTTTCACTAGACTAAAATGTCATGAAGCTTTCACT
>NZ_CALZFS010000114.1 GCF_945649885.1 uncultured Corynebacterium sp. | reverse complement strand
GAGGTTGTCACGGGCAATGGTGCGTGCGGCGTTGAGCGCCTGCTCATCGGAGGTGGTGCCCTCGACGGTGACGCTGACACGCTTGGTCACGCCTTCAGCATCAGCCTGCATCTGCTCTGCCAGGTTGGAACAGGCTGCATAGACAGCGTCATTGAGATCATCCTGCTCCGGGGTGATTCCGGAGGCACCGGAAGCCAGCAGCAGCACGGTGTCATTGGTGGAGGTTGATCCATCAATGTCCAGGGTGTCAAAGGTGACAGCGGTGGCCTTGGCCAGGGCGGTCTGCGCCATCTCATGGGTGATGGAGGCATCGGTGGTCAGGCAGACCAGCATGGTGGCCAGGGACGGGGCCATCATGCCCACCCCCTTGCCCATGGCTCCGACGGACCAACCATCAGCGAGAATGATGGTTTCCTTATCCACGGTGTCGGTGGTCATGATCGCCTTGGCAGCGGCGGAACCGTGATCGCCGAGTGCGCCATCAGCTGCCAGTGACTCGATGCCGGAGTTGAGCTTGTCCATGGGCAGTAGCTCACCGATGAGCCCGGTGGAGCATACGGCAATATCTGCAGGCTCGATGCCCAGCTTGGCTGCCAGGTTGTCCACTGATTCGCGGGCATCCTTCTCGCCCTGGACACCATTGCAGGCATTGGCGTTACCGGCGTTGTAGAGCACGGCCTTGAGCTGGCCGTCAGCGACGTTTTCACGGCTGACCTTCACCGGAGCTGCAAAGACACGGTTGCGGGTAAAGACTGCCGCAGCGGTGAACTCAGGTCCCTCATTAACCACCAGGGCCATGTCTGGGTTGCCGGAGGCTTTGATGCCCGCGGTGGTCGCGGATGCGAGAAACCCCTTGGGTGCTGTGATGCCGGTATCGGCCATGTGATGCTCCTTGAATACGTGTGTTCCTGCTGGATGTGGAGACTTAAGTCCCCTGGTTTTAAAATTATGGAGCCACGCCGGTTCGTGGAAGACCGGCAGTTTCCTCGAAACCGAGTGCCAGGTTCATGCACTGAACTGCGGCACCACCGGTGCCCTTGGTCAGATTGTCAATGGCGGAAGTGAGCAGCACCCTGCCGGAGGTTGGATCCACCTCGACCTGAACATGGCACATGTTCGAGCCGACAACGTTCTGAGTCTGTGGCTGTGCGCCCTCTGGAAGAACCAGAACGAAAGGTTCATTGGCGTAGAAGTCCTCATAGACTTTGCGTGCCTGCTGCGCAGTGACACCAGCAATCAGTGGTGCGGTGGCTGTGGTGAGGATTCCTCGTGGCAGTGGTGCCAGCACCGGGGTGAAGCTGATGTTGACGTCCTTGTCGGTGACTTCCTTGAGGTTCTGGGTGATCTCCGGAGTGTGGCGGTGTTTGCCAGCGGTGTTATAGGCCTTGAGCGATCCCATGGTTTCAGAACCCAGCAGTGGCACAGCAGCCTTCTTACCGGCACCGGAGACACCGGTGATGGAGACAACTGCAATGTCCGGTTCAATGAGGTTGGCCTGTACTGCTGGAAGAAGTGCCAGGGTGGCGCCGGTGGGGAAACATCCCGGAACTGCGACACGCTTGGAGCCCTTGAGCTGCTCACGGTGGCCAGGCATCTCCGGGATGCCATAAGGCCAGGATCCTGCATGCGCAGAACCGTAGAACTTCTCCCAGGCAGCGGAGTCGGCGAGGCGGAAGTCAGCGGCACAGTCAATGACCGTGACATCTGGGCCCAGCTGATTGGCGATCTCTGCGGAGAAACCATGTGGGAGACCCAGGAAGACGACGTCATGGCCCTCCAGAATGTCCTTGGTGGTGTCCTCGATTACCCGATCAGCCAACTGCGGAAGATGCGGCATCAGGTCGGCCACTTTCGTGCCCACGGTGGAGGCGGCGGTCAGGGCGCCGATCTCCAACTCACCTGATGCATAGGCCGGGTGGCCCAGAAGGAGGCGGAGGATTTCTCCACCCGCATATCCACTGGCTCCTGCTACTGCAACCTTGATCGTCATAAGACCCAACCCTACACGATATGCAGAGTTATGCAAATTATTCATGCATGATGCAGGGGTTTATGCATGAAAGCTAGGCGCAGCCCAACCCTCCCCCAGTGTTTCCCTAATAGTACAGAGAAAACAATTCTGGATCAGCATCTTCCGGGCTGCAATCTTCTACCCCTATTTTTCAGAGCACGGAATCAAGAGTCATGCACCCCACCACGGAGAGGATCAATAGCATGACGGTCTCCCCTTCCCCCTATCGCAAGAAAGACCATGAGGGCACGATTATCCGGGCTCTCATGGATATAACTCCCTCACCTCACATGGTCACAGCCTCGGACGTGGCAAAACTGCTAGTCATCCCAGTTCTCAAGGGGCTCATCCTCAAATTCCCACTTCACGATCAATTCAGCATCTGAATCTAAGGCACTCGCATGAGGCTTAACATAAGCTTCAATAGTCGCATGCTCGAAGGATTGAATACCTGTCAGCATCCCGTCACCACCAACCGATCCTGTGGGATATCCGTATTGACCAGCTTCCCTACCCTGGGCATTCCATTTCAGGAGGTGAGTACCGGTGACTTCCCATGCGCCATGATCCGGATGCCAGTAGATAACACCGTTGTGAAACTGGACGTAGCGACCAATTCCATCTGCAGTGAGGAGCTCCTCAGATACAGGGTCGCCCAGGAGCCCGTGTACTCCGCCGAGTTCCTGCCAACGGTTCTTTATCGCACCAGTGCCGGGCATATACATCAATCTCCTCAAGTCAAAGGCAGGCAGCTCCCTGCTCTCAAATATAACCATCCCACTGCCCCCTCGTCCGGAGACGAGACCCAACCCAAAAAAATGAATGAGCCCCGGACATCTTGTCCGGGGCTCATGCGCCTTCATTGAAAGAGGAATCCTCAGATCCGCTGCACCGCTGCACTTGTCTTCCTGGCAGTCGCCACAGCAGGTGTGACCTTCTCCAGCATCGGGCGAAGCAACAGCATCGCGATTACGATGACCAGCAGCACCGAGGCTTCATGGACCAGCATGCCGATCGACATGGTCACTCCTCCAAAGAGCACTCCTGCCAGCAAGACTGCAACTGTGGCAAGCGCGATGATGATGTTGACCCGCATGGTACGGACCGTGCGCTGCGCCAGACCGAAGGCGTAGGGCAGACGGGTGAGTCGGTCAGCCATCAGGGCGATGTCTGCGGTTTCAATCGCTGCCGGGGAACCAGCGGCTCCCATGGCCACACCGATATCAGCCTGTGCCAGCGCCGGGGTGTCATTGACACCGTCACCCAACATGGCCACCGTGTGTCCACTTTCCTGCAGGGACTGCACCAGATTGAGCTTGTCCTCAGGCATCATCTCCGCATGGACCTCATCCACACCGAGCTCCGCTGCAACCGTATCCGCCACACGCTGGGCGTCACCGGTGGCCAT
This sequence comes from uncultured Corynebacterium sp., assembly GCF_945649885.1. Lineage (GTDB taxonomy): Bacteria > Actinomycetota > Actinomycetes > Mycobacteriales > Mycobacteriaceae > Corynebacterium. Next base: position 5,933 of record NZ_CALZFS010000114.1, on the reverse strand, counting down.
GATGACCTTGATGCCACGCTCATGCAGTTCTGCGATTGCTGAGTATGCGTCTTCGCGCACCGTGTCAGCCACCGCCACGATCCCTACCGGGTCTCCATCGACACCGACATACATCGCGGTCTTACCCTGCTCATTCAGCTCCAGCACCCGGGTTGGGTCTGGGGACTGTGCCAGGAGGTCTGCAGTACCAACCGCGATTTCATGTCCATCCACCATGGCCTTGATTCCCTTGCCAGTAACTGGTTCAGCATGATCCACCATCTCAACATTTAGACCACGGTCCCTGGCACCGGAAATGATGGCTTCTGCCAGTGGGTGTTCTGAGGCGGTTTCGGCACGTGCAGCCAGCAGCAACACATCATCTTCTGTATACGCGTTGTCCAGCACATCCACATTGACCAGCTTCGGGGTGCCGTTAGTCAGAGTTCCGGTCTTATCAACCACCAGGGCATCCACCTTGGCAGAGGTCTCCAGGTATTCGCCGCCCTTGACCAGCACCCCATCCTTGGCTGCACGACCAATGCCGGCGACGATGGACACTGGAATGGAGATCACGAGCGCACCGGGACAACCGATGACCAGCAAGGTCAGACCAAGTTCAACGTTCTGGGTGAGCAGACCGATGGCCAGCGCTCCCACCATGACTCCCGGGGTGTACCACTTTGAGAACTTCTCCAGGAATGTCTGGGTCTTGGCCTTATCATCCTGCGCGTCTTCCACGCGGTGAATGATCTTGGCCAGAGTGGAGTCAGCACCAATGCCGATCGCTTCCACACGCAGCACACCGGAACGTAACCAGGTGCCGGCGAAGACCTCAGAGCCTTCCACCTTTTCAGCGGGGATGGATTCACCGGTAATGGTTGCTTCATCCACACCACCAATTCCAGAAATCACCCGACCATCCACTGGAACCTGTTCGCCATTACGGACCAGGACGATGTCGCCGGGGACAAGTTCCCAGAGCTCCACACTTTCCGGTTCGCCGTCACGCAGCACCGTGGCTGTTTCCGGAGCCGCATCGATGAGGTCACCCAGCGCCTTGCGGGTGCGGTTCATCGTGGCGTTCTCCAACGCCTTACCCAGGGCGAAGAGGAAGGTCACCGCAGCAGATTCCCAGTAGTTATTGATGAATACCGCACCAACTGCCGCCACAACCACCAACAGGTCAATGGAAATCATTTTCACCTGCAGCGCCCTGAAGGCGGAAACTGCAATGGGATAACCTGCAATCACCGCAGCACCCAGCATGAGCCAGTCCCAACCGGTGAGGAACGACAGAATAATCAGCAGACCAGATATGGCCACGACACCCCAGGTTTTGATTCTGCTACGCATCTCCTTCTCCTTTTCCTTGAAAATTACTTCACTTCTTTTTGATTCACCTCTCAATCTATGGCTGGCCAGGTATAAGTTCCTTGACCTGCGTCAATTATCATGAAATGGATCTTTTACCAGCTCACAGCCGAAATAGAAGAAATAGCCGGCAGGCCCTCCGTCCTGTTTAAGGAGGAAGGCCTGCCGGCGTTGAATTATTTGCAGAACTAGTACATGGAGGGCTTTGCTGTGTAGCCAACATCCGCAACAGCAGTCACCAGGTCTTTGATGGTGACCTTCTGCGGATCGTGTTCAGCGATGATACGCCCCGAGGCGAACTTCACTTCGGAGGATTTAACACCGTCCATGCTGTTGAGCTTATTTTCAATCTTGCTGACACAGCTCGGGCAGCTGAAGCCTTCTGCGCGCAGGGTGGTGGTCTTCAAAGCAACTGGGGTGGTCATGGTGATCATGATCCTTTCTTCTGAACTCCGTTGGCGTTCCACCTCTGACTGGGGGATTACTCCCGACAAGAGGTTCCTACGCCTTTCTTTTCCTTACAACCATTAATCTATGGCTTGTAGGGGTGAAGTTCCTTGACCTGGATCAAAGAGCGCCAAACTGCTTAGAACACCGTTTGCTACTCCCCCATCACCAGGTCAGCGAGGCCATCAGCATCCAGGATGGAGACCCATTCACGCCCCGAATCAATGATTCCTGCTCTTTTCATCTTCGACATCGCCCGTGAGGCTGATTCCAGGGTGGTGCCTGCCATGCCGGCGATATCCTGCCTGCGGAGGCGAACCTGCAGCAGTGTGGAACCATCGCTTAAGCGCTGGCCAAGTTTGAGCGCCAGTTCTTCCAAGACAGCCGCCACGCGCTGCTCGACGGTGTGGACGGTTTGTCCCACTTCTTTTTGCCGTGCCAGGCGGAGTTGATTCTGCTGCATCTGCAGCAGTGCCACGGCAAACTGGGGGTAATCTGCCACAACTTCTGCCAGTGCGTCGGCGGGGATGAACAGCGCACAGGTGGTTTCCATGGCCCAAGCGGAATCCACGGCACCGGTGGGGACGGTGGAGACTGGGCCGACGATGTCACCTGGGGCTGCGATATCCACGGTCAGTTCCCTGCCGTCGATAGTGTCGCGGGTGATACGTGCCCGACCGGAGGCGATCATATAGCTGCCATCTGCTTCCTCACCGGCAATAAGCAGTGGGTCCCCCTCATTCCACGCCCATGCCTTGAGGTCCCGGGCCAGATGGCTCATCTGTTCTTCTGTGAGATCGCGGGTTAATGGTGATCGCTTCATCACCCGGATGCGTGTGTCCATGTCGCAGGGGTGTGGATGGGCGCAGTTTGAGCGAACAGGGTGTACAGACATGATCCTCATTGTATCGAGAATGCAAAAATCCCTGCTTCCCCCCCCCAATCAGAGTTGGTGAGGAAACAGGGATGAAGCGTTTCTCCTGGCTTAGTAGCCGGCGTGGCCTCCGCCACCACCCGGCAGCTGTGGTGGTGCCTGCTCAGCCGGAGCTGGTGCTGGAGCCGGTGCCTGCTGAACAGGGGCCGGTGCGGGTGCCTGCTCGACTGGTGCCGGAGCCGGAGCCGGTGCCTGCTCCTGGACGGGGGCCTGTTCCTGAACAGGGGCAGGCGCTGGAGCTTCCTCCACTGGTGCCTGCTGCTCAGCCGGAGCTGGTGCTTCTTCCTCGACGGTGACCTCAGTGGTCTCCTCTTCCACGGTGGTTTCCTCAGTGGATGAGGTGGTGGAGGTAGTCGAGGTGGTGGTCTCCTCGGTGGTGTCTTCTTCCGAGTCGCCACAGGCAACCAGGGATGCAGACAATGCCAGCGCGGCAGCAGATGCTGCGAGTTTACGGTAAGAAATCAATTTTCTATCCTTCCTTGCGGGGTTATGGGGCCCAGAACACGTGCCACCTTACAGGGGCTCGGTACTGGTTTCATAGGCAAATGGGGTTCATGATTCATAAAAAGCAAGGAAAACCAGAAAGTCAGTTTCTTTCCAGCCTCCCTGCTTATTGCTGCCTGTCAGAGGCTACCTTCTGGGTTACTTTCCCGGCAGCATGGCGGTGGGCACACCGGTGGGTGCTCCTCCCGCTGGTGACAGGTCAGCTGATTCCACCGGTGGTGTGCGGGAGAACAGGATCTTCAGGTCGCGTTTGAGGATGTTGTCCTCTTGCTTCCTCCTGCTGCGTGGTCCGGACTTGCGTGCGGTGGCCTTCATCAGAGGATCGTCCACAAAGGTGAACAGGATCCAGGCGAAGATCACGGAGATGAAGAAGGAGAGGATGGCCACTGCTGCCCATCCGATGATCCCCCATGATTGTCCGGCGACGATATAGCGTTGGACTGCCACCATGACGGGAAACTGCACCATGTAGAAGGCGAAGGAGATATTGCCCAGGAGCACTGCTCGCGGTGAAGCGATCTCACCGCTGACGCCCTTGATGTCACGGACTGCCAGGGTGCAGACAACCAGGGCCATCGGCAGGGACATGATCACGGACATCTTGAAAGACAGGGGGACAAACCAGGTGGCGATGTAGGACACAAGCAGTGCCAACAGTGGCCACTTGAGGTTGGTGTTGCGGAACATGCCTTCTGCCACCAGCTTCGCACCGAAGACACCGAGGTAGAACTCGATGAGGCGGGTCAGCGGGAAGTAGTAGGACAGCCAGTAGGACTCCAGGACTGGGATCTCCCACTGCATGAACCACACCGGATCGGCGTGGACATCAGCGACCGGGGACACATCGGTGTCCCACAGGCGCGGCACGAAGAAGTTCTCAATGCCCTTCGGACCTTCAGCGAAGAAGTGGATGAAGGTGATCGCACCCAGGGAAACGATGAAGGTGATGGCGAAAGCCCACCAGTTCCCCACTCCCTTGACCTTGCGTACCAATGGGATGAACAGTGGGAAGGTCAGGTAGAACAGCATCTCTGCGGCCAGAGACCAGGAGGGCACGTTCATGCCGGACAGGGATGCCCAGTCAGGATTCCAGGTGTGGATCAACAGCGCATTGGGTAGCCAAAACTGGATATCGGCAAAGTCCAGTACCCACTGGATTCCTGAGGTGGTGATCTTTGCTGAAGCCACGATGAACATGGCCAGCGCGATCAGGTGCATGGGGTAGATCTTGGTGATGCGTCTCTTGCAGTAATACAGGGTGTTACGCACACCTTTGAGTTCACTGTTGGACCAGTAGATCAGGAAGCCGGACAGGATGAAGAAGAAGGTCACACCGGCGGAACCCAGCTGCATCGGGATGAACGCGTGAATGGTGGCGAACAGATCCGACTGCTGGAATGGGTAAACATTCAAAAACACCAGTGCGTGGAGAAGGTAGACAGCAACAGCTGCCAGCCACCTGGCCCCGGTCAGTGACGGGAGGTTCGGGCGTCGAACCTTTGTGCTTGGCGACGCTTTTTCAACCGCCGTATTTTCTGGGACAGTAGCCATCTATTTAAGCGTTGATCCGATCGCGCAGGATGTTTGCGGTGACACCGTCACCCTTCTTGGATGGGTGCCATGGGCCACCGATCAGTTCGGTGCGGGCATCAAGTACGCCGACAACCCAGGGGTCATTGGAGCAGCTTGAGTGGCCTTCAGTGGCAGAGCGCAGGTCTACGTGAGAGACCTGGAGGATATCGGCCGCACCGTCAATCGCCATGTCCAGGCGGTTCATGAAGTCAACCAGGGCTGGTGCGTCGTTTTTCACCAGTGGGGCACCACCGAGGCGGACACAGATCTGACTGCCGCTGCGTGCGGTGTATTCCTGGTAGCCCACCAGAGTGATCTCTGCGTTGGGTGCGTAATACTTGAGGTAGTCCACCACCGGCTTCATGCGGTCGGCGTAGTGTTCAGCAGTCACAGCAGCTGGGTCCTGCATCTTGCCGGAGGCGATGGCGCGGTTACCGCAGTCTGTGCCCAGATCAATCAGGCAGGCCTGGACGGACTGGAGGAGGTTGACGCCAGTTCCCCAGCGGTCATTCTTGCCCATCTGGACGAAGATCTCTTCAGTGCGCTCACCGATGGCACCGCGTTCTTCTGCATGGCGGACCTGATCGGAGAAGTGGAATCCATCAGAGTTGATGGAGGCCCCAGAGCAGGAGACGTCGATGAGCTCACCACGGGGCACACCCAGCTTGGCCTGGAGCTGTTCCGGCCAGGAACCGGCCCCCTTGAGGCAGCCACGCTCATCGGTGCGCCATGGTGCATTGGTTCCGGAGGTGTGGGAATCACCGAAGACAACAACGCGGGCGCCACCGGCAGGTGCTGTGCTGTCACTGTCCCCCAGGCTGGAGGTCAGTGCCCGGGTTGCGGTGGTGGATGCGTCAGCGGAGCTGCTGCCACTGCTCTGTGCGGATGCTGCCGGGGCGATTGCTGTGGCCAGTAGTGCCACCGATGCCACTGCCACGCCCATGATCGAGGCAAGTCTGCGCTTAGCCATGTTCTTCTTCTCCTCTATTCCTGCGCACCCTTGGAGACAGACCATGAAAGCTGTCTGTCTCTTATGTGTCGCTGGTGTTTGACCCTGAAAACAATAACAGGCCGAGCATATTTGACTGCATTTGCCCGCCAATCAATTAACTCAAGTCACAAC
>NZ_CALZFS010000113.1 GCF_945649885.1 uncultured Corynebacterium sp. | reverse complement strand
GTGTGGAATTGTCGGATATATTGGCCATGCGGGTGAGTCCCGCAACTACTATGCGCTGGACGTTGTCCTAGAGGGACTCCGCCGCTTGGAATACCGCGGATATGACTCTGCAGGTGTGGCAGTGCATTCCGGTTCAGAGATCAGTTTCCGGAAGAAGGCAGGCAAGGTTGCCGCCCTGGAAGCGGAGATCTCCCGCGCCCCACTGCCTGATTCCATCCTCGGAATCGGACATACCCGGTGGGCCACCCATGGCGGTCCCACCGACGCCAATGCCCACCCACATGTGGTGGCCGGGGGCCACCTGGCAGTGGTCCATAATGGCATCATTGAGAACTTCTCCGAACTGCGTGCGGAACTTGCCACCAAGGGCTACAACTTCGTCTCATCCACCGATACCGAGGTGGCGGCCTCCCTGCTGGCTGAAATCTACAAGACGGACGCAGCAGGGGACCTGACCCTGGCCATGCAGCTGACCGGACAGCGCCTGGAAGGAGCCTTCACCCTCCTGGCCATCCATGCGGATCACAGTGACCGCATCGTGGCGGCACGCCGCAACTCACCACTGGTCATCGGACTGGGGGAGGGCGAGAACTTCCTGGGTTCTGATGTCTCCGGATTCATCGACTACACCCGCAGCGCCGTGGAGATGGGCAATGACCAGGTGGTCACCATCACCGCCGACACCTATGAGATCACCAGCTTTGAGGGCACCCCGGCTGAAGGAAAGCCCTTTGCCGTGGAATGGGATGCAGCCTCCGCCGAAAAGGGTGGCTTCCATTCCTTCATGGATAAAGAGATCCATGATCAACCCGCAGCTGTCCGCGATACCCTCCTGGGACGCCTTGATGAAGACGGCAAGCTGGTGCTGGATGAACTGCGCATTGATGAATCCACCCTGCGCAGTGTGGACAAGATCATCGTTGTTGCCTGCGGCACTGCCGCATATGCCGGCCAGGTAGCCCGCTATGCCATCGAGCACTGGTGCCGCATCCCCACCGAGGTGGAGCTGGCTCATGAGTTCCGTTACCGCGACCCCATCGTGAATGAGAAGACCCTTGTGGTGGCGCTGTCCCAGTCCGGTGAAACCATGGACACCCTCATGGCTGTACGCCATGCCCGGGAACAGGGGGCGAAGGTGGTGGCCATCTGCAACACCGTCGGATCCACCCTGCCCCGTGAAGCGGATGCCTCCCTGTACACCTACGCCGGCCCTGAAATTGCAGTTGCCTCCACCAAGGCATTTCTGGCACAGATCACTGCTTCCTACCTGCTGGGTCTCTACCTGGCACAGCTGCGTGGAAACCAGTTTGCTGATGAGGTGGAGACCATCCTGGATAGCCTCCGTGAGATGCCGGAGAAGATCCAGCAGGTCATCGATGGAGAAGACCAGATCAAGCAGCTGGGCAAGGACATGGTCAACGCCAAGTCCGTGCTGTTCCTGGGCCGTCATGTGGGATACCCGGTGGCACTTGAAGGTGCACTGAAGCTCAAGGAGATCGCCTATCTGCACGCCGAGGGCTTTGCTGCTGGCGAACTCAAGCACGGTCCGATCGCCCTGGTGGAGGAAGGCCAACCGGTCTTCGTTATCGTGCCCTCCCCACGCGGTCGTGACTCCCTGCATTCCAAGGTGGTATCCAATATTCAGGAAGTCCGTGCCCGTGGTGCTGTCACCATCGTGATCGCTGAGGAAGGGGATGAAGCTGTCAATGATTATGCCAATTTCATCATCCGCATTCCGAAGGCACCGACCCTGATGCAGCCACTGCTGGCTACCGTTCCGCTGCAGATCTTCGCCTGCGCTGTGGCAACCGAAAAGGGCTACAACGTGGATCAGCCCCGCAACCTGGCCAAGTCAGTCACCGTGGAGTAATTCTCAGGCTCAGAAAGAAGCAAAGCCCTCAGATGGAGTATCCATCTGAGGGCTTTGTCGATGTCAACGAGATATCAGAGGTTCATTTTCAGTCTCACACCGAGATCATCACAGACCTCTTCGATGCGTTCAGAATCAGTTTGATCCACCCGCCAGATGCCAGTGACCGTGATGCTGGTGAGCCCGGATTCACGAATCAGATCCACCATGCCGTCCAGGTTGGTGGGGGCCGGACGATCAATTCCCCAGACCGCTCTACCCAGGAGGAGGAAGAAGTCCTGTCGGGTGGTGAAGGTACCGCTCAAAACGATAGTCATCTAGTTCTCCGCATCGGTGATCTCGCAGAAGCTCTCATAATGGTCCTCGGTGTAGTACCAGACATCAGGATCAGTTTCCTGGGTGCCACCGGTGACAATACGTAGTGGGCCACGATGGTTCAGGCCAGGAGTTTCCACAGTGTATTCACGGTAGTAGTTGCTGGATTCATCCGGGAGGATCTCTTCATAGTTGCCAAAGCGGACACCATCATTATCGGGGTAGTCATAGGGGCCGCCGGCCAAGATGTCAGCGATGACCAGATCCGCTTGGTTGGGAAGTTCTGTCACGGAGCAGACAGGCAGATCACTGACGGTGTCCTGCTGAGCCTCGCTGGTGGAGCTATCTGTGGTTGCAGCAGCACCGGTGACAGGTGAAGCCTCAGGTGAAGCCTCAGGTGAAGTGGCTGGCGAGGATGCTGGTGATGGTGTGGGGGAGGCGTTATCCGAGGAGTCCTCGTTGCTCATATCAACGCCCAACCATGCTGCGGCGAGGATCAACGCCGCGCCGATGAGTCCGGCTACTTTCTTATTACCACTTTTCTGCATGGCTTCAATCTTGGCATATCCGGTGTATGGGTAGGTTGTCCGCCCGAAGGACTAGAGTATTGAGCATGGCAAAGGGACGCATACCGGAAAGTGATATCCAGGCAATTCGTGAACGAACTCCGATCGAAGAGATCGTGGGAGATTACGTGCAGCTCAAGTCAGCTGGTGCAGATTCACTCAAGGGACTCAGCCCCTTCAAGGATGAGAAGACACCATCCTTCCATGTCCGCCCCAACCGCGGTTATTATCACTGCTTCTCCACCGGCCAGGGCGGAGATGTCTACTCCTTCCTCATGGAGATGGAACACATCTCCTTCCCCGAGGCCGTTGAAGTCTGTGCTGAGAAGATCGGCTACCAGATCAACTATCAGGGTGGTGGCCCGGGACGCAGGGAAGAACCAGGCACCCGTCAGCGCCTCATCGCGGCGAATAAGGCAGCGCATCAATTCTACCGTGAACAGTTGGAAACCCCGGAGGCGCAACCGGGCCGTGACTTCCTGCTCCAGAGGGGGTTCAGCAAGGATCACATCTACCACTTCGAATGTGGCTATGCGCCGGCTGGGTGGGATGTGATGACCAAGCACCTGCTGAAGAAAGGCTTTGAGTTCAAGGAGCTGGAGGCAGCAGGTCTATCCAAGATGGGTAAGCGTGGCCCGATTGATCAGTTCCAGCGACGCCTGCTGTGGCCGATCAAGAACCTGTCTGGTGATGTCATCGGTTTCGGTGCCCGCAAGCTTTTTGACGACGACAAGATGGGCAAGTATATGAACACGCCCGAAACCCTGTTGTACAAGAAATCCAAGGTGCTCTTCGGTCTGGATACCGCCAAGCGTGCCATTGCCCAGAGTCACCAGGCAGTGGTGGTGGAAGGTTACACTGATGTCATGGCGATGCATGCCGCAGGCATCGATACCGCCGTGGCATCCTGTGGTACGTCCTTTGGTGAGGAACACCTGCAGATGCTGCGTCGCCTGATGTTGGATGATAATTACTTCCGCGGTGAGCTCATCTATACCTTCGATGGTGATGAAGCAGGACAGAAGGCCGCGATGCGTGCCTTCGAAGGAGACCAGAAGTTCACCGGACAGTCCTATGTTGCTGTGGCGCCGGAAGGCATGGACCCCTGCGATATGCGTCTGGAACGAGGAGATGCCGCGGTGCGTGACCTGGTGGCCAGCCGTGTGCCCATGTTTGAGTTCGTCATCCAGTCCATCATCAGCCAGTATCCACATGACACGGTGGAAAGCCGTCTCAGTGCACTGCGGAGGGCGGTGCCGATTGTGGCTGAGATCCGTGACAAGACCCTCCAGTCTGAATATGCACGTCTGCTCGCCGGATGGGTGGGGTGGCCAGACCCGGCAGAGGTTCTGCGCCAGGTGCATGAGGAGGCTCGTCGCCCCAAGCAACAGAAGAAACAGCTGCGTGCCACCCGCTTTGAAAAAGACAAGATGGAGGATCAAAGCCAGCGGCCGAACATGACCATGCCCAATCCCCGCAACCCAGCATTGTGGCAGGAACGGGAATCTCTCAAGATCGCGCTGCAGTACCCGGAGCTGGCTGGGTCCTATTTCGATGGGCTAGCCACTGATAGTTTCACCAACCCCGCTTACCGGATGGTCCGTGATGCCATCGCCGCAGCCGGTGGTTGTGAACGGGCAGGCGATGGCGTGGACTGGTTGCCACGAGTCTCTGAGAACATGGCCGATCTGCTCGGAACCTCGCTGGTCTCTGAGTTGGCCATGGAACCGATTGAGGTGGAGGCCCAAGATGTTGAGTCCTATACCGATGGTGTGCTGTCCCGTCTGCAGGAAACCCGGGTGGGCAACCAGATTGCGGTGTTGAAAACCCAACTCCAGCGCATGCGTCCCTCCGATGATGAGCAGGCATATAACTCACTTTTTTCTGACCTGGTGGCACTTGAACAGGCACGCCGGGAACTGATGTCGCGGGCATTCAGGGGATAGTAAAAGCAGGCGGGGAGTTATTCCACATGGATAACTCCCCGCCTGCTGTAAAGAGGACTTTTTAGTCACTGTCGGGTTCAAGGACAGTATGACCATCATCGGTACGCAGGTTGCGCACCTCCTTCATACGGGGTTCCGGATCAAGCTTGTTGGCGATTGCCCGACGGGTGGCATTCAGAGCGGTCTTGGTCACCGGGGAATTAACAGCGGCCACATACCCCTTTTTGATCTGGTGGTATCGCTTACGCCCGGCCTTGGTGCCTAGTACGTAGCCAGCGGCAGCGCCGATCACAAGCTGGATCATGGGTGTATGACTCTCCCTAACACTCTGGTGGTTCCTTCAGAAGTAACAGCCTACAGTCTACCTGCTTTGGCTTCTTCAAAATTGATGGCACGGGCAGCACTGATCAGACCGATATGGGAAAAAGCCTGCGGATAATTACCCGCCATCCGGCCATGCACTGTTGAGTATTCCTCAGCGAAAAGCCCCAGTGGACTCTGGACAGCGAGGATACGATCCATCATCTCCTTGGCATCCTTCAGACGGCCGGAGAGTGCGTATTGTTCCACCAACCAGAAGGAACAAATGAGGAAGGGATACTCATCCCCGGCGAGGCCATCAGAACCATCGGTGATATAGCGATGCAGGAACCCGTGATCATCCAGCAGTTCCTGCTCAATACGTGCGACGGTGCTGAGCATCTTCGGATCGGTGGGGGAGATGAAACCGATCTGGACCAGGTGGAGGAGGGAGGCATCCACATTGGTGTTGTCATAGCACTGGGTGAAGGATTGAATCTCCTCGTTATAACCATGCTCCATGATCTCAGCACGGAGACGGTCACGTAGTTCCCGCCAGCGTTCCACCGGCCCATCAAGGTCGAATTCCTCCACGGCTTTTACACCTCGGTCAAAAGCCGCCCACATGGAGGCCCGTCCATGGGTGAAGAACTGCGGTTCGGAACGCATCTCCCAGATGCCCTGGTCCTTGCGGTCAAAGTTGGCTTCCTGGAATTCCAAGATGGCCTTCTGCATGCCCCAGGAAAACTCATCCTCCTCGCAGCCAGCACGTCGGATGGCTTCGAGCGAGACCATCACCTCTCCGACAACATCCGCCTGGTACTGTTCCGCGGCACCATTACCGATGCGCACCGGGGTGGAGTTCTCATAGCCACGCAGGTGGGGGAGTTCACGCTCGGGCAAGTGGCGTTCGCCACCGAGTCCGTACATGATGCGGAGGTTTTCTGGATCACCGGCGATGGCACGCAGCAACCAGGTGCGCCACTGCAGGGCGGCACGGGAGAATCCATATTCCACGAGGGACTCAATGGTCAGGGCGGAATCACGCAGCCAGACATAGCGGTAATCCCAGTTGCGGATGCCACCGAAATCCTCCGGAAGAGATGTGGTCAGGGCAGCGACGATGCCACCTGTCTGCAGATCGGTCAGGGCACGCAGGACCAGCATGGAACGGCGGACCTCGGCGTTATAAAGCTTCTGCTCCGGCAACGCTTCAATCCAGCTGGACCAGAAACCCAGGGTGGCCTCCAGTGAAAGTGAATAATCCGGTAGCGGTGGATGGTCCTCAAAAGACGGTGCCCAGGTGAGCACCCACTCCAAGGAGTCACCTTCCTTCAGTGCAAAGGTGCCACTGTGACCATCCTTGGCGGGGCGGTGCGGCATCTTCGGGCCCCGCACATACACGGAGTTCGGGCCGGCAACAGCCTGGACCACACTGTTATCGCCTAAGCCCTCGGTGCGGAAATACGGGGTGGATTCGCCATAATCAAAACGGAGGCGCAACGTGGCCTCCACCTCCACCTCACCTTCCACACAGTGGACGGTACGCACCAGGTCAGTGATATTGGGGGTCTCTGAATCATGAATGGGCATGAAATCCACAACACGTGCGGTACCGGTGGCAGAGCGCCACACAGTTTGCACCACAAAGGAATCACCCAGGTAAGCATGGCTGATCACTTCACCACCTGTCACACGGATGCTCCAATGCCCATGATCATGGTCACCAAGCAAACGGGTGAACATCGCCTGGGAATCAAACCTGGGCAGACACAACCAGTCGATGCTGCCATGTTTGGACAACAGGGCACCTGTGTGGGTGTCCGATAGCAGGGCGTAGTCCTCCAGCGGTGTATCCAGGGGAATAGAAGCTGCTGTGCTTTCGGATTTTTCCATGCCTGCCAGGGTAGAGCGTGATGGAAAAAAGTGACAATTATCGGCATTCCCGACTGGGGTATCTTTCCACGGTGGAGGTGGCTGGAACCCCTTGGATCAGGGACTTCTTCACCGTGCACAGGGCACCGATGGAACGCTCAGCTGCTGCAATCAGTTTCTCCTGACGCCTATTTTCTAATGAGGACATGTCGGCGGAGATGATGTTGCTCAGCGAATCAATCAGATTGCTGGCTGCATCGTGGGTGGCATCCACACGGGAGGTGACAGTGGCATCATCGCCCAGTTTGTCCACCAGTTGAGCCTCCGCCGACAGGGCGGCACACCCTGCCAATGCTGCCTGGAGAAGTTCAATGGGGGAGAAGGCACCTTCTGCACCTTCCAAGCCGATGCTCAACGACGCCCCGCGACCATTGTCCACGGTGTAGGTCCAGTTGCTGGTACGGGTGGCAGTGATGGTGGAGATATTTTTGCTCATGGTGCCAAAACTACGTGAAGGTAGTCGGGGACCCCTAGAATCCGCCCTTTGAGTACCGAAACCAAAACACCCGCTATGATCCGGAGATCATAGCGGGTGTTCATATGGCTCCTCCAACTGGGCTCGAACCAGTGACCCTTCGATTAACAGTCGAATGCTCTGCCAACTGAGCTATGGAGGAATAAGTTACCTTTGGAAGCTGCTCTGAGCTGCTCCCTTGCAACGAGATATAACTATAGCCCGATGCCGTGAAAACACACAAATCAGCAGGTCATTACAGGAATCCGTGTTCATAAACCCACTCAAGACCCACTCTGTCACCGACAGGGGAGTCCGCCCGGGTGACGTCCTCAACCCGGACCCAGGTGAAACGAACCGACGCGGGAGACAAGGAAGCAATGGCATACCCATGGGCATCCAGATCCACATGACGGACATGCGGACAGTTGTCACGGAGGAAGGCCTCAGTACCCAGACTGAGGTGATTGTTCTCGGGAAGTTGCGCAAAATCATCCACATTGGGCGAGGAGATGGAACTGCACACCAGTTCCGCCCCCACCTGCCGACCATCCGCACTGACCGTGCTGCCCCACTCAGAATGAATATCACCGGCCAGAAACAACGTGGGCTTCCCTGTCCCCGCGAGTACGGACAGCAGGTGGTCACGTTCATGGGAATACCCATCCCACTGGTCCAAGTTGGTGGGCAGTGGGGCCGGGAGACGGAACTGGGGATGGCCGGTGATCTGCATCGGGGAGAACATCACTGAACTGCCAATGATGTTCCACCGGGCTGGTGAATTCTCCACCTGGGTTTTCAACCAGCTGAATTGTTCAGAACCCAGCATGTTGGCAGAACCGCCATCAACCAACCACTGGGCATGGGAAGGTGGCGCATCGCGGAAACTGCGCAGATCAACCATGGAGAGCTGAGCCAGTTCACCAAACCTGAATGACCGGTACAACAGCGAGGCAGCGGTAGTACGCACCGGCATCCATTCCAGATAAGCCTGCAGGGCAGCCTGCTGACGGGCATGCCAACCACCTTCGCCGGGACCATGATTCTGGGCGCCTTCCCGCCAGGAATCATTGGCAGACTCGTGATCATCCCACATGACAACCCACGGCAGGGCTGCGTGAGCTGCCTGCAGGTGCGGATCAGTGCGGTAGAGGCCGTAACGCACGCGGTACTGATCAAGCGTGATCGTCTCACCCGCCGGTTCCACCTGACGGACCGCCCCCTGTTTCCCCGTGAACTCTCCGCGTGCATATTCGTAGATGTAATCCCCCAGGAACACCACCAGATCCAATCTGTGGGCAGCGGCGCGCCGGGCGATGTCCCCATAGGCTGCAAAATGCCCGGATTCCCAGTTCGCGCAGGATGCCACGGCGAGGTTGAGGGAGGCCAGGGGGGCGTCGTCAAGCATCAGCGTTGTGGTCGCCCCCACCGGTGAGTGCTCACCGGTGGGGGCGGTGAACCGGTAGAAATAGCGGGTTGCGGGTTCGAGCCCGCTGGCGTCGATATGCACGGTGTGGTCATATTCCGGTCCGGTCACCACTGTTCCACCTGCGATGACGGTGCTTATCGACGCCTCCCGTGCCACCTCCCATATAACTGTTACTGATTCGCCCCTGCCGCTGCCTGGAACAGCATCTACTGATGGTGTGACCCTGGTCCAGAGGATGACTGAGTGCGTGGTGGGATCTCCGGAGGCTACCCCATGCTGAAACCAGCTGTGTGCTTCGCTGGCTGTCACCGGAGTTGTTGCGGGGACTGTGAGAACAATAGCGGCTGCTGTGGACTGCAGGAATTGACGACGAGTGATGGCGGGGCTGTCAGTCATGAGCTTCTCCCCTGATGTTAAGGAACGTGACCATCACACGATAATCCTCAAAAGGGAGGGGTGTACAGGTTGGATTAACATCCATGGTTATAATGATCGCGTTGCCTGCATACGCGGGTAGGGGGCTATAGCTCAGTCGGTTAGAGCCACGGACTCATAATCCGTTGGTC
>NZ_CALZFS010000112.1 GCF_945649885.1 uncultured Corynebacterium sp. | reverse complement strand
CAACCGAGAGCAGGAAGAACATGGCGGAGCTGACGATCTCCTCCGATGAGATCCGTAGCGCGATTGCGAACTACACCTCGAGCTACTCCGCGGAGGCCTCCCGTGAGGAGGTCGGCGTGGTTATTTCGGCCGCTGACGGTATTGCCCAGGTTTCGGGCCTCCCGTCTGTTATGGCGAATGAGCTCCTGGAGTTCCCGGGCGGCGTCATCGGCGTCGCGCAGAACCTTGACACCGACTCTGTCGGCGTCGTGGTCCTGGGTAACTACGAGCTACTGAAGGAAGGCGACCAGGTTCGTCGTACGGGAGACGTTCTGTCTATCCCCGTCGGCGAGGAATTCCTGGGTCGCGTCATCGACCCACTTGGCAAGCCCATCGATGGCCTTGGCGAAATCGCTGCTGAAGAGGACCGCGTCCTCGAGCTTCAGGCACCTTCCGTGCTTGAGCGCCAGCCAGTCGAAGAGCCAATGTCCACCGGCATCAAGGCTATTGATGCCATGACCCCAATCGGTCGTGGCCAGCGACAGCTGATCATTGGTGACCGTAAGACCGGCAAGACCGCGGTCTGTATTGACACCATCCTTAACCAGAAGGCCAACTGGGAGACCGGCGACAAGAGCAAGCAGGTTCGTTGCATCTACGTCGCAATCGGTCAGAAGGGCTCCACCATTGCAGCCCTGCGTAAGACCCTCGAGGAGCAGGGCGCTCTGGAGTACACCACAATCGTGGCGGCTCCTGCCTCTGACGCTGCTGGCTTCAAGTGGCTCGCACCATTTGCCGGCGCTGCTCTCGCCCAGCACTGGATGCACCAGGGCGACCACGTCCTGGTCATCTACGATGATCTGACCAAGCAGGCTGAGGCATACCGTGCCATCTCCCTGTTGCTGCGTCGCCCACCGGGCCGCGAAGCATACCCAGGTGACGTCTTCTACCTGCACTCCCGTCTGCTGGAGCGCGCGGCCAAGATGAACGATGAGCTCGGTGCCGGTTCCATTACCGCACTGCCGATCATTGAGACCAAGGCCAACGACGTTTCCGCCTTCATTCCTACCAACGTGATTTCCATCACCGATGGTCAGGTATTCCTTGAGTCCGACCTGTTCAACCGTGGAGTCCGTCCGGCGATTAACGTCGGTATCTCGGTTTCCCGTGTGGGCGGTGCCGCTCAGACCAAGGGTATGAAGAAGGTTGCCGGTTCACTCCGTCTGGACCTGGCCGCCTACCGCGACCTGGAAGCATTCGCCACCTTCGCTTCTGACCTGGACGCTGCCTCCAAGGCTCAGCTCGAGCGTGGACAGCGTCTGGTTCAGCTGCTCATCCAGGCTGAGAACGCACCTCAGTCCGTTGAGTACCAGATCATCTCCCTGTGGCTTGCAGGCGAGGGCGCCTTCGACAACGTTCCCGTCGAGGATGTCCGTCGCTTTGAAACCGAGCTGCACGAGTACCTCGGTTCCAACGCACCACAGGTTTACGAGCAGATCGCCGGTGGAGCAGTGCTCTCCGACGAGTCCAAGGAGACCCTGCTTCAGGCTACTGAGCAGTTTAAGGGCGCTTTCCAGACCACTGATGGCACCCCAGTCATCAACGAGGCTGAGGTTGATGCACTTGACCCGAGCCAGGTCAAGAAGGATCAGCTCACCGTTTCCCGCAAGGTCAGCAAGTAGTAGTAGGCAGAGAGCCTCAAACATCATGACTGACCAAGCAACTGAAGGGAGGCGTTTGAACCATGGCAACAATTCGTGAATTGCGTGACCGAATCCGTTCGGTCAACTCAACCAAGAAGATCACCAAGGCTCAGGAGCTCATCGCCACCTCACGCATCACCAAGGCACAGGGTCGCGTCGCGGCTGCTGCACCGTACGCAGAGGAGATCCAGCGTGTGCTGGAGCGTCTCGCGTCGGCCAGCTCCCTCGATCACCCGATGCTGCGTGAGCGTGAAGGCGGCAAGCGAGCCGCCGTGCTCGTGGTCTCTTCTGACCGCGGCATGGCAGGTGGCTACAACCACAACGTATTCAAGAAGGCCACGGAGCTGGAAAAGCTCCTGGGCGAAGAGGGATACGAAGTAGTTCGTTATGTCACCGGTAGTAAGGGTGTGGGCTACTACAAGTTCCGCGAAGACTACGTTGCAGGTGCCTGGACCGGATTCTCACAGGATCCGAACTGGGATGCCACCCACGACGTACGTCGCCACCTGATTGATGGCTTCACCGCCACATCAAATGGCGAGGCCTCTTATCGCGAGGGACTGAACGTGGAAGAGGGCCAGGGAATCCAGGGCTTCGACCAGGTTCATATTGTCTACACCGAATTCATTTCCATGCTGACTCAGCAGCCGGTGGTGCATCAGCTCCTGCCGATCGAGCCTGTCATGGAAGACGATATCTTCGTACAAGGCGAGAGTGCGCTGACTGATTCAGCCGGCGCCATCGAACCGGATTACGACTTCGAACCGGACGCGGACACACTGCTGGATGCACTGCTTCCTCAGTATGTCTCACGCAGGTTGTTCTCCATTTTCCTGGAAGCAGCCGCTGCAGAGTCCGCTTCACGTCGAAACGCGATGAAGTCTGCAACTGACAACGCAACGGAACTGGTCAAGGACCTTTCCCGAGTGGCCAACGCGGCTCGTCAGGCACAGATTACCCAGGAAATCACAGAGATTGTCGGTGGCGCTGGTGCGCTATCTGACAGCGGAGAAAGTGACTAGATTATGACTACAGCTCTTACAGAGCAGAACGCACAGCTGGCAGCTACTGCCGGCCGTGTCGTGCGTGTCATTGGCGCGGTCGTCGACGTGGAGTTCCCCCGCGGCGAGCTGCCGGCACTGTACAACGCACTGACTGTCGAGGTCACCCTCGAATCAGTCGCCAAGACCGTTGTCCTTGAGGTTGCTCAGCACCTCGGCGACAACCTGATCCGTACCATTGCAATGGCACCGACCGACGGCATGGTCCGCGGTGCGGCTGTTGTTGACTCCGGTAAGCCAATTTCCGTTCCAGTCGGCGATGTTGTCAAGGGCCACGTGTTCAACGCCCTCGGCGACTGCCTCGACGAGCCGGGCCTGGGTCGCGATGGCGAGCAGTGGGGAATCCACCGCGAGCCACCATCATTCGACCAGCTCGAAGGTAAGACCGAGATCCTCGAGACCGGCATCAAGGTCGTCGACCTTCTCACCCCTTATGTTAAGGGTGGAAAGATCGGCCTCTTCGGTGGCGCCGGTGTGGGCAAGACCGTTCTGATCCAGGAAATGATCACCCGTATCGCCCGCGAATTCTCCGGTACCTCGGTATTCGCAGGCGTCGGCGAGCGTACCCGTGAGGGCACCGACCTCTTCCTGGAAATGGAAGAGATGGGCGTCCTCCAGGACACCGCTCTCGTGTTCGGCCAGATGGACGAGCCACCAGGAGTCCGTATGCGCGTGGCTCTGTCCGGTCTGACCATGGCGGAGTACTTCCGCGATGTGCAGAACCAGGACGTGCTGCTCTTCATTGACAACATCTTCCGTTTCACCCAGGCAGGTTCCGAGGTGTCCACCCTTCTGGGTCGTATGCCTTCTGCCGTGGGTTACCAGCCAACCCTGGCTGATGAGATGGGTGTTCTCCAGGAGCGCATTACCTCCACCAAGGGCCGTTCCATTACGTCTCTGCAGGCCGTTTACGTCCCTGCCGATGACTACACCGACCCTGCCCCTGCTGCCGTGTTCGCCCACCTGGATGCAACCACCGAGCTTGACCGCTCGATCGCATCCAAGGGTATCTACCCAGCAGTGAACCCGCTGACCTCGACTTCTCGTATCCTCGAGCCGTCAATCGTTGGCGAGCGTCACTACGAGGTCGCCCAGCGCGTCATCGGTATTCTGCAGAAGAACAAGGAACTCCAGGACATCATCGCCATCCTCGGTATGGATGAGCTGTCTGAAGAGGACAAGATCACCGTGGCTCGCGCCCGTCGTATCGAGCGTTTCCTTGGTCAGAACTTCTTCGTCGCGGAGAAGTTCACCGGACTGCCTGGCTCCTATGTGCCACTGGCTGACACCATCGACGCTTTCGAGCGTATCTGCAACGGCGACTTCGACCACTACCCGGAGCAGGCTTTCAACGGCCTGGGCGGACTGGACGATGTCGAAGTTGCTTACAAGAAGCTGACCGGAAAGTAAGGTAGAGACACATGGCTGAAATCACCGTTGAACTGGTGTCTGTCGAGCGCATGCTCTGGTCGGGTCAGGCCAGCATTGTGACCGCTCAGACCACCGAGGGTGAGATCGGCGTGCTGCCCGATCACGAGCCGATGCTCGGCCAGCTGGTCGAGAACGGTGTCGTGACCATCCAGCCTACGGACGGCGAGAAGCTTGTCGCCGGCGTACAGGGTGGATTCCTCTCCGTATCCAAGGAAAAGGTGACGATCCTCGCGGACTTCGCCGTCTGGGCGCATGAGGTTGATTCCACATCCGCCGAGGCTGACCTGAATTCGGACGACGAGCTGGCCAAGGCACGTGCCGAGGCCGGGCTGCGCGCGGTCCGCCGCAGCAGCGAAGGTCTCTAGTACCCTTTCGTTTAGCTGAACAACGCCCGCCGGGCACTGGGAGTGATTCCAGTGCCCGGCGGGCGTTTATCTTTGTCCAAACCGCGGTACTTACCGGCAAATAGCGTGAGGTGACAACCCCAACCGCTTGACTAGGGGTTACCTGCACAGAGGTCATTTTTCATTACCCATGTTTGTGGGTAGGATCGACTAAAACCTTTTCTCTTGCTGCAGGGAGGACACACTTAGCCGTGGAATATATTATCTGGGCCTTGGTGATCATCGCGGTTCTCGCTGTCTTGCTGGCGGCCTGGCGGTTTTTCACCCTCCGCTCACGGGGCACCATGGTCATCCTGCGTCATCTCCCACAGAGTGGGGTGCACGGGTGGCGTCACGGCTCCCTGCGTTATAACGGCAACGACCTTGAGTACTTCAAGCTGCGTTCCCTGTCACCCATGGCAGACAATATCCTCCACCGCCTTTCGGTAGAGCTCCTTGATCGACGGGAGCCCACGCCTGAAGAGGCGGTTTTTATGTCTGAGGGCACCAGTATCGTCCATATCAAATCCAAGGATGAGGAGATTGAAATGGGCCTGGACAGTAATGGTGAGATGGCGTTCACCGCATGGCTGGAGGCAGCCCCTGATGTGCGTGCGGAACATACCCTCACCGCAGCTGATTTCCTGAAGAATCAGAACCGAAATGGCCCCCAGCGTGATCGCTAGAAGCTCATTGGATAGGGTGGTGGCATGCGTCTTGTCATCGCCCGTTGTTCCGTAGATTATATTGGCCGTCTGGAAGCCCACCTTCCGATGGCCGATCGCCTTTTGATGGTGAAGGCTGATGGTTCCGTTTCCATCCATGCAGATGATCGGGCCTATAAACCCCTCAACTGGATGACCCCACCGTGCTCCCTCACAGAAACCCCTATCACCGATGAGGATGGGGAAGAGGTGGGCGAGTACCTGTGGGTGGTGGAGAACAAGAAGGGGGAGCAGCTGCGGATCACCGTTGCGGAGATCTACTCGGAGCTCTCCCATGAGCTGGGGCAGGATCCCGGCCTGGTGAAGGACGGCGTGGAGGATCACCTCCAGAAGCTGCTGGCTGAGCACATCACCACCCTCGGTGAGGGCTACACCCTGGTGCGTCGTGAGTACCCGACCGCGATTGGGCCGGTGGACATCCTGTGCCGTGATGCTGATGGTCAGACCGTGGCCGTGGAGATCAAACGTCGCGGAAATATCGACGGTGTGGAGCAGCTGACCCGTTATCTGGAGCTGCTCAACCGTGATGAGTTGTTGAAGCCTGTACAGGGGGTTTTCGCGGCCCAGGAGATCAAGCCACAGGCACGTACCCTGGCAGAAGACCGCGGTATCCGCTGTGTGACACTGGACTACCAGTCACTGCGTGGTATCGAGTCTGACGAGCTGACGCTTTTTTAGAGGATCTGGCATGGCTCGGAAGAACAGGAGAATGAAGACCGCACCCCGCGAATTGCCTCGCGATGGTGCGGTCTACTGGGGTACCCAGGTTCAGGAAGGGCCGAGTTGGTCCTTCGGTGAGCCCTATATGGTGCGGCAGATGGGATCATCTGCAGCCACCAAGTTCTATGTGTGCCCGGGATGCAATCAGAACATCCCACCTGGGGTCGCCCATATTGTCGCCTGGCCCCGGGACGTCGGGGGCCGTGGTGACGACCGCCGGCATTGGCACAAAGCCTGCTGGGATCGTCGTTAAGTCTTAGTTTGCTGGTTCGGTCAGTTCCAGCAGGACGCCGCCGGCATCCTTGGGGTGCAGGAAGTTGATGCGTGCGCCGCCGGTACCGATCTTTGGCTCGTCGTAGAGCAGGCGGATGCCCTGGGCACGCAGGTAATCGCACAGCTCATCCATGTTGTTGGTACGCAGGCACATCTGCTGCAGGCCTGGGCCCTTCTTCTCAATGAACTTGGCGATGGTGGATTCCTCATTCAGAGGTGCCAGCAGCTGGATCATGCCATCGGTGTGGGTCATGCCCTTCGGACCGACCATGGCCTCGGTGACGCCCTGCTCCTCATTGGTTTCCTGGTGGTGGTTCACCCAGCCGAAGGCGTTGCGGTAGAACTCAACAGCATCATCAAGGTTGGGTACTGCAATGCCGACGTGATCAAGGCACACGACGTACTCATGGGGGATATCAATAGCCTGTGAATTTTCAGTCATGGTTGCCTAGTCTATTCCTGCGACCTGGCTGCCGCACAAAAATATGGCGTGTCCGTGGTCACTTTCTGTGATGCAGGTACTCTCGGAGTCATGCTTATTGCCTTTTCTGTAGCCCCAGCTGTAGCCGATAACCCAGAGGCGGAGATGGCCGATGCCGTCACCGAAGCCATCCGTGTGGTTCGGGAATCCGGTCTTCCGAATGAAACCAATGCCATGTTCACCCTCATCGAGGGGGAGTGGGATGAGGTGTTTGACGTGATCAAGCGTGCCACCGAGGCGGTGTCCAAGGTATCTCCACGTACCTCACTGGTGATCAAGGCGGATATCCGTCCCGGTTATGAGAACACCCTGACCCGCAAGGTGCAGGCCGTCGAGGAACGCCTGTCACCCGATCAGTAGAGTTTCATCCAAGCAAGTTCCAGAGAGAAAGAGTGTTTCATCAGTGACCTCCCCTAATCGTTTTGTCAGTGGCGCGATCGATCTCGGCGAGGTGAAGGCCCGTGCCGAATCCCGTCAGAAGGCCCACGAGGAAGGACCCGCTTCCAAGGTGATCCCCACGTCCTTTGATGTGACCATGGAGAACCTAGAGAATGACGTGTTGCGTCGTTCCACGCAGGTTCCGGTCATCGTCCTCATCGGTACCTCCCGCAGCCCTGATTCTGAGCAGTTGAAGGCGGATCTCACCACGCTTGCCGCCGGTGCCGGACTGTCCTTCCTCTTTGGTTATATCGATGCTGACACCCACCCTGATGTAGCCCAGGTTTTCGGTGTACAAGGGCTTCCCACCACCATCGCGGTGGCCGCTGGGCGCCCACTGGCTGATTTTCAGGGTGGACAGCCCGCCGAGGCGCTGGGACAGTGGATCAGTTCTGTCATCCAGGCTGTAGGTTCACAGCTGGGTGGACTACCCGAGGGCGCGGTCCCAGCTGGAGGGGAACCCCAGGCACCTGTTGAGGAGCCACAGGATCCCCGCCTGGATGCTGCCACTGAGGCACTGAACAACAGTGATTTCGATGGTGCCGTCACCATCTATGAACAGATGCTTGCTGAGGATCCGAAGAACGCTGAGATCAAGCAGGCCCGTGATGCCGCCGTGCTGTTGGGTCGCATGGGTAGTCTGCCGGATGACACGGACGTTGTTGCTGAAGCCGATGCCGATCGGACCTCTCCGGAGAAAGCTTTTGCCGCAGCGGATGCCGAGATTGTCTCCGGTAATCCGGAGGGTGCCTTTGATCGCCTCATCGCCTTGCTGACGCGTACTGCTGGCAAGGAGAAGGATGCGGTGAAGGATCGTCTGATCGAGCTGTATGGTCTCTTTGATCCCATTGATCCACGTGTGTTGGAAGCTCGTCGGAAGATGGCCAGCGCCCTGTACTAGGCCCGGCGGTCAAAGGTGCACGCGCAGCCCCCGCACGGCTTTGCCTGCGGGGGCGATTATTGCGGTGACACCATAGTCCCAGCAGGCAGGGTCGAGGGACATGTCAGAGAGTGTCTGATCAGCACCCTCGTATGAGAAAATGCTCCCTTCAATATTGAAGGGAGCATTCGCTATTTCTACCGGGACGTGGCTTTAGCCTTCCCAGGTGTAGAACTGAGCACTCATGGCGGGGGAGTGCAGGGTGGTGGTGTACGGGAAGCCATCCCAGTTGGATTCAACCGCCTGGAGAGTTTCAGGGAGCGGGTTGTCTGCTCCGCGGAACTTGCCCTCGTCGGTGTTGAGGACCATGCGCCAGGTGCTGCCGCCAGAGACACCGATTTTGTACTCAGACTGGGAGGTGCCGGAGAGGTTGAAGACGCACAGGATCTGGGAACCGTCGGTGCCGTAGCGGGTGAAGGCGAGGATGTTATTGGCCGCATCATCAGCCTTGTTCCAGGTGAAGCCTTCACCGGAGAAGTCCTGGCTGCTCAGTGCCGGGGTGGTTTTGTAGGTGTTGTTCAGTTCGCGGATGAGGTCCTGGATGGTGGAGTGGTATTCACCCTGCCAGCCGTCGACAATGCCCCAGGGCAGTTCACGGCCTTCGGACCATTCATCGCGTTGGCCTAGTTCCTGGCCCATGAACAGGAGTTTCTTTCCTGGGTGTGCCCACATGTAGGCCAGGAAGGTACGCATTCCGGCAGCCTTGTTCCAGGTGTCACCGGGCATCCGGTCCCAGAGGGAGCCCTTGCCGTGGACTACTTCATCGTGGGAGATGGGGAGCACGAAGCGCTCGGAGAAGGCGTACACCAGAGAGAATGTCAGGTCATTGTGGTGGAAGGAGCGGTGGATGGGATCCTTGGCAAAGTATTCCAGGGTGTCATTCATCCAGCCCATGTTCCACTTCAGGGAGAATCCCAGACCACCGTCCCAGGTGGGTGCGGTGACTCCTGGCCAGGAGGTGGATTCCTCGGCGATGGTCAGGGCACCGGGGTGCAGGCGGAGCACGGTGGCGTTCATCTCCTGGATGAACTGGACGGCTTCGAGGTTTTCCCGGCCGCCGAAGATATTGGGTTCCCATTCGCCGTCTTCGCGGGAATAGTCCAGGTAGAGCATGGAGGCCACGGCATCCACACGCAGACCGTCGATGTGAAATTCCTCCAGCCAGTAAAGCGCATTGGAGACCAGGAAGTTGCGGACCTCATTGCGTCCGAAGTCGAAGACGTAGGTGCCCCAGTCCTTCTGTTCACCGCGGCGCCAGTCGGGGTGTTCGTAGAGGGCT
>NZ_CALZFS010000111.1 GCF_945649885.1 uncultured Corynebacterium sp. | reverse complement strand
CCACACCGATGAACACCGGCAGGGGGCGCTTGAGCACCATCTGGAAGTCTGGAACCGTGAGGGTGAGCCCCATGGTGAACATGATGATGGTGAGGAAAAGGTTGATGTAATTGGTCAAGGGCGCAAAGGTCGCGGGGAACATGAAGGCCACGATGGCACCGATGAGGATGAATGCCGGGAAGGCCATCACGATGAAAGCCGCGGAACGGTCTTCCTTCTTGGCACTCTGATCAGTGTTCAGGTCAGGGTTCTGACCAGCATCTTGGTTGTTATTGATTGACACGGGGGCCACTCCAAAAAGACAGGAAAATCTCGGGTTCTAACTGACGTGAGACCGTGCTGATGGGTGGGCACAGAAATTAAATAAAGCATTGCCTATGAGTGTGGCGCATCATACTGTATCGATTAAGGGTGCCTGCTAACAATTCGTGTCTACCATTGGGGGCATGACAGACTTGATTACTTCCGGCCCACTGACCGTCTCCCCCATCGGCGCACACCTGACCTCCGCAGAATTCCCTTCAGGGGACATCCTGTTTCTCAGTTCCACAGCCAGATTCGAGGAGGGCTCAGCGATCCGTGGTGGGGTACCCCTGATCGCACCGTGGTTTGGCACCCTCCTGGATAAACAGCCCTCACATGGTTGGGCACGCACCAGCACCTGGGAGGTCATGGATGGTGAAAAAATCAGTGCCGGCCTGGAAAAGGACGGTTTTGAACTTCAGGTGGATATCTGGCGAACCGACGAGGGCTTCGAGATGACCTTGGGGCTGACCAACCAGACAGACAACACCGAGAAGGTCCAGCTGGCCTTCCACCCGTATTTCCGGGTCGGTGACATTGAGACAACCACGATCTCCGGGGCTGAGGGGATGCCGATCCTGGATCGCCTCACCGAGGAGACCAGCACTCAGGAGGGTGCGATCTCCTTCGCGGGTGAATATGACCGCGTGGTGTTGGGTGAACCGACCATGCTTATCCACGATCACACCCGTACCATCGAGGTCACCGGCCGTGGGCATGATGCCACGGTGGTGTGGAACCCGGCTGCCGAACGGGCGGCACAGCTTGATGATCTCGGTGAGGGCGAATGGCGCAACTTTGTCTGCGTGGAACCAGCCCTGTTGGGCCCTGACCTCAAGGGCGTGGATGTTGAACCCGGTGGCAGCGTCAGCATCGGGATGGTGGTGAAGATCTCCGAGAAGGCCTAGCAGTACTGGAGGGCCCGTTTTTCCCCACCCGGGAAGTGGTGGAGACCACGCTGCTAACCAGATTCTACGAGCGCTACACCGATCAGTGTATGAGCACGGCAGACCGCATTGCATACCTGACCACGGGGTTCACACCCCGGAGAATACGAGGTAAAGAAAAAGCGAGACGGCCCTTAAATCTCGTTTCGCCTCCTTCTGGAACGCCAATTCCGCCACAGTCCCCCTCGAAACTATTGACTACGGATGGAAACTGCTGACTTCGTCGATTCCGCGTCAATACTGGATTCACCAGTTCCTAATCACTATGCAGTGTCACCTGGTTCACGGCTCGGGAGAACTTTCGTGATGAGTAGCTTTATCGCTCAGAATCGCACTTCTGCATTCGTAGCAGCACCACCGGATTGTGACTACCGTGGGTCATACAGTGACAGTGGCACAAGGGGCGCATGAAAAAAGTACGACCCCGCGGCGTGCGCTCCGTCGTTGACGCGTGAACCGACTCCCCCGTCGACTCCGCGATCGGCCGAGCAGAAAGATGTCATCATGGCAACTAAGAATCAGTCCGACATGCACACACCACCTACTAAACGCAGTGCGTGAGTAGGACAGCTCATCCGATAAAAGCCATGCGGCCCCTTACATCCGCTGGACTTCGCCGGGGTCCGCCCCTGGCAGACAAGTATGTGAATCAAATGTTGACCACCCAGTGTTCAGTATTCGTGTGCACAAAACGGAAAAAGTCTGCAAGCCACGTTCACAATAAGACCCGTGAAACCGATTCCTGTCTGCCACTGACGTCGCATGACAACGTTTTACCTTGACACCCCCTGCTTCTACCGTGAGACACAAACGCGCAGAGACTTATGAAACGCCAGTATTCCACCTTAAGAAACGGGGCATGGAAATACGCGCCTTAAGCTGGATAAACAAACACACTGGTATCGACAGGTCCGGCGGTAGATCGTGGTGGGATCCACTGGCACTCGGCGCTGAAGTCATCATGTCTTCCAGATCGTGATAGCTCACCCCATCATGGCAATACCACCGCACCGCCACAGGATGGTTTCACGAGGGAAATAGCGACCCGAGAAGATACCCATGTCCCTGATCATTCCACACCAATTACCCTGTCAACCGAACCTAACAACAACACCGGAAGGTAAAGGTGGTCTCCCGAGACACTACTTATCTGGAACAGGGCGAAGGCTTAGCTCAGTTGTGATAAAGAAGATCCTGGCACCCAGTGGACATCACTCAGGATAGTTTTTGACCACGAGCTGAAAGCTTCAAAAATAGCACATACCGCAATTAGTGAAGTAGTAAATCCTGGGCTTGGATCTTTTGGAAGACGCAGCTGGCTAGGGTGACATCATCGCATGGTGTTGGTGACTGCGGCATACCTGTTTGTCACGATCCAGCGGTTGGCTGTCACCGACCCCAAAGCACGCAAGGCGGTGTGAGCTTCCATGTCCCACTCATCACACTTCAAATCACGGTCATCGAACTGTTGGGATGCTGCCAACACTGCCGCCACACCCCATCTAATAAAGCACTACTGATGCTGGAGAAAAATAAAGAACAGGTGGGCCTCCCACAGGGGTGTTGTGGGTGCCCACCTGTTCTGCGGGGCATCAGGGGCGGGATCTTCCGCTGCTGATGCCCTGAGATTCAGGCGTTATCAGGGGTGTGTGGGCCTTAATCGGGGGCTCTTACTTGATACCGTGGAGTTCCTTGAACTCACGGCGACGGGTATGCAGGATCGGTTCGGTGTATCCGGATGGGGATTCCGTACCCTTGAGGATCAGATCCTTGGCCGCCTGGAAGGCGATGGACTGGTCGTAGTTTGGTGCCATGTTGAGGTAGTTCGGATCACCGGCGTTCTGGCCATCAACAACCACAGCCATGCGTTCCAGGGACTCAATGATCTGTTCCTCGGTGACAACACCGTGGCGCATCCAGTTGGCCAGGATCTGGGAGGAGATGCGCAGGGTGGCGCGGTCCTCCATGAGTGCGACATCGTGAATATCTGGAACCTTGGAGCAACCAACGCCCTGTTCCACCCAGCGCACAACATAACCGAGGATGGACTGGCAGTTGTTGTCCAGTTCTTCTCTCTTTTCTGCATCAGACCAGCTGGTGTTTACGGCAACAGGCAGCTCGATGATCTTGGACAGGGTGTCGCGACGGCCGGCGGCACGCAGCTCATCCTGAACCTTGAACACATTGACCCGGTGGTAGTGGGTTGCGTGCAGGGTGGCGCCGGTTGGGGAAGGAACCCATGCAGTGTTGGCACCTTCACGGGGCTGACCGATCTTCTTCTCCAGCATCTCACCCATGAGTTCGGTCATGGCCCACATGCCCTTACCAATCTGAGCCTTACCTGGGAGTCCGCGGTGGATTCCGGTGTCCACATTGTTGTCCTCGTAGGCCTGCTTCCACGGTGCGGTCTGCATATCAGCCTTGCGCACCATGGCGCCAGCTTCCATGGAGGTGTGGATCTCATCGCCGGTGCGGTCGAGGAAGCCGGTGTTGATGAAGGCCAGGCGGTCAGCGACCTCCATGATGCAGGCATCCAGGTTGACGGAGGTACGACGCTCCTCATCCATGACGCCGACCTTGAGAGTGTGGCGTGGCAGATCCAGCAGGTCTTCAACGCGGGCGAAGAGTTCATTGGTGAATGCAACTTCCTCAGGTCCGTGCTGCTTAGGCTTCACAATATAGATGGAGCCTCGGCGGGAGTTCTTCTTCTTGTTCTGTGGTGCGATTCCCGGGATGGCGCAGAGACTGGTGATGACGGCATCCATGATGCCCTCGAAGATCTCCTCGCCATCGATGAGGATGGCCGGGTTGGTCATGAGGTGACCGACATTGCGAACAAACAGCAGGGAACGGCCGTGCAGGGTGATCTCAGCACCGTTCTTACCGATGTAGAGACGGTCATCGTTGAGCTTGCGGGTGAAGGTCTTATCTCCCTTGGCAACTTCTTCGGTGAGTTCTCCGGTGTTGAGCTGGAACCAGTTGGTGTAACCCAGGGTCTTGTCCTCAGCGTCAACGGCTGCGATGGAGTCCTCGAAGTCCATGATGGTGGTCACGGCAGATTCTAAGATGATGTCCTTCATACCGGTCTTATCGTTCTGACCAATGGGGTGGGAAGGGTCGATCTGCAGCTCGATGTGCAGACCGTTGTTCTGCAGCAGGATGGCGGTGGGGTCCTGGAAGTGGCCGGTGAAGCCCAGGTAGGCGTTTTTATCCTTCAAACGGTGGATGCCGTCACCGATATGAGCGGCCAACTTGCCGTCGGTGATGTTGTACTTCTCAACATCAGCGTGGCTTGCACCTTCAATGGGCAGGACAGCGTCAAGGAAGTCACGTCCCCACTCAATAACCTTCTGGCCACGGACAGGGTTGTAGCCCTTGCCACGCTCTGCGCCATCCTCATCCGGGATGGCATTGGTTCCGTAGAGGGCGTCATAGAGGGATCCCCAACGGGCATTAGCTGCATTGAGGGCGAAGCGGGCATTGAGGATGGGGACAACCAGCTGTGGGCCGGCGGTGGTGGCGATCTCAGAGTCGATGTTCCGGGTGCGGATCTCGGCGTCAGCAGGTGCATCGACCAGGTAGCCGATCTCGCGCAGGAATGCCTCATAGGCCTCTGGGTCCTGCTCACCTGGATTTTCACGGTAGTACTCATCCAACTGGGACTGCAGCTCATCACGGCGTTCCAGCAGTTCGCGGTTGCGTGGGGTGAGATCGCGGACGATCTCGCCGAAGCCGTTCCAGAACGCCCCTGCATCCACGCCCACCCGGGGAAGTACTGACTCGGTCAGAAAGTCACGGAGGACTTTCGAAACCTGCATTCCACCGACGGAAACACGCTCGGTCTGGTCAGCGGTCTTAATCTGCTGATCGTTCATGGAAGGCTCCTTCGAAGCAAGAGTTCTTGAGATTCTCGGTCATCTGTTGTGACAACCTCGCTCGGGCCCTGTGAGGGCTTGCGATACGAACAGACTAAGTGATGAGAATCACCGAGCCAATAGGTTTGCGAACTTTACCTAGCCACTACCCCCGCAAAAGATTGGTCACACCTGCACCTTGAAGCCCCCTTCAAGGAACATGCCCGTGAGCGGGCATTTCATTAGATATCGAGGTTTTCCCAGTACAAACGTACTAGCGCTCAGAATCATCATCGCACTTGCAAGGTTATAACTTTGCAAGCTTTGCAACAGGGGTGGTCACCCCCGCACAAAACTTAAAAACCCAAAGGCGTTGACTGCCCACTGCCCGATGGAGCATTGTGTGAAGCACGCCACCGCAACAGGGGTTGCAGATCACTCAAATAGTTTCCGAGTGTTTTGCACAACACCTCAAGGGCAACGGCACATCTCACCGAATGCGATTCATAGCATTACCAAGAAGGAAGTGACTTCAGATGTCAAACGTTGGAACGCCACGCACCGCACAGGAAATTCAGCAGGATTGGGACACCAACCCACGCTGGAACGGCATCACCCGCGACTACACCGCAGAGCAGGTTGCAGAGCTTCAGGGTTCTGTCGTCGAGGAGCAGACCCTCGCACGCCGCGGCGCTGAGATCCTCTGGGATGCAGTTTCCGCAGAAGGCGACGGCTACATCAACGCACTGGGCGCCCTGACAGGCAACCAGGCTGTGCAGCAGGTCCGCGCCGGACTGAAGGCTGTCTACCTCTCCGGTTGGCAGGTCGCCGGTGATGCCAACCTCTCCGGCCACACCTATCCTGACCAGTCCCTTTACCCAGCGAACTCCGTTCCAAGCGTTGTCCGCCGCATCAACAACGCACTGCTGCGTGCCGACGAGATCGCCCGCACTGAGGGTGACGATTCCGTTGATAACTGGGTTGTTCCAATCGTCGCCGACGGTGAAGCTGGCTTCGGTGGCGCACTGAACGTCTACGAACTGCAGAAGGCCATGATCGGCGCAGGCGCCGCTGGCACCCACTGGGAGGATCAGCTCGCTTCCGAGAAAAAATGTGGACACCTCGGTGGCAAGGTCCTCATCCCGACTCAGCAGCACATCCGTACCCTCAACGCTGCCCGCCTAGCATCTGACGTTGCCAACGTTCCTTCCGTTGTCATCGCCCGCACCGACGCAGAGGCAGCAACTCTGATCACCTCTGACGTTGATGAGCGCGACCAGCCATTCATCACCGGTGAGCGCACCGCTGAGGGCTACTACCATGTCAAGAACGGCATCGAGCCTTGCATCGCCCGTGCGAAATCCTACGCTCCTTATGCTGACATGATCTGGATGGAGACCGGTACTCCTGACCTGGCTCTGGCCAAGCAGTTCGCTGAGGCTGTCCACGAAGAGTTCCCAGACCAGCTGCTCTCCTACAACTGCTCCCCATCCTTCAACTGGTCCGCACACCTTGAGGCAGATGAGATCGCTAAGTTCCAGAAGGAACTGGGAGCTATGGGCTTCAAGTTCCAGTTCATCACCCTGGCAGGCTTCCACTCCCTCAACTACGGCATGTTCGACCTGGCTTATGGTTACGCACGCGAGGGCATGACCTCCTTCGTCGACCTGCAGAACCGTGAGTTCAAGGCTGCTGAAGAGCGCGGCTTCACCGCTGTCAAGCACCAGCGTGAGGTTGGTGCCGGCTACTTCGACACCATCGCCACCACCGTTGACCCGAACTCCTCCACCACTTCCCTGAAGGGTTCCACCGAGGACTCACAGTTCTAATCTGACGCTGTGCCTGGTCACCTTCTCCCCTACTGGCCTCAAGGGGTGGGAGAAGGTGGCAACACTCTAAAAGTACTCTCTTTTTGTTCCACCCCTTTTTGCCACACTCCTCGCATAGCACCCCTTTGCCATCTGTCATCGCGATAGAGGGCAAAGGGGTGCTTGCGTTGCACCAAAGACGGTGCCTATCGACGCCCCCTCATTAGCCGGTGGCCCCTCGATCACGTCGGGTGCCCATCACACTTTTGATCACATCAAACCCTCTTCCCCCACCTTTAATCATAGGCAAGGCTTAAACTTGAAGGACACCTCCATTTCTTCAGACATGCCCCCATGAGGAGTTCCTTGCCCCAGAAACACGATGAACAGCCCCCACAACGTCAGAACCCCTTAACGTTGTTCACTGCTTTTCACACGCCGGGACCCCGCTGGCCGGGCGCCCTCCGCGCTGCCTTGGCACTGCTGATCCCAGGTGGCATCGCCCTGATGCTCGGCTATGAAACAGAGATGCTGCTGATCGCCGCAGGTGGATTCACCGTGATCTACGGGGAGGGACATCCCTACCGGAAACGCCTCCAGGTCATGGCGACCGCAGGTGCATTACTGGCAACAGGCGCCATGGCCGGCGCCTTTGTCGGCGAAGTAGTTTGGGCACAGATCAACGTCGGAGGTTCAATCTGGTGGCTGCTACTCGTGGTTCTTTTCGTCACTGTGCTGTCTACCGTGGGCACCTGGATTCAAAACGCCCTGAGACTCCCACCGCCCGGCAGTTTCTTCATCGTCATGGTGGCAGGCGGTTCCACCATGGTGGCCCGTCTGGGACTCAACCCTGTAGAGGTTGGCCTCTGGGCGCTGGTTGGTGTGGCAACCGGCCTCACCCTCGGACTTCTCCCCGCCCTGCTCGACCCACACGGTCCTGAAAAGCAGGCCGTGGATGTTCTGGAAAAAGCGGTCAAGGACTTTCAGAGGTCTCCCCAGCAAGTGGTGGCAAAAAATCACCAGGCTGAAACAGCCCTGTCCAACGCATGGTTCGCGCTTTCTGATGCCGGTGTTCTTGCCGGCGGACAGGTTCGCAAAACCGCACAATCGGACCTGGTGGCACGTGTGCAACGCGCACACACCAAACTCGCCATCCTCAACACCAGGATCCATGACACCGGGATGAACAGTGCACCGAGCACATCAGATGCTTCAGATTCCCGGAACTATCTGGATCTCTCCCGTACTGCCATTCCACATGCTCGCCCCTCAGTAACCTACCGCCTCTACCGCAGCGCTTCTCCCCACAGTCACGCCACCATCACCGCAGGAAAGGTCATGGTGTCTGCACTACTCATGGGCATCGCAGGTCTGGCTTTTGGTCTGGGCCGCCCTGACTGGGCCATTGTTTCTGGCCTACTCGTCCTCCAATGGGGCCCAGACCGCATCCCGGGCACCATCCGTGGCTTGCACAGGGTTGTTGGATCAGTCATCGGCATCGGCCTCTACGCCATACTCCACCTGGTTGGTGTTCAGGGATGGTCCCTACTCATCGCCCTGGCCATCTGCCAGTTTTTCGCCGAAGTGTTCGTGGTGAGAAACTACGCGCTATGCGTTATCTTCACCACGCCCCTGGCGCTGTTGATGGGCAACGCGATTACTGAGCCCCTGAGCGATATCGTGATCTCGCGAACAGCAGAAGTCCTGCTGTCAATCATCTTCTCGCTGCTTCTACTGTGGTTCTTCATCCCACAGGCCGATCAAAAACATCATGCCAGACTCATTCGCCGTGCACAGGACGCCATGGCAGGACTCCTCGGACGCATCCACATCACCAAACCCGCCGATGCCCTGGCAGAACGACGCGACCTGCA
Organism: uncultured Corynebacterium sp.; assembly: GCF_945649885.1. Lineage (GTDB taxonomy): Bacteria > Actinomycetota > Actinomycetes > Mycobacteriales > Mycobacteriaceae > Corynebacterium. The sequence continues at coordinate 716 of NZ_CALZFS010000111.1, read as the reverse complement.
GTTTGAGCTGCTCAGTGAACGACGTGCTGCACAATCACGGGCGATGAATTCACCAGACAGTTCCGACGCATACTGGGAGGATCACCTGAAGATCCAGAGGGCCGGCTATACGCTGCTAGATTTCTGCACCACCAACGCCAACCGCAGCACCACCCTTGATGAGGTGGACCAGTTATCCACCATGATTCGGGATGTCACTCTAAACCTGGATACCGGGACACTGAATCCCACAAGGTCTCACGAACAATCTCCAGGGGAGCAGGTTTCAGACCCCACGCCTCAACCCCAACGTCGACCTGACCCCGGCCGGTGACGGGAAACTGGGAATGCAGATGACCGTGAATCAACAGAGGAACCGTGAGCCGCAGGTCATCATAACGTGAAGGCATTCCCACATGGTCCTGTCCTGGCCGCGGGAAATGGCACATGTACACATCTTCACCCTCCCAGCGGAGCTTCTGGAAAGCCTGAACAGAATCAAAAACTTCGAGGAATCTCCGCTGTCTTCTGTATGCAGATCGGAACAACGGATGACATGAGTCGTGATTGCCTGCAACTAGATGCTTCTCGACGCCGGGAAGTCTGTCCCCGATAAGTCCCAGTGCGCGTTCCTCAGCCTCTGACCGTCCGCTGGACAGATCACCAAGAATCCAGAGGGTATCTCCGGGGCGTACCGCATCCGTCAGATTTCCCAACACCATCTCATCGTGCTCATC
>NZ_CALZFS010000110.1 GCF_945649885.1 uncultured Corynebacterium sp. | reverse complement strand
ACGCAGGCACACGCGTTGTCCAGCTGGGTTATGAAGGTGATGAGGGCGCGGAGATTGATGCTGTCATCGACCGTGCCCAGCAGGAAGTCTTCGCCGTTTCACAGAAGAATCAGAGCGAGGACTATTCCGTCCTTGCCGATATCCTCGGCGAAACCATGGAGGAACTTGAGCAGCTCAGCACTGATGGTGGTCTGGCTGCGGGTATGCCCACCGGTTTCAAGGACCTGGATGACCTGACCAATGGTCTGCGTGGTGGCCAGATGATCATCGTGGCGGCCCGACCAGGTGTGGGTAAGTCCACGCTGGCACTGGATTTCATGCGTTCAGCCTCCATCAAAAACGACATGGCCTCTGTCATCTTCTCCCTGGAAATGTCGAAGTCGGAGATTGTCATGAGACTGCTGTCTGCAGAGACCGAGATCCGTCTGTCTGATATGCGTGGTGGAAAGATGGATGAGGAGGCCTGGGAGAAGATGGTCCAGCGCCTGGACAAGGTGGCCAAGGCACCTCTGTTCATCGATGACTCGGCAAACCTCACGATGATGGAGATCCGCTCCAAGGCGAGGAAGCTGAAGCAGAAGCATGATCTGAAACTGATCGTGGTGGACTACCTCCAGCTGATGAGCTCGGGCAAGCGCGTGGAATCCCGTCAGCAGGAGGTCTCGGAGTTCTCCCGTCAGCTGAAGCTGTTGGCCAAGGAGCTTGATGTTCCCCTGATTGCCATCTCCCAGCTGAACCGTGGTCCGGAAGCGCGTACCGATAAGCGTCCGCAGCTTGCCGATCTCCGTGAGTCCGGTTCCCTGGAGCAAGACGCTGATATCGTCATGCTGCTGTACCGTCCTGACTCCCAGGACAAGGATGATGAGCGTGCGGGTGAGGCGGACATCATCTTGGCGAAGCACCGTGGTGGCCCGATTGACACCGTTCAGGTGGCGCACCAGCTTCACTATTCACGTTTTGTGGATATGGCGCGCGGTTAAATCCGGGATTAAGGCAGCGCTAAGAAGTCCAGTTGAGAGGGGGGCGGCGACCAGTTGTGGTCGCCGCTTTTTTGTGTTTCTGGGTCTGTTTTCTGGGTGGGTATTCTGCGACACACTTGAATTTCCACTGCATCCCGGGTCACTAACCACAGCCTAAGCTATGTATGGCAAGCCTTAGCGACATAGCCTGACCAGCATTTATGGTTTATGATAGTCACTATCGTTGACTTAACGATAGGTTGAGATATATCGTTAACTTTTCGGCATTCATCACGAGTCACGCTGAACTGCGGAGAGGTAGACGCTATGCGCAACCGACATTTTCATCACACCCAAGAACTTAATAATGAAACCCACGGAGAGCGTCCCGGCCGCAAACATGCGCACCGGGATCATCACGGTCATGGCCGGCGCCCCGGACGGGGCCGCGGTGGACGTGCAGGACGGGGAGACCTACGGCATGTGGTTCTGTCCCTGTTGGGCCAGGAGTCAATGCACGGCTATCAGATCATCACGATCATCAATGAACGTACCGAAGGTAATTGGAGCCCCAGTCCGGGCGCCATCTACCCGACACTCTCCATGCTTGAGGATGAAGGCCTGATCACCATCAGCACTGAATCCGGTCGCAAGATGGCCCGCCTGACAATAGAAGGCCAGCAGCTTGTGGCTGAAAAGGGTGCCGCATGGAGTGGCATTCTCGAGGCCTACCGCGATCCGGCCTCGCGGGAATCTGAAGTATTCAACATCAGAAGTGAGTTCTACAAGATCCGGGATCTACTCAAGGCGACCCCGGAGGGTAATGAAGAGAAAATAATCGAGATTTTAAGGAAGGCAGCAGATGACATCAAGAAACTTTAACCCCGACACCGTGCAGCTGCGCGAAGACATCGTGGTCACCCGCAAGGGCGGTGCCACGGTTATCGCCAACGTTCCACGCAACCTCGAAGACTTCAAAACCCACGACAACCAGAGTGGCATCGTGGGTCATCTGAAGACCTGGTGGAAGGATCTCACCTCCCACAGTGCTAATCAGCGAGAGCTTTACCCTTCTGCTCAGGCAGCGTAAACGCAGCAACCGCCGCGACGGCGAATGCTGAGGAGAACAATGCGAACAGCATCACGGGTCCGCCGAAGGCGATGACCGGTGGCACAATCAGTGGTGCAATGATGGATGCAATGCGGCCAAAACCCGCTGCAGCGCCTGTTCCGGTACCTCGAACATGAGTGGGATAGAGCTCAGGTCCGATGGCGTACAGCGCGCCCCATGCCCCCAGGTTGAAGAATGACAAGAAACAACCTGCAACAAGAATCTGCCATTCCATATCCGCCATGCCGTACATGGCTGCGGACACTGCAGAGCCAGCCAGAAAAGTAGCAAGAGTGGCCCTGCGGCCCCACTTTTCAATAAGCCACGCTGCCACCGCATAACCCGGTAACTGGGCCAGGGTGATGATCAGCGTGAACTGGAAAGACTTCACCAGGGTGAAGCCATCAGCTACCAGTAGCGATGGAATCCAGATGAAGGCACCGTAATACGACAGGTTGATGCAGAACCAGACGATCCACAACGCAGCCGTGCGCCTGCGGAGGCTCTTCGCCCAGATGGATTCGGATCCAGTGGCAGCAACGTCACGATCATCTGTATCCGGCAGGTCAGCAACAGGTTTTCCTTCAAGAGCGGCCTGCTGTTCAAAGGACACCACGATGGCCTCGGCTTCATCATGGCGGCCCCGACTCTCCAGGAAGCGCACTGATTCCGGTAGTCCGAGGCGAACATAGATGGCATAGGCGGCGGGGACACAGCCCAGGGCCAGGGCCCAGCGCCAGCCATTGTCGCCGATGGTGACCACGAAGGTGCCGATGATCGCGGCGAGAATCCACCCGAGTGCCCAGAATGCCTCGAGGATCACCACCATCCGGCCACGGATGCGGCGTGGTGAGAATTCTGAGATCAGCGTTGAGGCCACAGGAAGTTCCGCACCCAGGCCCAGGCCGACGATGAAACGCAGGGCCATCAGCATGGCCAGCGATACCGACAGGGCAGAAGCGCCCGTCGCCAAGCCATAGATGAGCAAGGAGAGGGCAAATACCTGCCGGCGCCCCAGCTTGTCTGCCAGCAGTCCACCAAAGGTGGCTCCCAAAGCCATGCCGACAAAGCCGATGGAACCCAGCAGTGACGCCTGGGTGGCAGATAAGTCCCAATGGGTGACCAGTGCAGCCATGATGAAGGAGATTAGTCCGACATCCATGGCGTCTAGGGCCCAGCCGATGCCGGAGCCACCGAGAAGTTTCTTATGTTTAGACGTGACGGGCAGACGATCCAGCCTGTCGTTGCGCGTTAAGTTCATGAGCCAGAACTCTACTCTTGCAATGGAAACAATCCGGGAATGCGATCACCCCCTCTGTGATAGGGCCACAGTGGTCACGGCGGTGAAATCATGGGGATTGTGGGGCAGGAGGGGTGTACGGGGATGAAAAACCCCGCCCCCCTTCCTGGAAAGGGGCGGGAAAAGTGGCCAGACTAACAGTTCTATAACCGGCCAGGTCCCCCAATTATGGGGCTGACCTGGGCATAGGTACGACTATTAAGTGCCGGGGCAGGGGGTTAGCCACCTGAGATTATTGCGTCACCTTATAGCCTGCGCGCTCTACAGCGGCGATAATGTCATCATCGCTGAAGCCCTCACCTGTGACAGCTTCGCGACCGGTCTCCTAATCAACCTCTGCGCGCTGGGTGCCGAGGACCTCAGAGACTTCCTCCTCGACGGAGGTGACACATTTTTCGCAGGTCATGCCCTCAACTGAGTAATTCTTGGTGCTCACAACAACGATCCTTCCGATCTTCTGATGCTACTGATGCCCAAACCATTCAACATCTGCAAGGTACGATGTTCCATGGGTCAGGTTAGGGCTTGAGGGCCCCCATCTGGGCTGGATATTGCCCACGATGGGAATGCCCACGGCCTATTTTGAGTTGGTCTTTATATACCGACCATACAAACATTTATAAGGAGTTTTCAATGGCAACGATTGATGTAACCGAAGACACATTTGAAGAAACCGTCACCGGTGAGGGCATTGTTCTCGTAGACGCGTGGGCTTCCTGGTGCGGCCCTTGCCGCCAGTTCGCCCCAACCTATGAGAAGGTTTCCGGTGATCACCCGGATGCTGTCTTCGCCAAGCTGGACACCGAGGCCAACCAGAGCCTGTCCGCAGCGCTGGAGATCCAGTCCATCCCCACCCTGATGATCTTCCGCGACGGCATCATGGTCTACCGCGAAGCCGGCACCATGCCTGCACCAGCACTCGATGATCTGGTCAAGCAGGTTAAGCAGCTCGACATGGAAGATGTTCGTCGCCAGATCGCAGAGCAGAACACCGCCGAAGGCGAAGCTTAAGCTCAACGCCTGTGTCGCAACACCCTTTCCCCTTGATAGATGAGGGCAAGGCCCCCAACGTCCTGACGTCCCCGCATGCTGTGGAGGAGTCAGGACGTTGTTGTTTCATGAGGGTCTGGGGAAGACCGGGGAATTTTCAGGGGTTATCCCGACGGGCAGAGCCTGTGGTTTTACGTAGACTCGTGGGCACAGTAACGATAAAAACCACGAACTCCTGGGAAGTGACTGACAATGGCTAATCCATTCAGCAAGGGCTGGAAGTATCTGATGGCTTCCTTCGACAACAAGATTGATGAAAATGCTGATCCGAAGGTGCAGATCCAGCAGGCTGTCACCGCTGCGAAGCAGCAGCACAATGACATCATGCAGCAGGCCTCGCAGCTCATCGGTCAGCAGAAGCAGCTGGAGATGAAGCTGGACCGCCTGGTCAAGGATCGCGATTCCTTGCAGGACAAGGCACGCCAGGCCATCCAGCTCGCCGACAAGGCATCCCAGGAGGGCGATACCACCAAGGCGCAGGAGTTCAACAACACTGCCGAGGTCTTCGCTTCCCAGCTGGTGTCTGTGGAACAGCAGCTGGAGGAAACCACCGCGCTGCACAACCAGGCCAAGTCCGCCGCTGCGGATGCAACCAGCAAGTCCAAGGAATCGGAGATGCGTCTCAAGGACCAGCTCTCACAGATTGATGCCCTCCGGCAGCAGGCTGACCAGGCGTCCATGCAGGAATCTGTCACCAAGTCCATGGACTCCCTCAACCAGTTCGGTCAGAATGATGATTCCGTCCCGACCCTGGATGCTGTCCGTGAGAAGATCGAACGCCGCTACGCCGATGCACTCGGTGCGCAGGAACTCACCCAGAACTCAGTGAGTGACCGGATGGCGGAAATCCAGAAAACCGGCACCGACATGCGTGCCTCTGCCCGCCTGGAGCAGCTCCGTGCCGAAGCCGGACTGAGTGCAGGTTCCTCAGCCGGTGCAGCCGGCCAGTTGAACAAGGGTTCTGAACCAGTCGATGCTGAAGAGCTTGTCGACGAATCCGCCACTGACCCTGCCACTGGGTCTGCTACTGGGTCTGCTACTGAAGCTGCAGCTGCGGACAGCGTCGCAAAAGACACCGGCACCGCCATTGATGATAAGGCTGACGGCAGCGCTACCAAGAAATAACCGCACTATAAAGACATAGTTCAAGGCCGCCACCTGAAAACTAGGTGGCGGCCTTGAACTATTACATGAGGACTCTGATGTGAGAGACCGGGGTGCTACTCAGTTCGCAGATTGAGCAGAACCCCGCGGATTCCAGAGTGGAAGCCATCCCGCAGGCTCACACGCTGGCCCTCGGTGAGTGTGTACTCATGGAGGGTTTCGCAGGCGAACTGGAGAAGCGGGCGGTCAATCTCCGGAGGCAGCCCACCGCCGGAGAGCAGATGAGCCTGATCCCTCTGATCGGTGGTGGCAGCATTGTCGAACCACCAGGAGGCGTACTGCTGGCCCACATCATAAGGGGTCTGGAACCCGGCTGATGCCCACACCTCATTGGGGAGGGGAACATAACGGGAACGCAGCTTACGACGTGGCGCCATCATGGATGGGCTTGGTGGGCCTTTGGGCTTGGCCTGCTCCACCTGTTCCTCAACAGCAGAGGATTCCTCAGCAGCTGTGGTGGCGCCCTCGCTGGTCAGGGATTCTTCAGTACGGTCATCGCTAGGAGCTGCAGCAGGCGTAGGCGCAGATGCTGGTTTGGGTCTGCTGAGCGACGCCGGAGAGGGTGTTGCCGGGGCCACGGTGGACGGCATGGCGGCAGGCTTGTTGGCGGGCTTGGCAGCGGCAGCAGGCGCGGGAGTTTCCCGGGATGTCTGCTGCCTGGCCTGCTGGTTGTCTGCTGCAGTGGAATCAACGGTGGAGGTGGTGGAGCCGGCCGGGGCTGGTTCACCGGTACTGGAAACAGTGTCCGTTTCAGCAGTCTCGGGTGCATCAGGCTTGTCGTTGAGACTGTCTTCGCGCTTATCCAGCGCACTGGTTGCTTCGCAGAGACGCTCATCATCCTGTTCGGAGGGTTCCCCGGGACGTGGGGAGGTGGACTCCATGACGCCTTCGGCATTGGGGACCGGGGTCAGGCCCAGTTCCTCAATGGGTTCGGCATCGCCAATTGGCTTCACGCGGATGGTCGGAGCCACCGGCCCCTCGAGAACCTGCAGTTGCATGCAATCAGCGAAGTCCTCCCGCGGATCCAGGATGGTGGTGGTGTCACAGCAGTGGCGCAGCTGGGAAGACATGGAATCCCAACCGAAGCCGTAGAGGTGCACGCGAAGGCCTGCGTTGGCAGCTTCCTGGACACCCGGGATCATGTCGGCATCACCGGACACTAAGACGATGTCGGAACATTGTCCGCGGACACCGGCCAGCACCAGGTCAGCGACCAGGCGGGTGTCTACTGCCTTCTGGGTGCGGCGTTCGCCCCATTCGATCAGCTGCCCAGCACGGAGCTGGACGCCGTCGCAGGTGCGTAGCGCGCGTTGATAACGATGTGGCCCGGAATCTGGGATTCCGTCGTACCACATCTGCCGTTGAACAGGCTGTTTAAGTTGTGTTTCAATCATCCTTCCTAAGACCCCGACTACCTCGGGTAAATCAATTTCTAATTGGGCGCGTGCGCCTGTCTCCCAAGAGTTATAAAAGCTTGCGAGTAGGTACGACGTGTCCACGAAGACCTGTGTGCGTTCAAGCATGGCTCCTAATTCCGATTCTGTTGAGTTATAAATCTATTCATCTAAGCATGCCTTATTCAGCAATAATGCGTCTATTTGCGGTGGATAAACCGGGGTCGGGTTTTGCAAAGGGTGTAATCGGGTGTCGTAACAGCGGTCTTTTTGCCCTTGCGGTGACGTGGCACGCAACCTAAGGTTAGTTACATGAGTAATCAACCAATGAGGTGCTGAATGGATTTCATGGATGAAACCACCGTGCCACTGTTCCGGCAGATTGCCTTATTGCTGGAGGACAGCATCGTGGACGGATCCCTGAAAGTCGGGGAGCGCGCACCCTCAACCAATGAACTGGCGGCCTTTCATCAGATCAATCCGGCAACAGCACGCAAGGGGCTTTCTCTTCTGGTGGATTCCGGAGTGTTGGAGAAGCGGCGAGGCATCGGCATGTTCGTCACCGAAGAGGCCTCCAGCATCATTCTGCGTAGGCGCCAGGAGGGATTCGCCGCAGGCTTCCTGGTCCCCCTCGTGGATGAGGCGGTGAAGTTGGGGATCTCAAGAAAAGATGTCCAGAACCTATTCGAGCAGATCGCAGAAAGCAGAGGACTGTATAAATGATCTCCCTGAATCAGATGACCGTGGGGTACGGATCTGCGCAACCAGTGCTGGAGGACATCAGCCTGCAGCTGGAGGCCGGTCAGATCCATGGGCTGGTGGGTATGAATGGTGCGGGTAAAACCACGCTGCTGCGGGTGCTCGCGGGACAGGTCGATGCCAAGGGTGGCACGCAGGTGTTCGGGGAGGATCCCTTTGACAATCCCCGTACTCTGGGACGCACTGTACTGATGGGTATCGATGTCCCCCTGCCGGATTCATGGAGTGGGCGCAAACTCCTGGAATTCGGGCAGGCGCGCTACGCCACCTGGGATCAGAAGCGGGCTGAGGAACTGGTCAAACGTTTCTCGCTGCCCGAGTCGACTCTGGTGGGCATGATGTCACGCGGTCAGCGTTCAGCCTTGTCCTTTATATACGCCTTCGCTGCCAACTGTGAGTTGACCTTGCTGGATGAGACTTATCTCGGCCTGGACGTGAGCAAACGCCACGCTTTCTATGAAACATTGCGTGAGGAACGTGGCCGTACCACCATCGTGTTCGCCACCCATCACCTCCACGACTCGGAGAGCCTCCTGGACACCATCACGCTTATCGACGCCGGCCAGCTCGTCCTCAGCGGACCGGTCACCGGACTCACCGAAGAGGTCCTGGCCATCACCGGCACCAGTGAGGCGGTGGATGCGACCTTGGCGCAGTTCCCCGCACCCCTGCTTGCCGACGCCCGCATCGGCGGTGCCCGCCGTGCCGTCCTCGACTTACGCGAGTGGCCTGGTGTGGCTGATGATCTCTGGGATGCCGCTGGTGTATCTGTCTCCACCGTCAGCCTGGATGAATCAGCCCGTGCACTCATGGAGGTGACGAAATGATGATCGCTGATCAAAAACAGGTGTTCCGTCTACTCAACCTGAAGTCTGAGTGGCTATCTGTGGCGGTGCTGGTGGTCTTTACCGTTGCTTCTTTCCTCATGGGGGACTGGCGGATATTCTTTGCTTCCTTGTTTGTCGCCCTCTTCGTGGCGCGGGTGGAGCCTGATGAAAAAACCTATCTGGTCCTGGGATTGAGTAGGGGGCTGTGGCAACAACACCGGCGACGCTTGATCTGGGGTTTCGCTCTCATCTTTTCCTCCACGTCATTGGTGATGGGGATGATCATGGAGATCCATCTGGTTCCGGTGTTGGCTCCACTTCTCATTGCCTTCCTCCGAAGCTTGCGTAATCCGCGCCGGGCTTCGGAGAAGGAACAAGCGCTGAAGAAGCCGGGTACTCTCCGCGGGATTCATCTGCGTGTGTGGCGGGATATCTGGATCAGCTTTGCCAGCGTGACGGTGTGTATCTGGGGATGGAATGAATTTCAACGGGAAGAAGAGAAGGCGGGTGTTGCCGCCTTGGCATTCGTTCTCTTCGTTCTGCTTGGGGTCTTCCGGGGAGTAAACGGAACGCTGCGAGGAACCCTGCGTCAATGGGTTGCCTTCGGAAACACACGGGAAGGGTGGTTGAAGCAGGCCCTGTTGCTGTCGCTGCTCAGTCCGGTTGCCGCAATTGTTTTCGCACCGGCCTATATATACGTATTCAATGGGGAGTTTCTCCACATCCTCATCGTCGGAATCTTCATGCCACTGATCGTGTTGTTGGCAGACCTGGCTGATGGAAAGAGAATTCTCTGGATTCCTCTGCTGGGCATCGGGCTGGGTGTGTTTGCCGGCGTGCTTCCAAGCATCTACTCAGTAGTGGTGCTTGTGGTGGGTGCTCTGTTCCTGGTGTTCCTGCTGTGGAGAATGGTGCTTCAGGTGCAGATCTTCCGCTTTGGCCTGGCCGGTTGGTTGGGGCTTGCTCGAATGGTTGATTAGAAACTACTTGTGAGCTGGGGGTTTGTGGCTTCTGTGGGGGCTGTGTAGATTAGTACGAGTCA
>NZ_CALZFS010000109.1 GCF_945649885.1 uncultured Corynebacterium sp. | reverse complement strand
GATCACGCTACCGGTGAGGACGACCGGGCGTGCCCCGATCCGGTCAGCCAGGACTCCGCCGCCCAGCAGACCAGGCAACAGTCCCAGCGCATAGATTCCAAAGGCGCCGTTGAGTAACACGGTGGAGACCCCCAGTTGGTCACGGAGCACCACGATCATGGAGACGAAGTGATTGGCTGCCCAACCTGCGGTCAGGAGTAAGAGGATCACGCCGGTAAAAACGCGATTTGTCATGGAATCAACCTTCACTAGGGGGAAGCAACACAAGCTGGATGATCGCCGCACAGCAGTATCCGTGCCAGCCACCATCCACAGGGAAAAACAACAGAAAATAAAATATGGGAATAGGCTCTAAACATGGATACCAAAAACCTGCTCGCAAATGTGGCGCAATTTGGTTTGCCAGCCCCGGAAGCCCCTGCTGTGCCCCGTTATGTCCAGCATCGTGATGGTTTTGCCCAGTTGGCGCAGTCCCTGGCCACTGGTTCGGTGATTGTCCCACCGCAACTGCTCACCGACCGTGATCGCAGGCGTCATATCCGCAACACGATCATTGAAGACCATGTCACCCGCATGCACCTTGTTCCGGAGGCTGTGCAGGCTAAACTCGATGATCTGGCCAAGGATCCCTTCCTCTTCTTCCGGGGCACCGCCCTGCTCTTCCACCGTGATCTGGTGGGCAGTGATCTGCATCTACCGGCCATCCCGGTGGTAGGTGATGTGCATCCGGAGAACTTCGGCATCCTGCCCGGTGCCCACGGTGAACCGATCTTCAGTGTCAATGATCTTGATGAGGCCTGGATGGCCCCCTTCACCTGGGATGTGGAACGTGGTGCCGTCGGTTTCGGGCTCGCCGCGCAGCAGGCCGGTGCCAAGAAGAAGAAAACCTCCACGATTGTGCGTGCTTTCATCGATGCGTATTTTTCTTCCATAAAGGATTGTGTTGATGATCCAGAGCACGCGGATTTCCAGTTCGCTGCGGATGATTCACCGAAGGTGCTGCGTCCCTTCTTCCGCAAAGCCCAGCGGGACAGGGCTGGCTACCTGGACAAACGTATCGACACCACCACCATGACCTTCCGCGAGGATGAGCGCACCCATCGTCACCCAGAGCTCTTGGAGGAACTTAAATCCTCACTCAACGCTTATGCGGATGCCCATGAGCGCACTTTCCGCACCCATGATCTGGCCATCCGCAAAGGCTCCGGCACCGCCTCGCGTGGCCTGACCCGTTTTTGGTTCCTGTTTGAAGAGCTCATCGACGGTCCATCCTCGGATCTGCTCATCCTGGAGATGAAGATGTCACGTCCTTCCTCCATGGAGGGACTGGTGCCTGATCCGGAAGGGGAGTGGTTGCCGGATTCCCCCGCGGAACGCATCGCCCTGGCATTCAACACCTTCGTCAAAGATGGTGATCCCTATTATGGTTTCACCGATATCGCCGGGATCAGCTTCCTGGTCCGGGAACGTGGGCCGCAGAAGGTCAATATTGATGTCGGGGTATTCGATGAGAAAGACCTCAAGAAATACGCCAAGGTCTGCGGGCGGGTGTTGGGGATCCAGCATGTGCGTGCTGATGGCGCGCTGCAGCAGGTGTCGACAAGCCCGAAGGAACCGCTTGCCCAACGCATCACCGCTGCTGCCTCCAGCGAGGTGTTCCGCGCGGACACGGAGGAATTTGCGGTGGATTATCTGAAACGGATCAACAGGGACTTTGAACTTTTCCGGGAGGATCTCGGGCGTGGTGCGTTCAGAAATGGATAGTCTGGGGGCCATGAACTCCATGGAAGCAATGACGACGATTGATGATGCAATCAATAAATTGCAGGAAATCTACAATAATTCCACCACCCTTGCCCGGCAGACTTTGGAAAATGGGGATTATGCCGCCTATGCAGATGTTGTGTACCCCAAGCTCACCGTCGAGGTTCTGAAGTGGAAGCCGATCGACCGCACCGAACCCTTCGGCTATGTGGACCAGGCCGGACGTTATTCTGCGGTGCTGTCCAAGCCGTACATCATGGAACGCTACCTGCGTGAACAGCTGGAACGCCTGACCGGCAATTACCCCTGCCGCATTGAGGTGGGCCCTTCAGATATCCGCATTCCACCGGAGTACATCCGGGATGCACCATCTGCCACCGAAGCACGTCGGGCTGGGGACGTCGCTCATATCATCCCGCGCCCCACCCTGGATGAGGTCCATGACGCCATCATCGACGGCGAGTGGGAAGCCTTCAATGGTGCTGAACATCCCCTGTTCCATTTTGGTCCCCAGCGTTTTGACATTGCCTGTGCCCGCATCGAGCACTACACCGGCATCCAGGTTGATCATGTTCAGAAATACATCCTGTTCACCAACTACGCCATGCACACCACGGAATTTGTCACCTTCGGTCTGGCTGAACTGGTCCGGGAAGATTCGCGCTACACGGCCCTCACCCTGCCCAGTGGTCAGGTGATCACCAGGGATGATGCAGCAGAAATCGAGGAACTCGGCGGTATCGCCGTGATCGATCTGGCCAGCAATTTCCAGATGCCACGTTTTGACCTGGTCACCGACGCCGGTGACGGCCTGACCATCATCAACATCGGTGTCGGCCCCTCCAATGCCAAAACCATCACTGATTGCCTGGCGGTGCTGCGACCTGAAGCCTGGGTCATGATCGGGCACTGTGCCGGCCTTGATGCCCGCATGCGCATCGGGGACCTCATCCTCGGCAATGCCTATCAGCGTGAAGACCATATTCTGGACCGTCGCATCCCCCTGGGTAATCCGATTCCTGCGATTCCGGAGATCCAGAAGGCACTCGAAGCCAGTGTGGATGAGATCTATGGTCACGATAATGATCTGATGCGCACCGGTACCGTGCTTTCCACGGATGACCGTAACTGGGAATGGCACACCCCGCGCAAACTGTGGGAGTGGTTCAACGGTTCCACGGCGGTGGCCATTGACATGGAGTCCTCCACCCTGGCCACCAATGGTTACCGCTACCGGATCCCTTATGGAACATTGCTGTCCGTCTCCGACCTGCCGCTGCATGCGGTGCCGAAGCTGCCGGCCCAGGCGCAGGCCTTCTACTCAAATTCCAAGGAAGCCCACGTGATGTGCGCTGTCCGTGCCATGGAATACCTGGCGGTGGACCCGCAGCGTCTGCGCACCCGCAAGCTGCGTCGCACACTCGGTGAGGTGCCCTTCCGTTAAGCTCGCAGCGCTTATCGACGCAGCCCCTGTGCCCTCCTGCACTACAGCAGAGGGGCAGAGGGTTGTGGGGGGGACGGAAGGTTATAACGTCCGCTTACTTAATTCGCCTGAATGACCAGTTCAGTCAGGTCATTGCGGTTGGCGTCATCGAGGCTGATGTCCCACTCGAGGCGACCGTCCTCTTCATCCAAGGAGATTTCATCGAGAACACCATCGGGGTGCTGCTCAAGTGCCTGCTCAATGGCTGCTGCGGCGGTGATGTTGGCGTCATTGGCTTCACGGATGTCTTCAGCGTCGTCGTTGTCACGCTCTTCTTCACGGACTTCACCGGTGCCAGCGTTGACTACGAGTTCAAAGACTTCTTCGCCGACCACAACATCGATCTCGTAGACATCGGTGGAGTCTTCGCGATCAATGTCGGTGATGATGCCGCCGGGATGTGCGGCGGTGACAGCATCAATGGCCTGGAATACCGGATCGTCACCGGTGGCGGCAGTGGCCTCCTGGGAGTCGGTGGAAGTTTCAGTGGCGGTCGTTTCCTCGGTGGCAGTTTCAGCTGAGGTGGCGGTGGTGGCGGTGGCCTCCACAGAGGTTGTGGTGGCCGTATCATTGGAATCACCGCAGGCAGCGAGGGTGAGGGACAGACCGGTGACAGCGGTGAGGGCGATCAGTTTACGTGAAATCATGATTACTCCTTTTTGGTTCAAAACCATGGTACTCAAAGATAATTAAATGAATATTAAATTTTCCCCCATGTTTTTCAGCAGGGATCCTCCATGCGATGTCTGGTGAATTCTGCGGGGGTGAACCTCAACTGGACAAGCTTTTTATGGCTATGTTGGGGGCCACACCCCGCAAGAGTAATAGAGCCGGTTCACATCTGGCATGAATGCATACACCCTGATGTGTTCTCCCAGATCTGCTGGCGCATTGGAAAACAAGGAGTACGCATCGTGACCACCCCAGCCGAGAATTCCATGAATCTGCCTGTTGAACTGGCCACTCTGACTGAGCAGTCAGTGGAGAAGGTCCGCTCCTGGTTGGAATACAGCAAGCAGGAAAGTGTGCCCAACGCTGCGGCGGAGCGTCTTGCCGCAGTACTCCAGGATCCCAATGGGCTGGAGTTTACGGTGGGGTTCGTTGATCGTGTTGTGCGCACGGAGGATATCCACGCCGCCGCTCACGCCCTCAATGAATTAGGTGCGATCGCACCAGCAACCATGTCCTTTTTGGACCGTGCCCAGATCCAGGCAGGTTCCCTGCTGGGCCGTGCGCTGCCGCAGGTGGTTGTTCCAGCGGCTCGGGCACGAATCCGCCAGATGGTCGGGCACATGATTGTTGATGCCCGCGATAAGCCCTTTGGTCGTGCTATCGCAGAACTGCAGGGCGATGGCAACCGCCTGAATATCAACCTGCTCGGTGAGGCAGTGCTGGGTGAGAAGGAAGCACTCAAGCACCTCGACGACGCCCGACGTCTGCTGCGTCGCCCTGATGTGGATTATGTGTCCATCAAGGTGAGTTCGGTGGCGTCGCAAATTTCCCTATGGGGCTTTGAGGAGACGGTGGAGACCGTCGTCAAGCGGTTGCTACCTCTATATGAGGAAGCCGCAGCGACGGTGGATACGCCGGGCAGCACCAAGTTCATCAACCTGGACATGGAGGAATATGGGGACCTCCACCTGACCATCGCGGTGTTCAAGCGCCTGATGGCCATGCCCGAGTTGAAGAAGCTGGAAGCTGGAATTGTGCTGCAGGCCTACCTTCCGGATGCGCTGGTGTCACTCCAGGAGGTGGCTACCTTCGCTGCGGAACGTGCGGCAGATGGGGGAGCGGAACTCAAGGTCCGCCTGGTCAAGGGTGCGAATCTGCCCATGGAGCATGTGCATGCGGAGATCGCCGGTTGGCCGAGTGCCACCATGCCGTCCAAACAGGCCACTGACGCCAACTACAAGCGTGTCCTGTGGTGGGCACTGCGTAAGGAAAACCTGAGCGGACTGTCCATAGGCGTGGCCGGACACAACCTTTTTGATATTGCCTTTGCGCACCTGCTGTCGGTGGAACGTGGTGTCACCGAACAGGTGGAGTTTGAGATGCTGCAGGGCATGGCCTCTGATCAGGCACGTGCCGCCAGTACGGATATCGGACAGCTGCTGCTCTATGTGCCGGCGGTTCGTCCGCAGGAGTTTGATGCCGCCATTTCCTACCTGGTGCGTCGCCTGGAGGAAAATGCCGCGAGTGAGAACTTCATGTCGGCCATCTTCGATCTGGAGCCGGGTAATCCGATTTTCCAGCGTGAGGAGGATCGTTTCCGTGCCTCCGTGGAAGAAATGGCTGGTCTGATTGATTCGCCGGTGCCCGGCCCGAATCACCTGCAGGATCGTCGTGCTGAGGAAGCGGACAGCCTGGAAGAAGCTGGCCGGATCGCACTCCAGCTGGAAGCGGAGCGCGATGGGGAGCTGGGCACTGCCGAACTTCCCCCCTTTGACAACGAGCCGGACACTAATCCGGCGCTCCCGGAAAACCAGGAATGGGCACGCGCCGCCATTGCGCGTTCTGCGGAAACCGGCTGGTTGGAAGCGCAGGCAGCACCACTGTCTGTGGAGGAAGAAGATGTGGATGGTCTGGTGGAGGGCACCCTGGCCGCGGCAGCTGAGTGGGCTGCTCTGCCGGCGCTGGAACGTGCCCGCATCCTGTACCGCACCGCCGATATCCTGGCGGCACGTCGTGGTCACCTGACCTCCATCGCTGCCGCTGAGGTGGGCAAGGCGGTGGAACAGTCTGATCCGGAGATCTCTGAGGCCATTGACTTCGCCCGCTACTACGCCCATCTGGCTCTGGAGCTCGAAGGTGTGGATAACGCGGAATTCACCCCGGACCGTGTTGTCGTGGTCACCCCGCCGTGGAACTTCCCGATCGCCATCCCTGCTGGTTCCACCTTTGCCGCCCTGGCTGCAGGTGCCGGTGTGATCCATAAGCCTTCCAAGCCCAGCCAGCATTGTTCGACGGCCGTGGTGGAAGCCCTGTGGGAGGCAGGTGTGCCACGTCGGGTGCTGCACTGTGTGTACCCAGCCAACCGTGACGCCGGCCGTAAGCTGGTCAGCCACCCGAAGGTTGATCGTGTGATCCTCACCGGTTCCTCGGAAACTGCGGCGATGTTTGCTTCCTGGCGCCCGGAGCTGCAGATCAACGCGGAAACCTCCGGCAAGAATGCCATGGTGGTCATGCCATCCGCGGACCGTGACCTGGCGGTTGATGAACTGGTGAAGAGTGCTTTCGGACATGCCGGACAGAAGTGTTCCGCAGCCTCCCTGGGCATCTTGGTGGGCACGGTTTATGAGTCAGAGCGTTTCCGCAAACAGCTCCTTGATGCCGCAACCTCCCTGGTGGTGGACTGGCCAACCAACATGTCCGCCACCATCGGCCCGCTCACGGAACTGCCCAGCGATAAACTCCAGCATGCGCTCACCCAGCTGGAACCGGGTGAGCGTTGGCTCATGGAACCGAAGCAGCTCGATGACACCGGCCGCCTGTGGAGGCCGGGCATCAAGGAGGGCGTACAGCCAGGCTCCTTCTTCCACCTCACCGAGGTCTTCGGCCCGGTCCTGGGGCTCATGCGTGCCGAGAACCTCGAGGAAGCCATTGAGATGCAGAATGCCACCGAATTCGGTTTGACCGGTGGTATCCAGAGCCTGGATGTGGATGAGGTTCGTGAGTGGGTGGACAAGGTTCAGGTGGGCAATGTCTACGTCAACCGTGGCATCACCGGTGCGATCGTGCAGCGCCAGTCCTTCGGTGGTTGGAAGAAGTCCTCGGTGGGACTGGGCTCCAAGGCCGGTGGACCGAACTATGTGATGCTGATGGGACAGTGGGCTGATAAACCTGCCGCCAATGCCCCCACCAAGTCGAGCCCGCTGATCAACAAGTGGACCACGGTGCTCTCCCCGGATGATATCACCTGGTTGGAGCAGTCCAACGCCAGTGATGGGCTGGCGTGGAACACGGAATTCGGTACCCCACGCGACCCTTCAGGACTGCGGGCGGAGGCCAATATCTTCCGCTACCGCCCCGCCACGATGGTGTTGCGTATCGCTGCCGATGCGCAGGCACGGGAGGTGGCGCGCCTGGTGCTGGCTGCTCGCCGTGCCGGCTCTGACCTGCGGGTCATGGCTGGCCCGGGGATCAGCAGTGAGGTGCGTGAAGTGTTGGAGCTGGCGTCGATAAGCATTGAAACCGTGGACGATGCCGTGTTCATCACCAACCTCCTGCGCGGTGATTATGATGACGGTGCCGGGGCACGCGTGCGCGTGGTCGGCAGCGCCACCGGGTTCCAGCGTGAGCGACTGTCCGTGCGACCTGAGGTTGCGCTTCTCGACGCCCCCGTTACCTCCTCCGGGCGTGTGGAACTGCGTAACTGGCTCAAGGAGCAGGCGCTGTCCATCACGCTGCACCGTTTCGGTAACCGATCCGATGCCTTCCATAAGCTTGCCAAGGAACTGAAGCAGAAGATCTAAGGAGGGACCTAAAGGTCATATGTCGATTTTTGTCCGGGAAATCGACATGTTTCCCGGATATGTTTAAGCTTTCAACATGAAGGAAACAAACGTGGGATTTGACCCGGAGACACCATTTAATGCTCTGCCTCCGCTTCCGCCTGCGAGTGATGTCGAGACCGTGAGGGTGCTGAAGGCTGTCATTTCCGCGCGTGAACAGCTGGCAATGCTCAATACGGCATGCCGTCTCATCCCCAATCCCGGGATTATCACCTCAACCATCCCCCTTCGGGAAGCGCAGGCATCTTCGGAGATTGAAAACATCGTCACCACAAACGATGAGCTTTTCCGTGCAGCGTGGAAGGTGGACGCTGCGCCCTCACCGGCAACCAAGGAAGCGCTCCGATACAACAGGGCATTGCATGCTGCAGTTGCCTCTCTTGACGACCGCCCGGTGTCAGAACAGACCGCTATCCAGGTATGTAGTGCTCTGCAGGATTCTCCTGCGCAGATTCGTTCCACGCCGGGGACCTTTATTAGTAACCCGACAACTGGAACACGTATCTACACTCCACCTGAGGGGAGCGATGTGATTTTGGAGCATCTTTCCGCCTGGGAGAGATTCATTTACTCAGATCACCAACTTGATCCCCTGGTCCTCATGGCCATCACCCATTATCAATTTGAAGCGATCCACCCTTTTTATGATGGCAATGGCAGAACCGGGCGCATCCTCAATATTCTGATGCTCATTCAAAGCGATGTGCTGAAACTGCCGGTTCTGTATCTGTCGGGTTATATCGTGTCCACCAAATCTCAGTACTACCGGCTGCTGCGGGAGGTCACCAGTGAGGCTAACTGGGAAGACTGGATTGTCTACATGGTTAATGGTGTGGAACAGGCTGCGCGGGATGCCATCAAGCTCATTGATGAGCTCCGAACCCTGCAGGACATGCTGGAGTCGGAGATCCGCGATGCCGGCGGCATCGCGCCGGTGCGTGAACTCGCAGAACTTCTGCTGGTCAACCCTTATATCCGTATTCAGAATCTCATTGACTCCGGCTTGGTGAAGCGCCAGACTGCGGCCACATGGCTGGGCAAGCTGGTTACTGCCGGGGTCCTTGCTGAAGTCCGGGTGGGTAGGGAGAAAATCTTCATTAATACTAAGGCCTTGGAGGTTCTCTCAAGGAAGTAGGAGAACGCTGAGCTGGTTAAACATGAAAGATGAAAAGTCATATGTCGATTTTTGTCCGGGAAATCGACATGTTTCCCGGACCTGTTTAATGCTTAAACATGTGGTTGATGCGCAGGCATACGTGGTGGGTCCAGGCGATCTAGAACTTTGCTGAGCAGACGGCCCAGTTCTCGATTTTCCTCAGGGCTCAAAGCGTCGAAGACAAGTTCCCGGGCGGTTTCCACATGCCCTGGGGCAGCACCCTGGATGAAGGAGCGACCTTCGTCGGTGAGGTGGCAGATATTGGTGCGTTTATCCTCTGGATCAGGCGCACGGTAGACCCATCCGCGCTGCTCCAGGCGGGTAACGGTGTGGGAGAGCCGCGATGCGGACATTTCAGAGAGCTGGGCCAGCTCGGTCATGCTGAGGTGTTCCGCAGGGGCCATGGAGACCTGAGAGAGGACGAAGTAGTCCGGCAGGTTGATCTGGGCGGTTTTCTTGAGCTGTTCATCCAGGCGGGTGGGCAGCCATGAAGTGACTGACCAGAGGGATAGCCAGGTGTTGGTCTCTTCGGTGTTCAGCCAGCGTGGGGTGGTCATGATAAGTCATGATAACCGATATGAATGATTCCTTGAAAATTCAATTAATCCTGTTAGGGTGGAGCTCTGTCACCCACGCACCCCACAGCTCGGAGGAGAACACCATGACCCGGATCAAGGGCACCACCTTTGACATCTTCCCCCTCAACCTCGGTGGCAACACCTTCGGATGGACCACGGACCGCGAGCAATCCTTCGCTGTTCTGGATGCCTTCCGGGAGGCAGGCGGCAACTTTATCGACACC
>NZ_CALZFS010000108.1 GCF_945649885.1 uncultured Corynebacterium sp. | reverse complement strand
TGCTTTTCATTCCATCGAGGCTTTCGTTCCTTCATCCCGGTGGGCTCTTCCGGCACGCTTGTCACCGGACGCGGACACGGTCAATCTCACCACTTCTGATGGCACGATCCTTCCCACTCCGACGCTGGGATGGCTGCACTTTGAGATGGGCAATCTCTCCCACCGTTTGCGGGTGATCGGCCAGGGCGGGAAAATCTGGACAGCCTTTTCCGATGAATCCTCCGCCATCGGGGTGCATCGTTTCCGCTTCATCAAGCTTGACCGTCCTGACGCGACCGGGTACACCGTCATCGATTTCAACCGGGCATATCTGCCCTCCGTGGCGTTCAGTAAGCACTTCCTGAGCCCGATGCCCACGCCCACCAACACCTTGGAATTTTCCGTCGAGGCAGGGGAGAAGTGGGCTGTCTTTAATTAAAAGGGCAATGTTTCACGTGAAACAATCATGAAGAAGCCGTCTCCGGATAAGGAGACGGCTTCATTGTTTTGCTGCTTGTCGAGGCCCCTCAGGGGGTTGCTGAGAAGTGTTCTAATTTTGCACAGGGGGTGCTGGCGCACCAGCCGGCGGAGCAATCTTGGGGTAGCTCCGCGTGCTGCTGTTTGCTGTCGAGGCAGCCTCAGCCTTGACGACAGCTTCGCGGCCAGGCGCCGGATCCCAGTTGCCATCGACAGCGCGTTTCTGGAAGATCATCGCACCACCGAGCAGAACTGCGGCGATGATGAGCAGCAGGATGAGTCCACCGATGCCCTCCACCTTCGCTGCGGAACCAACAGCAATGCCGAACCACCCAAAGTCTGCATCGCCGAATGTGGTGTTTTCAGAGCCGAAGGAACCCAGCACTCCGAGAAGGAATGCTGGCAGGAAGGTGATCAACAGGCCGTTGGCAAAGGCTCCGAAGATCGCTCCACGACGACCACCTGTGGCATTGCCGTAGACGCCGGCCGCACCACCGGTGAAGAAGTGGGGGACCAGGCCGGGCAGGATCAGGGCGACGCCGAAGGCCGGGTTAAGCCAGGAGCCCAGCACGGCAAGACCGACCAGGCCACCGACGAAGGAGGAGAGGAAGCCGATGAGCACGGCGTTCTGTGCGTAGGGGAACACGATCGGGGCATCCAGTGCCGGAATCGCTCCGGGGACAACCTTGGCGGCGATGCCCTGGAACGCGGGGACGAGCTCACCGAGAATCGTGCGTACACCAAACAGGATCACGGCCACGGCCACACCGAACTGGAGGCCCTGGGTGAAGGACTGCATGATGTAGTTGCCCACATTGCTCGCCCCGTTGGGGAAAGCGGTGAAGGCTTCCTCGGTGCCAGCGCGGAGCATGAAGAGGATGGCCAGGATGATGTACATGATGGCCATAGACAGCGCGGTGGAGACCATGGAGTCACGCAGGAAGCGCAACCCTTCCGGCACCTTCATCTCCTCGGTGGAGGGGCTTGCCTTCTCCCCCTTGCCACCGACGAGACGGCCCACAGCACCCGCGGCAACATAACCTGCGGTGCCGAAGTGTCCGATGGCGATGGAATCATCGCCGGTGATGCGGCGGGTCCAGGGGTGCGCAAACGCCGGCATGGCCACCATGAGGATACCGAGCAGGAGGGCACCAACACCGACGACGATCCACGCATCAAAACCGGCGGTGGCCAGAATGATGGTCAGCATGGTTGCCATGAAGAGCACATGGTGGCCGGTGAGGAAGACATAACGCAGGTTGGTGAAACGGGCCAGGACCAGGGAGATGGCGAAGCCGAGAATCATCAGCCATGCCACCTGCGCACCGTACTCTGCCTGGGCGATACCAGCGATGGCTTCATTGGTGGGCACAACACCCTGAGCGCCTGTGGCGCCCATGATCATGGCACCCAGTGGCTCCAGAGAGGCGGTCACCAATGTTGCGCCGGCACCGATCAGCAGGAAGCCAAGTGTGGCTTTGATGGCTCCGCCGATCACCTGGCCGACAGATCGTCCCATGGCTCCCAGACCCACGGCGGTGATGATACCGATGAGGAATGCAGGGACCGCGAGGATTTCATTGACAAGGAAAAGCGGGATGGTTAACCAGTCCATTTTCAAATTCCTTCAGTTGTAGGTGATGACGGTTTTCTAGATGTCATAGAGTTCACGGAGTGCAGCGTCGATTTCCTCTGCACTGGTGAAGTCATTGATCACATGGACGGGGATGCCGACATCACCGAGGGTGCGGGCGATCTCGCCGGAGGTGAGGATGAGGTCGGCTTCTTTGGCTTTACCCTTGGCGGAGATGGTGTCGGTGGCTTCCACCGTCATATAAGGTCCCCAACCCCAGGTGTCAAAGACCTGCTCCAGGGTGTTCTTGAGGAAAAGAGAAGTTCCCAAGCCATTGCCACAGACGGTGAGGATTTTGTCATTCGTCCTGGACTGCGTGGCGGCAGCAGCGGTGGTGGCTGCGGCTGGAGGGGCCGGCGTAGCCGGCGCTACAGGAGCAGCAGCCTTCTTCGGGGCAGCAGCCCTTTCCAGAATCTCCTGAATCTCCTCCGGGGTCTGGGCACTGTTGAGCTCTTCGCGATGCTTTCCCAGAGCCTTGGCCAGAGCAGCCATTGCCTTGTTGTGTGATGCTGAGTCCTTGGCAGCAAGAGCGACGATGAGATCAACCGGATCATTCTTCCCGTGGCCGAATGGGACAGGTGTTGCCAGACGAACCCAGGACATGGCCGTCTCATGCACTGCCTCACTGGGGCGGGCGTGGGCGAAGGCGAATCCGGGAGCCACCACAATGTAGGGCCCGTTGTCCTCCACGCTGGTGATCATGGCGTCGGTGTAAGCGGAATCAATACTGTGCGCCTTCTCAAGAAGAGCACCTGCGGCGCGGATACCGTCGCGCCAGTCGGTGACGGTGACGTCAAGCTCGATACATTCTGCTGTCAGCAGATCTTTGAGTCCAAACATATATAGATCTTAATCCGTGCAGACATATTCGGATACAGCTAAAGATAAACCCACATGCGCTGAACAGTCGGCTCAGGTGTCAGGGGGAAATGGCACCGAGGGGGGGGAAGTACCTCAGCACCCAGGTTTCCTCGCCTGGTCGGAAGGAATTTGGAACGTTCCAAACGTTCTCCTCCAATTCATCTGATATTGACCATCCCCTAACCAACCCCTCTTAATCTCTCCAGACATGGGACAAAAGAACAGCGCATCCAGCCGCAGCAGGCTCACGCAACGCCTCCTGCAGCCTGCGAATATCCTTGCCATCCTCATGGCAATTCTGTTCATCTACATCATGGCCATCCCGGTCATCATGATGATCAAAGACGCCGTCACCGTCCAGCCCGCAGATGGTGGCAGGACCGGGCAGAGCGCAGGGGAGCCCACCAGTTACTACCTCTGGCGGGCGCTCAGGTCACCGGTTTCCTCAGATCTGTTCTGGGTCCCCCTCTGGAACACCTTGTCAGTCGCCCTCGTGGTGATTTTCTTGACCCTGATATTTGGAACGTTCCTAGCCCTGGTGGTCCAGAAGACAAATGTCTATGGGCGCAAGTGGCTAGCCACCGCACTGGTCATTCCCTATGTCCTGCCTAGCTGGACCTACGCCTTGGCTTGGCAGTCGATCTTCACCAACCGCACCACCGGTGGGCAATCCGGCTGGTTGGAAAATCTGGGCCTCAACCCACCGGACTGGCTCGCCTATGGGCGTGTTCCGATGATCATCATCTTCACACTTCACTATGCGCCCCTGGTATTTCTTCTCATCAGCAACTCCCTGGCGCGGATCGACAGCTGCAATGAGGAGGCTGCACTCAACTCAGGCGCTGATCGCAGAACTGTGTTGTGGAAGATCACGCTTCCGCTGCTCCGCCCCGCGATCCTATCCGCATCCACTCTGGTGCTGGCCAAGTCCATCGGTGAATTCGGTGCCGCTTATGTCATTGGTCTGCCGGTGAACTTCTCTGTTCTTTCGACCAGTCTCTACCAGTCCATCAACACCCGCCAGACCGGTGTGGCTGCGGTGTTGGCAGGCGCCCTGATCATCATCGGCGCCCTGGGACTGTTCGTGGATTATCTCTTCCTCCGCAATGCCCGTAAATACATCACCATCACCGGCAAGGGCAACAGTGCCCGGGTGTCCTCCCTGGGGCGTTATCGCTCCCCACTTTCTGCCGTGGCACTGCTGGCCTTTGGCATTTCCGTAGTTCTTCCCCTGGCGACACTGCTGCTCTCCACGATCATGCGCCATCCCGGAAACTTCGCATTCTCCAATTTCACCCTGGACTATTGGATCGGCACCAACCTGCCCACCCAGGGTTTCCGTGAAGGCCTGTTAATCAACGACAAGCTGTGGTCAGCTCTGTGGAACACCATCTGGATGGCGGCCATCGCCGCCGCGGCTGCCGCGCTGATGGGCATGCTCACCGGTTATGCCGTCACCAGAACCACCTCATCCCCACTGGCGAATCTGCTCAAACAACTAGCATTCATCCCCTACCTGGTTCCGGGCATTTCCTTCGCCGTCGCCTACCTCTCCCTCTTCGCCGTGCAGCGTGGACCGATCCCAGCCCTCTACGGAACGACCATCATTCTCATCCTGATTCTGGCCGCCGACGAAGTGCCTTTCGCCTCCCGCTCCGGCATCAGTTCCATGATGCAGTTGGGTAGGGAAGCGGAAGAGGCGTCCATGAACACGGGCGCGTCCTGGACACAGACAATGCGCAAGATTGTGCTTCCCATCCAGAAATCCGCTCTGGCTGCCGCCTTTGTTCTACCTTTCATCTCCGCCACGCAGTCACTGTCCCCGGTCATCATCTTGGCCACTCCGGAGACCAATCTCTTGACCACACTGTCCATGAATCTTGTTGATTATGGCTATACCCATGCCGCCAACGGCGTGACCATGATGATCTGTCTGGTCGCCCTCCTGGGCATGGTCATCACCCGCAAAGTACTCAAGGTGGATATGGGACGGGGGATCGGATAGTGCATCAGCAACCACCGGCACGCGCCGGCCCCCGCCAGAAACCCCCTGTAACCAGCTAAACACCCCCTGAATCAAGGAGTTCTCCCAGCCATGAAGGCTAAGTACCTCATCACCACCGCTGCTCTTGCAGTCACCGCTATCACTTTGTCTGCCTGCGCCCCTGAGACCACTGAGGCGCAGAGCAGCAGCACCAACACCGCTGACGTGGTGTCCATTGAGACCATCATCGAAGACGTTGACATTGACACCCTCCTGGAGGCTGCCAAGGATGAACCGGCACTGACTGTCTATGACGGCACATCCAAGATTGAGAAGATCGCGGAGAACTTTGCAGAGCACTACGGCCTGGAGGTCACCGGTTCCAAGGCTGATGCCTCTGAGGTCACTGAGATCATGATCCGTGAAGCTGCGGCTGACAATGTTCAAGGTGATGTCTTCGCTCTGTCTGACCTGGCGGCTGTGAACAATGAGCTTCTGGCCAATGGCAGTGCCACTGCCTGGCTGCCTACGAGCATTGCGGAGAACATGCCTGAGTCTGCGATCAATCCTCCTGTGGTGATCAATGATCCTTCCATGTTCGCCTATAACTCAGCGGTGCATGATGTGTGCCCTGCGGAGAATATCTGGGAGTTCACCGATACTGATTCCGGGCTGCGTCTGGCCATGCAGGACCCTTTGAATGATTCCGGCACGTTAAACTGGTTCTCTCAGATGTCCCAGTTCGCCTCGGAGGAACTGGAGTACACCTATGCGGATTACTTCGGTGAGGAGTTCTCCGGCGATGACATCACTGAAGAGTTCGTCGCAAAGCTTGCTGCCAATGAGCCTCTGCTGACCAAGTCTTCAGAGGAGGCATCTGAGGCGGTCGGTGCACCGGGGCAGACAGAGCCACCGATGGGTCTGATGTCTTCCGCCAAGTTCCGCAACAATGATGAGCTGGGTTATAACCTCGCCGCCTGTGACACCATCGAGCCTTTTGTCGGCTATGCCAAGCCGAAGGCCATCGTGATGGCGTCCGGTACTGATTCCCCAAATGCGGCGAAGCTGTTCATCCACTGGATGTACACCCAGGAGGGCATTGAGCCTCAGATCGCCGACGGCAAGATTTCCACCAACTCTGAGATTGTCCAGCCTGAGGATCCTGCCAATGTCGGTGAGCTGAGCGACCGTATCTTCACCTTTGATGGTGCCGGTGTGGATACCGACTGGGCCAACCGTGAGAACTGGTCTGATCTGTGGCGTATGAACTCCTAATGCTCGCCTGCTGATCCACCACCGAACAAGAACTGAGAGACCATGCCCACCATTGAACTTTCCAGGCTGACCAAGACCTATCAACGTAATCAACCACCCGCTGTCGATGGCATTGATCTGCGCATCGAAGATACCGAGTTGTTGTGCTTGTTGGGCCCTTCGGGTTGTGGCAAGACGACAACCCTGAGGATGTTGGCCGGTCTGGCAAGTGTCACCTCTGGTTCCATCACGGTGGGGGATCAGGTGTGGGACGATTCGGACAAGGGCATCACTGTGCCGGCGAATCGCAGGCAGGCTCCCATGGTCTTCCAGTCCTATGCACTGTGGCCACATCTCAGTGTCGCGGAGAATGTCGCCTTCGGCCTGAAGACTGCGGGCATCAACACGGCGGAGCGCAGCAGGCGGGTGAGGGAGGTGTTGGCGACTTTGTCCATCGACAAGTACGCCGAGCGTTTCCCCGCCGATCTTTCTGGCGGTCAGCAGCAGCGTGTTGCTCTGGCACGCGCGCTGGTGCTGCGGCCGGAGGTGATGCTTCTCGACGAACCCCTCTCCAACCTTGACTCCCAACTACGGCTCCGTATGCGCGCTGAACTTCTTGATCTGCACCGGGAGTCCGGCACCACGATGGTAATGGTCACCCATGACCAGTGGGAGGCCATGACCTTGTCCACACGCATCGCCGTGATGAATGAGGGCAGGATCGCCCAGGTCGGCACCCCGCAGCAGATCTACTCTGATCCACAGACCCGCTTCATTGCGCAGTTCATCGGTAACCCTCCGATCAACATGGTGGAATTAGAGGATGAAGGTTCGCTGGCCCTGCAGGTGCGTAACTACCTCGAGCGGCGCTGGGGTGGTGGTGTGGCCCAGCAGGTGGATTCGGTTGGCATTCGTCCCGAGGACATCCGCCGTAATGCCATACAGCCGGCGGGTGCGCTCGTGTTGGAAGCCACGGTCATCTCTGCAGCCCCCACTGGTGGTTCCTGGATTGTGGAAACACAGGTGGGTGGCAGCTCTGCGGGAACAGCCAACCGGCTGCACAGTTCCCTGCTCCACGCTCCTGACGCCCAGCCGGGCGAATCAGTGACGCTGGCCGCTGATGATTCCCGCATTCTTCTTTTCGATTCCTCCGGTAACCGGATTAACCCCTAGGAAAACATGTCCATCTCTCTCATCACCCCCCAGGCCCTGTTGTTGGATTTCGGCGGTGTCATCGCCACCAACATCAACACCCTCGGTTGGGAAGATCCCATTGCCGTCATGATCACCGAGCTTCTCACCGAAGCCGGGGTTGAAGCTCCTTCGCATGACCGGATCATCGCGGATATCAAGGCTGGGCGTTCCGCTGACAGTCATTGGAAGAATGCCATGTCCCGCCACCGGGCTCCCAGGGAGCTGACCCATGAAGAGTTCTGGTGTGAGTTTGTTGCCTGTGACTGGGAGGAATCTGCACGCGAGGTGCTGCATGAACATGCCGGGGAACTGTGCCTGGAGATGGGTCGGGTACGGCAGCATCGTGAGCTGCGCCCTGGAATGATCGAACTGCTGAACTATTGCAGGCAGCAGCAGATCCCGGTGGCCATCGCATCCAATGCACTCTGCGGTGAGGTGCACCGGGAGTTCCTGGCCACCCATGAACTCAGTGACTACTTTGTGGCGGAATGCTACAGCGATGAGCTCCGCGTGCGTAAACCCAATCCGGCCCTGCTGGAAGCCGCGGCTACTGAAAGCGGTGTACCCATCAGCGAGTGCTGGTATGTGGGCGACACCGTGGATCGTGATGTGGTGGCGTGTCAGCGTTCCGGAGTGGGGGCTGGAATTACCATGGACGTCTCCACTGTGGGCGAACCGTTGTATCCAACTTTGACCTGGTTGAAGTCTGACGCCCTGGTGGCGGATCCCCATGAATTACTGACTCTGCTGAAAACCCACGTAGGTACAGTCGAATGATGACCCCAAGGGTGACCATCATTGATGTGGCGAAAGCAGCAGGAGTTTCCAAATCTACTGTTTCTGCCGCACTGACCAACAATCCCACCGTGAGCACCAAGACGCGGGAGAGGGTTCTGGAGATCGCCACGGAGCTGGGTTACCGTCCGAATAGAATGGCGCGTTCCCTGGTGCAGAAGCACAGTGGCGTGATCGGCATCGTGGTTCGCAATCTCCGCAATCCCTATTATGTGGACGTGGTCGGGGGCATTGAGGATGCCTGTTCAACACTTGGCCTCATGCCGATCATCAGCCACAGTCGCGACAGGGAAGAGGTGGCTTCTTCTGCCATTGACCAGTTGCTGGAATTGCAGGTTCAAGGGATCATCGTCATTTCCTCCCGGGTGAACATGCAGGCGGTGTCTAACGCTGCACAGTCAGTTCCGGTGGCGGTCATCGGGCGTTTCAGCAACGACATCAATGGCATCTTCAACATCGTCGGCAATGATCATGAGGGTGGCCGTATCGCCACAGCACACCTGGCAGATCTGGGGCACCGTCGGATCTCCTATGCCACCTCATCGGTACGGCTGGCTTCCATCCGGAGGCAGGCCGGCTATGAGGAGGAGTTGGCCAGCAGGAATCTGGATCCTTTTTTCCTGCAGGTTGAAAATCCCGCGGAAGCTGTCACAGAACTGATCCGCGCCGGCATCACAGCGGTGGTGGCACACAATGACGTCACCGCGGTCGCCATGATGAACGCCGCCCACGAGCAGGGAATCGACCTGCCACGTGAACTGTCCATCGTCGGCTATGACGACACCACCCTCTGCGATTCCGCCCGCCCCACCCTCACCAGCATCCATCAGCCACAGGTGAACATGGGCAAGCTCGCCATAGAACACCTATGGTCTGCCAGCCAGGGTGAGGATGTTGATACCGGCAGAATTGAACTGTCTCCGACACTGACCCTGCGACAATCAACCATCTCCGCCTAGCGATGTTTCACGTGAAACATCTCGGCCCCTCACACCGAGACCTATGCCAAGTATTTTCATCAGTGGTGCCGCTCAGGACATAGGTAAATCTGTTGCCCTGAGATTCCTGAGGGAGGGGTGGACGGTCGGCGCTTATGACATCGCACCGGGTGTCTACGAAGCCACCCCAAACAGCGGGACTCTCATCACCGGCCATCTCGATGTGGCTAAAGCAGAGGACTAGGAGCAGGCACTCCAACACTTCACTGACCACACCAGCGAATCTCTAGATGTGCTGGATAACAACGCCGGCATCACCATTGATAGTCCGCTGCATGAGGCGACGGGAACAGGCGTCGATAAGCTCATCGCTGTTAATTTCACCGGTGTCACCCTCGGCGCACGGGCAGCTTATAGGTACCTCAAGTGCACCCCGGGTGCGCAGTTGGCGAATATTGCTTCGGTGGTCTACAGGCAGCCGAATATTGCGGTGTATTCAGCCACCAAGTTCTATGTGGCTGGTCTGACGGAGGCACTCAGTCCGGAGTGGCTCCATGAGGATATCCGTGCGCTGGACATCTGGGGCGTTCCCTGGCTCCAGACCGCCTGGCCCGTTTCCTCACCAGGTGGTCGCGGGCTGAGACCCGGCACCCAGGCATTAAAAAAGCCGACCTCCCCCGTGAACTGCACGAAGGGAGACCGGCCAATCAGGGA
>NZ_CALZFS010000107.1 GCF_945649885.1 uncultured Corynebacterium sp. | reverse complement strand
GGAAAAGCATACAAATATTATTTAACTCAACACGCCGTAAAAACACACTTTTCTTACTTAAGCCGTTCCCACGACCCTCGGAACTTACGCGCGTCCCCTGAAATACTTAACCCCCGTGCACTGTTCTAAGAACAGTGCACGGGGGTTAGTTGTGGGCCCATCGGGACTCGAACCCGAGACCTGCGGATTAAAAGTCCGTAGCTCTACCAACTGAGCTATAGGCCCAACTCTGCATATATTAGTAGATGAATGAGCAAGAAGAAAAACGACCCCCCGATTAAGTCGTTTTTCTTCCCTCGCTACTGATTAATCCTGCTTTTCCACCCGTACTCGCATGCCGGTTTCAGAGCGGGTGAGCATCTTGGTCCAGGAGAAACGGATGTCTGCCGGATCTGTGGACAGCACCACGCCTGGGCGGCACAATGCCAGCACCAGCGCAGTCAACGCAGATACTGCGATCTTCTCCCCTGGGCAGCGGTGGCCGGTATACACCCCTCCTCCGCCCTGGGGGATGAAGGCGGTGATCTTTTCATAGTCAGCCTGGGATTTCAGATCTTCACGGGCCAGGAATCGGTCAGGGTTGAAGGAGCTGGGGTTGTCCCATTCATTGGGGTCCGTGTTGGTGCCATAGATATCGATGATCACCCGCTCGTCCTTGTTAACCGGGCAGCCCTGGATTTCAGTGTCGGTGGTGGCCACGGCAGGCAACATGGGTACAAAGGGATAAGTCCTGCGGACTTCCTGCGCAAAGGCCAGAGCTACGGCTTCTCCCCCATCGCGGATCTTCTCCACCCACTCTGGGTGATCGACCAGGGCACCGGCGGCAAAGGAGGCGAAGAGGGAAACAGCGATGGTTGGCCTGGTCAGGTTCTGCAGATCAATTCCTGCGGTGCGGGCGTCGACAAGCTCCCCGTCAGGGCTGGTGAGCTGTGCCATCGCATGCAGGGCTGTTCCCTCCTCAGCATGGCGTTTACCAGCGCGGGTCTCCTCAATGATCTTCTCCGCCCACTTGTCCAGTTTGGCTCTGTTGATCCAGGACTTGATATGCCCTGTGATGGGGTGGCCGAATTCATAGACCAGGTCCGCCATCTGAAGGGCGCGTCGATCAGCTTCCTTGGTGCTGAGTTCAATGCCTGCCCATTTGAAGGCAGCACGTCCAAAGGACAGTGCTGCTCCCTCATAGACCGTTCCTGGGGTGTGTGCCCAGTCAGCAACAATCTTTTCCACTTCCTGCTTCACCAGGGTGTCAAAGGCGTCCACCTTGGCATCGTCATAGGCCACATCCGCCATCTGGTGTTTACGCACCCGGTGTTCCTGCCCGTCCAAGGTGTGCACTGCGTTATGGCCAAACAGTGGCCCTCTGATCACTGCCGGCATGCCGCCGTCACGCTTGATTCTGTCGGTGTCATAGAAGAGCTCCACGCCTTTGGAACCGCGGACGATGGTCACGGGTTTAAAGAGCATGCGGGTGCGTACCGGGGAATTGGATCCCGGTGCCACACCGGCCTTCTTGCGGAGGTGGGAGATGAAGAGATAACCCTTGCGGAGCAGGTTGGGGGCTTGTTCCCCGGGGGCAAAGGGACATGAGGATGTGGTGGACATTACGGTGGGACCTCTTCCATTTATGTTGTGGTCAGCTTCGTTGCCGTCTTCCTTATTTTCCCATCATCCCTGAAACATCAGTTTCATGTTGAGAAACTCATCTCCCCATCTGCACCCCTGGCAGCTCCGCAAATGCCCAACCGTGCCTGGGGAAAAGAAGAAGGCATGAAAAAACCGCCTTCCTGCACCTGTAGTCCTCAGCGGATTCCAGGGTGAAGGAGGGCGGTTTCACCACTCAGATGGTTTAGACCAGCTGATCCTGGTGCTTCATGGAGCCGTTCTTAGCCAGGTTGCGGTGGAAATCAAACGCGGTGGCCAGGTCATGAGGGGTCTGCATGAACTTGTTGTCGCCGGAGGTCGCGCGAGCGTAGTACTCCTCCAGCAGTGGGCGGTAATCAGGGTGTGCCAGAGCAATCATCTTGGACACGCGCTCACGTGGTGCCAGGCCACGCAGGTCGGCGTAGCCGTACTCGGAGATGACCACCATGACATCGTGCTCGGTGTGGTCGATGTGGGAGGCGAAAGGAACGATCGCGGAGATCGCACCACCCTTGGCCTCAGATGGGGTGATGAAGGAGGAGATGTAGGCGTTGCGGGTGAAGTCGCCGGAACCACCGATGCCGTTCATGACACGGGAGCCGGAGACGTTGGTGGAGTTCACGTTGCCGTAGATGTCGGCTTCGATCAGGCCGTTGGTGGCGATCAGGCCAACACGACGGATGACCTCCGGGTGGTTGGAGATCTGCTGTGGGCGCAGGATGATGGACTCGCGGTAGCGGGCGGCCTCATTGTTCATCTTCTCTGCGTACTCAGGGGAGAGGGAGAAGGAGGTGGCAGAAGCAACGGTCATCTTGCCGGCGTCGATCAGGTCGACCATGCCGTCCTGGATGACCTCGGTGTAGGCCTGGATGTTTTCGAACTTGGAATCCAGCAGGCCTGCCATCACAGCGTTGGGGACGTTGCCCACGCCGGACTGCATGACATAGCCGTCGTAGGACAGTCGGCCAGCGGCAACCTCGCCCTCGAGGAAATCGAGGAAGTTGCCGGCGATCTTCTGGGAGACCTCATCGACCGGCTTGAATGGTGCGTTGCGGTCCGGGGTGTTGGTCTCAACAACGGCGACAACCTTGTCGGTGTCGATCTCGATGTAGGACTTACCGATGCGATCACCAGCGTTGTTGATCGGGACAGCGATGCGGTTAGGCAGCTTTGGCATGTTCCAGATGTCGTGCATGCCCTCAAGGTCCAGGGACTGCCAGGAGTTGACCTCAATGATGATCTTCTCAGCGGCAGCCAGGTACTCAACGTTGTTGCCCACGGAGGAGGAAGGCACGATGTGGCCCTCTTCGGTGATGCGGACTGCTTCGACGATGGCGACGTTCAGCTTGCCGAAGAAGCCGTTCTCCACGTACTGACCGGAGTGGGACAGGTGGATATCGGAGTATCCCATCTTGCCCTCGTTGATCTTGTTACGCATGATCGGATCAGAGGCATAAGGCATGCGGAAGCGGACGGCGTCGGCTTCTGCGAGAACACCATCGCAGTCAGGTGCGGTGGATGCGCCGGTGAACAGATCAATCGCGTAATCGGATCCTGCTGCGTGAGCGTCCTTCGCACGGTTGGCGATGGCAGTTGGGAGTGCCTTTGGGTAGCCCGCACCGGTGAAGCCGGACATACCGACCTTGTCACCAGCGTTAACGAACTGAGCTGCCTCATCGGCAGACATGACCTTGGAACGCAGCTTCTCCGAAGCAATACGATCTGACATTGGTTACCTCCTCAGGTAGTCGATCCCCATAACCATGTTCATGGCACAAGGTTCGACGAAAGATGTCCAGGCGGTCTACACGTAAAAATATCCAGGCTTTGTCTGCCACGCTCGAACACTCTCAGAGCGCCTGCAAATCACTGCCGTGGATGTTTTATGATGTACCCCACTTTTTCTGTTGTGCTAACAAGAATAAACCATTTACTACCCAAATGTCCGAATTTAGGGTGTGATCAGCAGCGATAGCGACGACTTTTCATTCCACCCTTGACTTTGCTGACACATCAATGGATTCTTCTGCAACTCTTTTCAGTACTTTTACCCAATATTTTCATAGTTTCCCTCAGCACCACCTTTCACTCATCAGCCTTTAGCGCCCTACCATTTGGCACCCATCCACATAGGTAGGACAATGGGAGGTGTGACTCTGAAGATCGGACCCTTTGACCTTGCCTCCCCGGTGATTCTGGCCCCCATGGCCGGTGTCACCAACGTGGCGTTCCGCACCCTGTGCCGCGAACAGGAGATGCAACGTACCGGAACGATCTCAGGGCTTTATATCTGTGAGATGGTCACTGCGCGTGCCCTGGTGGAACGCAATGAGAAGACCCTCCACATGACCACCTTCGCCCCGGATGAGAATCCACGCAGCCTGCAGCTGTACACAGTTGATCCGCAGTACACCTATGAGGCTGCGAAGATGATTGTGGATGAGAATCTGGCTGATCATATTGATATGAACTTCGGCTGCCCGGTGCCCAAGGTGACCCGCCGTGGTGGTGGTTCGGCCATCCCTTATAAGCGCAGGCTCTTTGAAAACATCGTCTCGGCGGCAGTGCGCGCCACTGAGGGCACTGATATCCCGGTCACGGTGAAATTCCGCGTGGGCATTGACGACGAACACCACACCCACCTTGATGCCGGCCGCATCGCGGTGGATGCAGGTGCCAAGTCTGTTGCCTTGCATGCCCGCACCGCCGCCCAGCGTTATTCTGGTGAAGCCGACTGGAATGAGATCGCCCGTCTCAAGGAACACCTGGCGGATACCGGCATTCCGGTTCTGGGCAATGGCGATATCTTCGCAGCTGATGATGCCACCCGCATGATGGAGCAGACCGGCTGCGATGGCGTCGTGGTTGGTCGCGGCTGCCTGGGCCGTCCCTGGTTATTTGCTGAGCTGTCTGCTGCGGTGCGTGGCGAGCCGATCCCGGAGGAACCCACCTTTGGTGAGGTCACCCGCATCATCCTGCGTCACGCGGAACTACTCATGCAGCACGATGGTGAGCTCAAAGGCATCCGTGATCTCCGTAAGCACATGGGGTGGTACCTCCGCGGCTTCCCTGTCGGGGGAGAGTTCCGCGCTGAGCTGGCGCGCACCTCCACCTACACCGAACTGGAAGATCTGCTGGTTCCATGGGCAGATTCTGATGCCAAGGCCGAAGATGCCGATGGAGCTCGTGGCCGCAAGGGATCTTCAGCAAAGGTGGCCCTGCCTGAGGGCTGGTTGGATGATCCGGAGGATGAGACTGTGCCGGTGGGCGCAGAAATGGAGAACTCCGGAGGTTGAAACTTCCGGTTTCAGCCCCGTTTCCGGGTAGATAGGTTTTCTGCAGCCCAGCTGTCTGGACATTTTGCTCACATGCACCCTGCAGTACGATCCTATTGAGCTTATAGTGATTCCCATGCGTAGGTCATACAGGCAGCAACTAGACGAATTCGCACATGACCTCATCACTCTGTGCGATCTCACCAAAGACACCATGAGCAAGGCATCCGATGCGCTGCTCGGTGATTCTCTGGCCTCTGCCGAAGCTGCTCTGTCTAACGCGGATGAGCTGGAGGAGGTCCGCACCCGTTGTGAGGTCCAGGCTGTCGAGCTGTTGGCACTGGAAACTCCCCTGGCCCGCGATCTGCGCCAGGTGGTCTCCTCCATCTACATCGTGGAGGACTTCTCCCGCATGGGTGCTCTCGGCATGCATGTGGCCAATGCGGCACGACGCCGCCACCCTGATCCGGTGGTTCCTGAGGAATTCATCGGTTTCATCAAGGAACTGTCACGCCTGGTAGACAACATGTCAGACAAGATTCGACAGATCCTGATCACCCCAGATGCAGATATCGCCCTTGATCTGGCCTCGGATGATGATGCCGTGGATGATCTCCACCACCACATCATGCGGATCCTCACTTCACGTCCCTGGCCACATTCTGCCCGCAATGCTGTGGACCTGGCCCTGCTGTCACGTTTTTATGAGCGCTACGCTGACCACACTGTGAATGTGGCTGCCCGTCTTGTCTATTTCTCCAGTGGTCTGCAGCCGGAGGAATATATCCAGAAGCGCAAGCATGAAGAGATCGAGGCGGACGTGGAGCGTCGCTGGGCAGAGCTGGAACGACAGTTCCGCCGCAGCTCTTCGGATGAGGATCCGATCATCTAGATTCTGTTCAGCACCACTGGCGCTGACACATATCCACCCAGCGGGAAGCGGGCCCGTACCGGAGCACTCTGCGTCGGGGTGACCACGGTGGCGTCGATAAGCGCTGTGACAAAAGCCCGCAGTTCAGCCATGGAGAGATCACGCCCGGGACACTCATGTGGCCCGGCTCCCCAGACCAGGTTCTTCGACAGGTTGAAGGCATCATAGGCATCCGGGTCCTCAAAAATTCGCTCATCACGATTGGCGGAAGTCCAGTTGATGTTGATCTGCTCACCGGCAGGGATGTGCTGGCCAGCCAGTGTGACAGGGCAGGTGGTGACGCGCCGGTTGGTGACAAAGGGGCTGTCGATGCGCAGGAACTCATCAATCATGGCCTCCAGTTCCCTCGTGGATACGCCACCGCGAATACGGTCCTGCACCGCGCGATTGTTGGTGAGTCCTTGAACCACCACGCCGATGCACAACGCCATGGAACTGAGATCACCACCGGTCCAGTTCCTCAGGATGGAGACAATTTCTTCGAAGGTGAGTTTCCGCCCCAGGAAATCGTCCTTGACCAGATCAGCGGTCACGTCCTTGATGGAACTGTCCCGCAGTCGGGGTTCCACCACCTCCCGGATAATCTCATCAAAATCTGCCGCCACCTCTGCGGTTTTCTCCTGCTGTCTGGAACGTGAGGCCTGGGAATTGTTGCGCACCCACTGAACCAGACGCGGCTCCAGATCCCGTGGCCACCCCAGCCATGCTGTCATTGCCCTGACAGAGAAGTTGATGCCCAATTCCACGGCATCGACCTCTGCTGTCTCCCCCTGTAGTGTCCCCGCCACCGCCTCCCCCACTACTTCCTGCGCCACCTTTGCGAACACCGGTTCCAGACCCGCCACCACAGAAGGCGTCATGTAACGGTCGATCAACGCACGGAACCGGCTGTGTTCCACCCCATCCAGACCATTAGGCAGCTGCAGGTACCGCGACACCGCTGAAGAGTAGGAATGAGGATCACGGGCTACCTGCATCGCTTCAGGATGCCCCAGAACAGTCCAGATGCCATCAATCTGGGTGACATCATAATCCTGGCGTAGCTGGTCGGTGGTCGTCCGGGGATCTGTGCCCTGCAACATATGGTTCTCCCAACTTCTCATTCCCCCAACGGGAATATTAAACATTGATTTAATCGTACTTAAAGGTTGCCAGCGGAGCACATACCTGTCAGCGTCAACCACTGCCCCCGACCATGAGAAAAACCGCCGTGCGGAGGGCACGACGGCTGGTCTAACACAAGTTGAAGTTCGGGGTTTATCCGAAGCGGCCCGAGATGTAGTCCTCGGTTTCCTTCTTGTCCGGGTTCTCGAAGATCTTCTTGGTGGGGCCAAGCTCAACCAGACGGCCCGGCTTGCCGGTGGCCTCTAGGGAGTAGAAGGCGGTCTGATCCGACACACGCGCAGCCTGCTGCATGTTGTGGGTGACGATCACGATGGTGAACTCTTCCTTGAGCTCGTGGATGAGGTCCTCCACGGCCAGGGTGGAAATCGGGTCCAATGCGGAGCAGGGCTCATCCATGAGGAGAACCTCAGGCTCAACGGCAATTGCGCGTGCGATGCACAGGCGTTGCTGCTGACCACCGGAGAGGCCACCACCCGGCTTGTCCAGGCGGTCCTTGACCTCTTCCCAGAGGTTGGCGCCGCGCAGGGACTTCTCGGCTACTTCCTTGAGCTTCTTCTTGTTCTTCTCACCGGAGAGCTTCAGGCCGGCGACAACGTTGTCCTCGATGGACATGGTTGGGAATGGGTTGGCCTTCTGGAAGACCATGCCGATGGTGTTACGCACGGCGACCGGGTCGATCTTTGGTCCGTAGATGTTCTCGCCGTCAAGGAGGATTTCTCCCTTGACGTAGGCACCCGGGGTGACCTCGTGCATGCGGTTGATCGAACGCAGAACGGTGGACTTGCCGCAGCCGGATGGGCCGATGAAGGCGGTGACTGAGCGGGCCGGAACCTCGAGGTTCACGTTCTGGACAGCGTGGAAGTCGCCGTAGAAAATATCGAGATCGTTGAGCTTAAGCTTCGACATCGTGGGTATCTCCTGAAAAGTTTTATAAAAAGTGTGGGGTTACTGCTTGACCGAGAACTTGGCTGAGATCACTCGTGCACCGATGTTAAGAACAGCGATGATGATCACCAGCGTGAGGGCAGCACCCCACAGCTTGTCCAGGGTGGCTGGTGCGGTACCAGCCTTGTACATGTCCAGCATCATCAGTGGCAGTGAGGACTGCGGACCGCTGACCGGGTTCCAGTTGATGGCCTGGGTGGAACCAACCAGCACCAGGACTGGTGCTGATTCACCCATGATGCGGGCAATCGCCAGCATCACGCCGGTGACGATGCCGGACAGGGCGGTGGGAAGAACGATCTTGGCGATGGTCTTCCACTTCGGAACACCCAGTGCGTAGGAGGCTTCACGCAGGTCCTGTGGGACCACGCGGAGCATTTCCTCGGTGTTTCGGATGATCACCGGGACCATGAGGATGACCAGGGAGAGTGCCACAGCGAGTCCGGAGCGGGAGAAACCGAACATGACGATCCACATGGAGTAGATGAACAGTGCGGCAACAATGGAGGGAACACCGGTGAGGATGTCCACCATGAAGGTGGTGATGCGGCCCAGGCGGTTACCGTTGGAGTACTCCACCAGGTAGATGGCGGTGAAAATGCCGATCGGGATGGACACGATCGAAGTGATCAGTGCCTGGACAAGCGTTCCCACCATGGCGTGTGCGGCACCGCCACCGGGTAGCTGGAGCAGCGTGCCCTGCTGGGAGGTGGTCCACCAGTCAACGGTGAGAATCGGGGAGAATCCCTTGGAAATGACGGTCCACAGCACCCAGACCAGCGGGACTGCGGCAATGACCATCGCCAGGTAGATCAGGAAGGTGGCAAAGCCATCGGAGGCTTTACGACGACTGGAGATGTCGGTGAATGCGGAGCTCTTCTTCAAGGGCTCATCCATGCGCGGCGTGGTGGCTGCGGAAATGTTGTTAGTCATTGTTGTAGACCCTTCTACTTTCCGCGGTTAACCATGCCGCGGGCTGCAGCATTGACGATGAAGGTCAGGGCGAAGAGCACCAGGCCGGCAGCGATATAGGCGCCGGCACGGGTGTCGTCGTTGAACTCTGCGGCAGCGTTGGCGATTGCTGTTGCGAAGGTGGTACCACCGTCAAACAGCGAGAAACGGAAGGCAGACGATGGAGAGACAACCATGTACAGGGCCATGGTCTCACCCAGTGCGCGGCCCAGGCCCAGCATGGCGCCGGAGACATAACCGGACATGCCGAATGGCAGGACAGTCATGCGGACAACTTCCCAGCGGGTGGCACCGAGTGCGAGCGCTGCTTCAATGTGGCCTTTCGGCGTCTGGACAAATACTTCGCGGGCGGTGGCGGCGATGATCGGGAGGATCATCACGGCCAGCACGACGCCACCGGTGAGCATGTTGCGGCCCGTGGCAAAGGATGGGGAGTTGGCGTAGGTGGCAAACAGGAAGAATCCGCCGCCCCAGCTCTCGACCCAGGTGTAGAGGTTGGATAGTGATGGTCCGAGCACCTGCCAGCCCCAGAGGCCGTAGACGATGGAAGGGACTGCTGCGAGCATGTCCACCATGTAGCCCAGTGGCTTGACCAGTCGTTTGGGTGCGTAGTTGGAGAGGAAGACCGCGATGCCCAGTGCGATCGGCATGGCGATGATCAATGCCACCACTGAGATCAGCAGTGTGGCGGCGAGAAGGTTGGGGATACCGAAGTACATTGCTTCGACATCAAGGGTGTTCCATGCGCCGGTGTAGGTGAAGAATCCCAGCAGACCCTCTGCGTTGTTGGTGAGGGCTGGGATAGCGCGCCAGATAAGGAACGCACCGATGGCCGCGATGAGCACGGTGATGATTGCTGCGGAGGCGGTGGACAGGGTCTCAAAGATTTGGTCACCTGGTCGCTTCACACTTCCAGCGCCAGAAGCAGCAATGTTCTTTGCTGACTTTGGCTGTGCGGTGTTGCCGATGGTGGCCACGGGATGAGTTTGGGCCTTGGACGGATCCAATTCCCTCTGCTCGGTGGCTGACTCGTTTCGGGCCATGACTTGGTTAATTCCTTAACTGACGAATATTAACTTCAAACA
>NZ_CALZFS010000106.1 GCF_945649885.1 uncultured Corynebacterium sp. | reverse complement strand
GCATCGCCACGTGCCTCAGGTCGGGAGGTCACCGGATCACCGAAACGCTCACGGCTACCGGCCCGGCGTTTCTCTGCGGTGGTCGGGGTCATTCCACGAGAGCCTCGTGGGCTACGGACACCAACGTTATTGGATGTCAGTTTGCTGCTGGGTTCACGCAGCATCAGGAGCCTGTCCACAACCGGCCTGCCATAGGAGGCCATGGCTGATACCGCTTCAGGTTCATGGCGGGCACAACTTGCCAACAGTCCCATCGACGCCAGGGTGATCACCGCGGAGGTACCACCAGCGGAAATCATCGGCAGCTGGATACCGGTGACAGGAAGCAGTCCCACAACATAAGAGATGTTGATGAAGGCCTGGGAGACCACCGCTGCGGTGAGGGTTGCGGCAAGCAGGCCGAGGAATGGGTCATGGCTGCGCTTGGCTGTGCGCAGACCGAAATAGAGCAAGGTGGCGAACAGGCCAATGACAATCGCCCCGCCCCACAGACCGAGTTCTTCACCGATGATGGCGAAGATGAAGTCATTTTTAGCTTCAGGCAGGTAGAACCATTTTGCGCGGGACTGTCCCAGCCCCACACCGGTGGCTGCGCCATCAGCCAGGGATAGAAACCCCTGATAAGACTGGAATGCTGTACCCCGGGTGTCATGGAAATTTCCGAAGAATGCATCAAAGTAGACGTTGAAACGGTTGGATCGGAAACCTCCACCCAGTGCCAGGGCAGCAAGGGCGGCAAGGAGTACACCACCTGCTAGAATCAGCCACCCCACGGCGATACCGGCGAAGAAAAGCATGAACAGAACAACCAGCACGAAGGACATCGCCATGCCAGCGTCGCCCTCAAGGAAGATCAGGGTGGCCATGAAGATACCGACC
The DNA here is from genome assembly GCF_945649885.1 of uncultured Corynebacterium sp. GTDB lineage: Bacteria > Actinomycetota > Actinomycetes > Mycobacteriales > Mycobacteriaceae > Corynebacterium. The sequence goes on along the minus strand of NZ_CALZFS010000106.1, from coordinate 9,338 downwards.
AGTGCGAATCTGGTGTAGTGGTTGTTGATCCAGTGTGTGACCGGCCCCTTCCCAGCGAGATAGTGTGCACCCCAGACGGCGATGGCAACCTTGGCGATTTCTGAGGGCTGGAAACTCACCGGTCCGAGATTGATCCAGGACTGGGATCCCACTTCTTCCCTACCTGTGCCGATGCCGGGAATCTGGACGGCAAGCAACAGCAGGATGGATATCACCAGCAGCGTTGGTGCCAGACTGCGGATCAACTGGGGCCGTACCATCAGGGCGACCCACATCACAGCAAAACCCACCACGATCATGACTGCCTGGCGCAGGGCGGTGCCCCAGACGCTTCCGACCTCAGAAAATGACCATGTCATGGAAGATGAGTACACCATGACCACGCCGATGCAGGACAGGGCGATGACGGTGAACAGGATCATGATGTAATCCGTCATCGGACGGGAGAGCAGATCATTCCAGGCATGGGAGATCCTCCCGCGGAGGCTGAGTCCGGTGCGAGAATTGCTCCGGGTCCTGGAGGCAGACTTCTGATCCCCTGCGCGCGGCTGTGCCGGTCCGGGCTTCCGTGATGCGCTGCTGGTGGTCATGAGATCCGCCCTACTCTTCCTTTTGTCCCTCGATTGTAGTGAGTACGGAGCGTGCAAAGAGATCGCCACGCTCCCCCATGCCCTTGTACATGTCCAGGGATGCTGCGGCTGGCGCTAGGAGCACGGAGTCACCTGATGTCGCGATTCGGAAGGCCTCAGTGACAAGCTCCTCCATCGCTCCCATCGGATCAGGAGATTCTGTCACATAAATCTGTGTTTCCGGGACATGTTTTTCTAGTGCGGTGACAATCTCTGCCCGGTCAACACCGAGGACCAGGGCTGCCTTGATCCGGTGAGCATGTGTTGCCACCAGTTCAGAGATGTCGGCGCCCTTGAGCTGTCCACCGACAAGCCAGATCACTGAGTCTTTTCCAGCAAGTGCTGAATCTGCAGCATGCGGGTTGGTGGCCTTGGAGTTGTCGATGAATTCCACACCGCCATCAACGGCGATAACCTGTCCGCGGTGTCCGGAGACCTCGAAAGCCTCCAGAGCTGCCGCGATGGCCTCCGGGCTCACACCCTGGGAACGTGCGAGTGCTGCGGCGGCCAGTGCGTCAAGGACTCCGGCGGGACCGGAGGGGTTGATACCATCAGCTGGTGCCAGCACCAGATTCTTACCAAAGGTGTTGTCCACCAGATGTCCGTTGTTCACACCGACCTGGCGTTCCCCCGGTACGTTGAGGGTGAAGCCGATGAGATCTTCAAGGTCCTGCTCAGTGGTCAGAGAGACCAGGAACTCATCATCTGCGCCGATGACAGCAACTGGCCCGTTGAGCACCTTGGTCTTGGCCAGGGCATACTCGCGGAAGGAGCCGTGCCAGTCAATGTGGTCTTCTGCCAGGTTCAGGACCAGGCCGGCATCCGGGACCAGGGTGGGTGCCCAGTGGAGCTGGAAACTGGATAGTTCCGCGACCATGACATCCACGCGTTCTTTTGCCAGCAACGCTGCAGAAACCGGGACCCCGATGTTGCCGACGGCCTCAGCAGCCTGTCCGCCCTGTTTCATCATCGCTGCCAACATCGCGGTGGTGGTGGTCTTACCGTTGGTTCCGGTGACCACCAGCCAGGTACGAGGGGTACCGAAGACGCCGGCACGATCCAGGCGCCAAGCCACTTCCACATCGCCGATGACTTCAAGGCCGTGGGCGGCGGCGTCGACAAGCAGAGGGCTGGCCGGATGCCAACCCGGAGAAGTCACCACGATGGAGTAATCATCCAGGGTGGCACGTGCCTCTGCGGTGCTGATATCGCGGACTTCGATCAGTTCCATCAAACGGTGGCGGGCGGTGTCATTGTCATCTGCCACCACCACCTCCAGACCGAGCTCGTGGAGCATGCCAGCGACGCCCAGGCCGGAGACACCGGCGCCGGCCACCAGGATCCTGCCGCGCAGTGATGCCGGCAGACCTGAGGTATCAAAGTGTGCAGTCATATTAGACCTCCGCCAGGGTGAGCCAGTCACTGTAGAACACGGCCATGCCGGCCAGAACGGCCATGATGGCAATCAGCCAGAAGCGGACCACGACGGTGGTCTCCGCCCAGCCGACCGCCTCGAAGTGGTGGTGGATCGGAGCCATCTTGAACACACGCTTCTTGCGGGTCTTGAATACTGCGATCTGGATGGCCACGGAGGCTACCTCGATGACAAAGAGGGCGCCGATGATGACCATGAGCAGCTCAGTGCGAGTGACCACGGAGATACCCGCGACCAATCCACCCAGTGCCAGGGAACCGGTGTCGCCCATGAAGATCTTCGCCGGTGCGGCGTTCCACCACAGAAAGCCGAGGGTGGCGCCAAGGCCACCGGCTGCCAGCACTGCGATATCGAGTGGATCACGCACGGTGTAGCAGCCGGCCTCCACTGCGGTATCGCAGGAGTTACGGAACTGCCAGAAGGTGATGAGGGTGTAGGCACCCATGACAAAGGCGGTAGTGCCGGCGGCAAGTCCATCAAGGCCATCGGTGACGTTGACCGCATTAGACCAGGCACTGACCACGATGTAGATGAAGATCAAAAAGACAATGATGCCCAGGATGCCGCCACCGAAGGCTAGGTCGATGGTGTCGATATCACGGATGAAGGACAGGTGTGTGGATGCTGGGGTCAGCCCGTTTTCATCCGGAAACTGTAGTACCAGGAAACCAAACACCAGGGCGATGGCCAGTTGGGAGACCAGTTTTGCGGTCTTGTTCAGTCCCAGGTTTCTTTCCTTGAACAGTTTGATGAAGTCATCAGCAAAGCCGGTGAGGCCAAGCCCCAACATCAAGCCCAGGACAAGCAGACCAGAGGCAGTGAAGCCACCGAAACCAGCCAGGATGGAGTAGATGTTGGTGACCAGGTAACTGACCACGATGCCGGCGATGATCGCAATGCCACCCATGGTCGGGGTGCCACGCTTACGCAAGTGTGACTGCAGGCCTTCTTCACGGATCTCCTGGCCGAGCTGCCGCTTGGTGAAATACCGGATCAGGACCGGGGTGAGGAAAATAGCGACCAGGAACGCAACGGCTCCACTGATGATGATCTGTTGCATTACTTCTTACAGTCCTTCCAGATTCCGGCGTGTTCCGCCTTCAAACATCCCGTGTAGCCCCTCGGCCAGGCGCCACAGCCTGTCGGCGTTGGATGCTTTGACCAACACGACATCATCTCGACGAATGTGTTGGCGTAAAAGTTCGATTGCTGCGTCAGCATCGGCCACCGCATAGGTCTTCACGCCCAGGGCAGCAGCCTGCTCCCCCAGTGCATGGCAGTTGGGGTTGTCCCCGACTGCAATGAGTCTTTCAATATGATACTTGGCCAGTTCCCCACCCAGTGCACGGTGTGCCTCCACAGCGTCATCACCGAGTTCACCCATCTGGCCGAGTACGGCCCAGCTATGGGATTCGGTACGTGCGCTGGCGGTGTAAGCCAGAGCTGCCACACCTGCCCGCATGGAATCCGGGTTGGCGTTATAGGAGTCATTGATGATGGTCACGCCATCAGGACGGGTGCGCACATCCATGCGGTGGGCAGAGGCCGCGGCGTGGGAGGCCAGGCCTGCCACCACCGTGGATTCATCAATGCCGGCTTCGATCGCCACGGCGGCGGCGGCGAGTGCATTGGACACCTGGTGTTCGCCGAAGACTTGGAGGGTCACCGGCCAGGAACCATTATTGGTGTGCAGCGTGAAACTGGCCCGTGCGACATCATCGAGTGAGAGGTCGGTGGCCCAGTAGTCCGCTCCCCGTGCCGGCGGGTTCGCCGTGGAGAAGGTGACTACACGTGCCTGGGTGCGCGGAGCCATAGAAGCCACGAAAGGGTCATCAGCGTTGAGGACGGCCACGCCGCCATCAGCAGCTGCGGGGAGAGCTTCAATGAGTTCTCCCTTGGCCTGGGCGATATTCTCACGGGAACCGAATTCACCTAAGTGCGCGGAACCGACGTTGAGGACCGCACCGATGCGTGGCGGGGTGATGCGTGCCAGGTGGGCGATGTGTCCGATGCCGCGCGCTGACATCTCAGCAACCAGGTAGCGGGTGGATTCAGTACAGCGCAGGGCGGTGTGTGGCAGACCGATCTCATTGTTGAATGAGCCCGGGGGTGCCACGGTGTCACCTGCCATGGATAGCACGGTGGCGATGAAGTCCTTGGTGGATGTCTTGCCAGCAGATCCGGTTATTGCGACCACGTTGAGGGAATGCTCACCCACACCCAGGTCAACCACGTGGCGTGCCAGGAGGGAGAGTGCCTCAATGACGGCCGCGCCATGGCCTTCTGGGTCATTGGCGTAGATATCCGCATTGGAATCAGATTTACCCACGGCGGGGACGATGATGGAGGGGGCATCCACTTCCCGTGCAGCCAGGACTGCGGCAGCACCCTTCTCTACGGCTGTGGCGGCAAATTCATGGCCGTCCACACGTGCTCCGGGCAGTGCCAGGAACAATCCTCCCGGCGTAATTTTGCGGGAGTCGAATTCGACGGTTCCGATGACAAGGGTGTCCGCCTGTGCGCCTCCGGCCAGTTCACCCCCGGTGATCTCGGCGATCTGGCCCAGTGTCAGTTGCATCATGGGTTCGGCCTATTTTCCTTCCCTGGTGGACTGCTTGTGCTGCAGTGCCTCACGAACCTGCTCGCGATCATCAAAATGGTGGGTGACTCCGGCAACCAGCTGGCCAACCTCATGGCCCTTGCCAGCTACAACAATGCCATCTCCGGGGCCTGCCCACTCGATCAGCGCGCGGATGGCCTTGGCACGGTCACCGATCTCACGGACATCTACCTGGCGCTCTGCCTCAGCAGCACCCTTGGTAGCACCTGCCATGACCGCTTCCCGGATGGTGGCGGGAACTTCAGAGCGGGGATTATCATCGGTGATGATGACGAGGTCGGCGCGCTGCGCGGACAGCTCACCCATGGGGGCACGTTTGGTGGCATCACGGTCGCCACCAGCGCCGATGACCACACCGAGGCGTCCCTCGATCTGGGAGCGCAGGGTGTCTAGCACAGCCGCCACGGCTGCTGGCTTGTGGGCATAGTCCACGACGGCGAGGAAGTCCTGGCCTTCGTCGATACGCTCCATGCGCCCTGGTACCGCAACCTTGGCCATGCCCTGGGCAAAGGGAACCGGGTCCACGCCGGCGCGCACGGCCGCAGCCAGGGCAAGGGTGGCGTTGGCAACGTTGAAGGCACCGGGTAGGGCCAGGGTGACGGGGACATCGCCGTGCTCAGGAGTGGTGATGGAGAAGTTCTGCTCTCCAGATTCGCTCACCTGGGCGGCGGTGGCGATGAAATCTGCTGTCTTACCGGTGGTGGCCACGGTCTGTGCGTTGCCAGCGATCTCAGCCATGTGTGTTCCCCACTCATCATCAACACAGACAACCTGGTTGGTTGCGGCAAGTGGTGAATCCGGATGGAAGAACAGCGACTTCGCTTCGAAGTACTCATCCATGGTGTCGTGGAAATCCAGGTGATCCTGGGAAAGGTTGGTGAAAGCGGCGACATCAAAGTGGGAGCCGGACACCCTTCCCAATGACAATGCATGACTGGACACCTCCATGACCACGTGGGTGACATCATGTTGACGCATGCGGTAGAACAGCTTCTGCAGCGTCGGTGCCTCCGGGGTGGTCAGCTTGGTGGGCACAGCTTCACCGTCAATGCGGGTACCTGTGGTGCCGATCAGCCCCACCTTGTAACCAGCCTCCATCAGGCCACGTTCCAGCAGGTAACTGGTCGTGGTCTTGCCGGAGGTACCGGTGACACCGATCAACACGAGCTCCTGTGAGGGATCGCCATAAACGCTTGACGACGCAACCCCCAACACCTTCCGAACCTCACTGACAACGATGAGGGGACGCTGGTCGCCAGCCTCAGCAAGGATTCCGGCACCCTCATCATCGGTGAGGACTGCCAGGGCACCTGCTGCGCGGTCCTGTGTGGCAAAAACAGCACCATGCTTACGAGTTCCCGGAACAGCAGCGAAGATCGCGGCCTTCTTAGACAGCGTGGAGGAATCCAGGCCGATATTGCGGATTTCCATCTCCGGATCCACCGCGTTGTGCAGGCGGCCTCCGATGATCTCAGCAAGGGCCGTGAGTGTGATGGCCATTGATATTCCTCCAGTGTGGGGTCAGGTTGTTGATGGGCAGATGGTCCAGGGGCCACGTGGGTGGTGTCCCCTGCTGTGAATATTGAGGGCTCAGTAAATTCTATTGAACCTACTGGGCTTCAAGAAGAATGGGTTCGGCTGGCGCGGACAGCGGGATATTATCCCGGTTGAGAAGCCAGGTGGCGATGTCCTTGAACAAGGGTGCGGCAGTGCCACCGGCACCACCATGAACACCACGTTCCGGCTCATCAAGCATAATTGCCACGACAAAACGGGGATCATCTGCGGGTGCGATTCCGGCGAAGGTAATCCAGTATTCAGAGTTGGAATAGGCCCCGGTGTTCTCATCGACCTTCTGGGCAGTACCTGTCTTGCCAGACAACTGGTAGCCCTCGATGGCGGCGTCTGCGGCAGTACCGCGCTGGAGACCGGTGGGGTCATCCTGGATCACCGACCGGAACATATCCACTGTGGTGCGTGCTGCCTCCGGGCTGACAACCTGGACTTTTTCCGGTTCTGGTTGTTCCAGGATGGTGCCATCGGAATCGGTGACCTGTTTGACGATGCGCGGTTCAATACGCTCACCGTCATTGGCCAACGCCTGGTAGATGCCGGCCATCTGCAAGAGGGTAATTGACATGCCCTGGCCGATCGGCAGGTTGGCAAAGGTACCACCGGACCACTGCTCGAGCGCTGGGATCAGGCCCTGGGATTCTGTGGGAAGTTCAATACCGGTGGGCTGCCCGATGCCGAAGCGGTCGAGGTATTCAGAGAACTGCTCCTCCCCGAGTCGCTCAGCCAGCATCAGGGTGCCCACGTTGGAGGACTTACCAAAGACACCTGCGGTGGTATACGGAACCACACCGTGATCCCAGGCATCCTTGACCGTGACACCTGCCATCTGGATGGTGCCTGGCACCTGGAGCACTTCATCAGGAGTGGTCAGACCCTCCTGAATCACACCGGCTGCCGTGATGATCTTGGCCACCGAACCAGGTTCAAAGGGGTGAGTGATCGATGGGTTGTCAAAGCTCTTTCCGCGTTCGATCTGCTTGGCGGTGTCCTCATTGGGGTTGATGGTGTCGGAGTTCGCCATCGCCAGGACCTCAGCGGTCTTGGCATCCAAGACAACAGCTGAGGCGCTGTCTGCCCCCGAGTTAGCTTTGGCCTGTTCCAGCAGCTGCTGGACATAGGTCTGCAGATCAAGGTCGATGGTCAGTTCAACACCGGCGCCGTCAACGGCTGGGACCTGATCGCGCAGGGTTCCCGGGATGGCCTGACCCTGGATGGACACATCCATGGTGGAACGGCCATCGATGCCGGCCAGGAGTGAATCATTGGAGGCTTCAAAACCGAACTGACCTTCACCGTCCATGCTGATCCGGCCGATGATGTTTTCCGCGACAGCGCCATTGGGATACTGACGGATGTCCTGGTGATCCCCTGCGATGCCATAGAGTTCATCGGTGATCTCTGCGGCGATATCCGGATCCACATTGCGTACCAGCACCTCGTACTGACTGTCGGCGTAGAATTTCTCCAAGATTTCCTCAGAGCGAATATTGGAGACATCTTTATCGTGAGATTCGATGATCTCCGGGATGCGTTTCGAGGCAAATTCCAGACGTTCGTCCAACTTGTCATCCAGGAATGCCTGGCGTTCCTCCGCATTCATGCGGACATAGTCCAGACCTTCATCGATGGTGACGTAGTCATCCACCTGCTCTGGGTCGGTCTGTTCAGCGGCAAGGCGCAGGGCCAGGTCGGTCTGGGTGATCATCTCCGGGCGGAGAATATTGGGGGACACGGTCAGGGAGCGTGCCTGCATGGTGTAGGCCAGTTGATTGCCGTCACGGTCCAGGATCTCACCACGACGTGCCGGATCGGCGTAGACACGTGTGCGCTGGTCAGAGGCATAAACAGCCAGGTCTGGCCCCCAAACCAGCTGAACCCATCCGAGTCTGAAGATGAGTAGTCCCGCCAGGCACAGCGCGATGGCGGTCACTGCGTTGACGCGACGTTTACGGGCTCCACCTTCACCCCTGCCTGGACGGTAGGTGCTGCCAGGGGTAGCCGCTGCACCGGAAGGCCCTGTTGAAGGCGTTGCTGCGGAACGTCGTTTCAGTTCCCGTTCTCTAGCTGTCCGCCTGCTTTCATCCTGGTACGCCGAACGGCGGGACGTGTCACCACGTCCCGCTCGTTGCTGCCGACTCTGTCCATCACCGGGGAAAGTCACTGCCCGACGCCACCTGCTTGCTCACCGGCGTCACGGGTTGTTGCACCATAAGGTACGTTTCCGGCAGGGGCATTGCTCTGATACGGAGGAGTCGCAGTGCCCTGCTGAGGAGGAATCACCTGTAGGTTTTCCGTCACCTCATCAATCTCATCCGGGTTGCTGGAAGCCTGGTTCGGGCGGACCTGCTGCCCATCATTGATGTCGATGATGGCGCGGGTCTCCGGGCTGGCTGGACGCTGCTCGCTAACCTCACCGTTGTCCTGAACCTCCAGAACACCCGGTTGCACCGGGGACACCATGCCCATGCCACTGGCGGTGGCAGCGATGGTTGCGGCTGAGCGTGCATCCTCAACATCGCGGGTCAGGGACTCAATGCGGTTGGCCAGTTCAGTCTCTTCTGCCTTGAGGTTCTGCAGCTGGTAGGTCTGCTGGGTGGACATGCCGGACAATCCCATGGACACACCGACACCAACACACAGCAGAACCACGACGATGATGAAAAGGTTGATCACCTTAGGATCAGCACGTGGGGCCACCACGCGACGTCCGCGCACAGACAGGACCTGCTGGGATCCGGTCTTGTGCTGGAAGCGGCGCTTATAGGTCGGCTGGGCACCGGGATTAACCAGGCCACGGGTGGAGTGGCGTCGCTCCGGTGGCAGCGTGGTGGGTGCGCCAACGGTACTTGCCGACGCGTTCCTTGCCGCAGTGGAATAGTCACGACTTCCCGACTTGCGGGAGGAACGGGTGCTGCTCGGCTCGGTACGGGAGCCACGAGTCATCGTCATGGTGGTTCTCCTTACTTCTCGGCGATTCGTTCAATCGCGCGCACCTTGACCGGCGCTGCACGGGGATTTTCTTCAATTTCAGCTTCAGAAGCAGTCTCTGCCCCTCTGGTGACCTGTTTGAACAGTGGTG
>NZ_CALZFS010000105.1 GCF_945649885.1 uncultured Corynebacterium sp. | reverse complement strand
GCCACCAACCAACCGCCGTCCAGCCAGGCGCACACCTTCCGCCCGAGGGCCCCACCAACAAGCACCAAGCATGTAGCCGCTCCCACCCTGGGCAAGTCGGGACCAAGAGCCCCAACACGCGAAACATCACCCCTACTTGAGGAAACCCCCAGCAAGAAGGGCGTCGTAAAGCTGCTGTGCGCCAGCATCGACCGCCTCAAACCAGGTGGTCGACGCCCCCTCGTCGGTGTTATCACTGACCTGTTTGAGCAGGGTTACGGGAAGTTCGAAGCTGTCGGCGACTGCAGCCACCGCAGCACTTTCCATATCGCAGAGGTGGGCGCGCTGCGCTAAGCGAGCACGGGTGGCGGAGTCGCTGATAAAGGCATCACCAGTGGCCAGGTGCGCCACAGGAAGCCGCCCTGACACCGGCAGGCCCCGCATGTTGGGAAATGGCCGACCGATCATTTGCGAGATGAGCTCGCTGGAAAAATCATGCTGAAATACCCGCTCGACCTCAAACACGCCGCTGATGCCATCGCGAAGCCTGCCTACCCTGCTAACTGCAGGAACCCTTACCCAGCGGGGAAAGTGGGCAACACATGCTCGATGAGTTCATCAAGTACTTCATCTACTGGTCTGCTCCCACGTTTGAGCCCCAGGATCACGTGATCAACACCCATCCGTTCCAACTCCTGCAGAATCAGCACCAGACTTTTAGCACCCACCCGCCAACCAAACTTGATGGGGCCAGCTTCCGCCTCAAGATCCTCATGCAGATCCAGGGACATCGACATGGCGAAGGGTTTGTCATTACCCTCTGCACGCCAGTCAGCGATGTACCTGCGTTGGATATCCAGAGGACGCTGATAAGTCACGTGGGCATCGGCGTGTTCACGATGCCAAGCCATGGATTGCAGGCAGGACCCCACGGTGAGCAGTGGCGGGCGGAGGGCCAGAGGTTTAGGAACCACATCCCCTCCCCACATACGCCCACCTGACCACCGGATGCCCTTGTTCTGGGTGGTCCAGGCCTTCTGCATCACATCAAGGTATTCCCGGAATACCTCATCGCGTTGGCCTTCTTGGATGCCGAAGGCGGGGTACTCACTCGAGCGGTCGCCTGTGGCCACACCGAAGAGGAATCGGCCACGGCTTAAATGATCAATGCTGGCCGCCTGCTTGGCCAGATGCAGCGGATGTCGCAGTGGGGCCACCATGGCGGCAGTGCCCAAGGCAATAGAGCTGGTCTGTGCTGCCAGGTATCCGAGGTAACTGATTGGATCCCAGACCTGCCCTACATCCCCGAAGCCAGGATCCCGGAGTGGAATATCACGTAACCAGACTGCCGCAAACCCCGCTGCTTCCACCCGTTGCACAAGAGAAATCTGACGATTGATATCTACATCGGGTTCCTCCTCCTTCCCGGAATTCAGTGGAAGGGACAGGCCCAAGGTCAAACGCCCACCGGGAAACACCCGGCTAAAGCCTGGAAGTGTTTCGGTGGGCATGGAAGAAAGTGACAGCGGCATGGCTCCCATGATCTCAGGTTCTACTCTTGACCGCCTCAGAAATCGGAGAGCTCCCGGGCTCAGTTCCCCCAGCAGTCTCACTTGTAGCTTCGCCAGCGGCTTCCTCTGCCAGTGCCTGGGCGAGATTCCTGCGGTAGCGGCGCACACCCAGCAGTGTGAGTGCGATACCGAAGGTAACCAACACTGCCTGGATGATCCAATCCCCATCGAAGCTCACACCGACGGTCTCCAGCACCTTGGGGAAGTTCAGGGCCACGATGGCGGTTCCTACAACACCACCCAGCACGGTGGCATTAACGCGGCTGATCAGCCACGCGGCAATCGGTGCGGCGATGGAACCACCAATGAGTAGAGCAGCTACAGCGGCGAGGTTATCCACCAGGTCAGACCAGAGCCCGATGATAAAGCCCAGGGTCGCTGCCAGGGAGACCAGGAATTCTGCGGTGTTGACAGTGCCGACGATCTTGCGGGGTTCAGTACGTCCCACCGACAGCAATGTGGAGGTGGTCACCGGGCCCCAACCGCCGCCACCGGAGGCGTCGATAAAGCCGCCCACGATGCCCAGGCCCCCGAGGAAGCCTCTGGAGTGTGGCCGGTTGCTGAAGGTTCTGCGCACCTTGCCCTTGCTGAAGCGCCAGACCAGGTTCATGCCGATCAGTGCCAAGATCGTGGCGGTTACCGGGGCAGCTGCTTCCATGGAGAGATTGGAGAGGAAGGTCGCGCCGGCGAAGGCACCGACCGCACCCGGCACTCCGAGGCGGAACACCACCTTCCAGTCCACATTGCCAAATTTCCAGTGGCTGATACCGGAGACCAGGGTGGTTCCCACTTCAGCGGTGTGCACCACGGCGGAGGCCTGGGCGGGGCCAAGACCTGCGAGCAGGATGAGGATGGTGGTGGAGGTGACGCCGAATCCCATGCCGAGGCCACCATCCACCAGCTGAGCGGCCACGCCTGCGAGCGCGATGAAGATTAGTGTCTGCATATGCGTTTCCTTAGGCGTGTGTTTTAGAGGTGTTTTTTAAGCATGTTCTTCAGGCATGTGCTGCAGTGAGCAGCTCACTGAGGGCTGCCCGGTAGCGGGCGGCAACCAATGGTGCGAGAGCAGTTTTCAGCGGTGTGGAGTAGGTGATGCGGGCACCGGTGGCTACGGCAATATGGTCAACCTGATCAATGACACGATCCAGCAGCAGGCCATCAGTGACAAAGAGCGGCAAAATGTGGACGTCTTCATACCCGCAGGCAGCTTCGATCACTGCTGCCCCACCGAAACCCACCCCGGGGCCACTGGTGGCATAGGCAACATCCACGGTATGTCCGGAAAGAAGGGACAGTTCCCAGGCGAGGTTCTCTGCAGCCACGTTGGCGGCCGCATCGGAACTGCCCACTGTGTAGAGGATGAGGTGGGCACCTGCTGGAAGGGAATGGGGCAGGGTATTGATGAGCACCCGGGCCACATCCACCCCGGTGCCCAGATGGGGTCCCACCAGCAGCTGAACCCCGTGACGATCCTGGGCTTCACGCACGGCTTCCGGCACGTCAATTTTGTTATGGAAGGCGTTGGTGAACAGCAGTGGGACCAGAGCAGCCCTGGTCACACCCTGCGCCGCGAGCTGGGCGACTGCGCTGTCAAGCGAGGGATCAGCCAACTCGAGGTGTGCCTCCACGGCCTCGGTGCCCAGCATTCGCCCGGTCGCCGCAGTCAGTGCGGTGATTCCGGAGGCAGCTGATGGTTTACGCGATCCGTGGGACAGGGTGATCAGGGGGATGCTCATGGCAGGTTTCTCCTCGTGGTCCTAGATATCCCAGGTGTCGCGCAGGCGGTGGCCAACGAGGCCGGCGGCCAGGGTGTCACCTGAGCTCTGGTCGATGAGCAGGAAGGATCCGATGGCACCTCGTGCGGCATAATCTTCCACCGGCAGTTCGGAGGCAACGTCGATGCGGACATGGGCGATGTCATTGAGGCCATAGGATTCTGGTGCCTCATTGTCATTGCGTCCATCAATGTCCAGCACACGCTCAACAGCGGCGATGCGGCCACGCTCCAGGGAGGTGCCATAGCGGACCTTGACGGCTGCACCGGGGCGCAGGTCACGATCAGTCAGCCCCACCACGGTGGCGTTGAAGCTGCGTACTGCCTCGGGCCGGTCCTCACCGGCGATGAGTTCACCACGGATCAGGTCGATCTCATGTGCCAGTCGCAGGACCACGGCATCGCCGACGGCTGCGGACTGCTGTGGGCCATCTGCAGAATCAATGTGGGTGACCTCGGTGGTGCGGCCCTCAGGCAGGTAGACGGTGTCACCGACCGCGATGGAACCAGCGGAAATGGTGCCGGCGTAGCCACGGTAGTCAGAGGAGTGTTCGCGGATGACGGTCTGGATCGGGAAGCGGAAGCCCAGGTCATTGGCGCGGCCCTGGGAGACCTCGATGGTTTCCAGGATCTCCAGGACGGTGGGGCCCTTGTACCAGTCCATGTTGGTGGAACGCTCAGCAACGTTATCGCCGCGCAGTGCGGAAATCGGGACCACGCGGGCATCGGAGACTCGCAGGGCGTTGGCCAGTTCGGTGAAGTCCTTCTCGATCTCCTGGAAGACTTCCTGGGAGTAATCCACCAGGTCGATCTTGTTCACTGCCAGGATCACGGTCTTCACACCGAGCAGTGCTGCCACGGAGAGGTGGCGGCGGGTCTGCTCAACAACGCCGTGGCGGGAATCCACCAGGAGGACAACAACCTGGGAGGTGGACACACCGGTGACGGTGTTGCGGGTGTACTGCACGTGGCCCGGGGTGTCCGCCAGGATGAAGGTGCGCTTGTCGGTGGCGAAATAACGGTAGGCAACATCGATGGTGATGCCCTGTTCACGCTCGGCACGCAGGCCGTCAACCAGCAGGGAGAGGTCCAGGCCTTCGAAACCGCGGTCGGCGGAGGTGCGCTCCACCGATGCCAGGGTGTCGGCCAGGACGGACTTGGTGTCATGCAGGAGACGGCCGACGAAGGTGGACTTGCCATCATCGACGGAACCGGCGGTGCACAGGCGCAAGGTTTCACGCTGGGAGATCTTGGCGGCGGCGCCAGCAGCAGCGGCAGCAGCGTTGTCAGCGGTAATTTCTGGGTTAAGTGTTGGGGCAGTCATATCAGAAGTAGCCTTCCTTCTTACGGTCTTCCATGGCGGATTCGCTGAGTCGGTCGTCGGCACGCGTTGCGCCGCGCTCGGTGAGGGTGGAGGTGGAGATTTCTTCAATCACATCGTCGATGGTGCGTGCCTCGGAGAGCACCGCACCGGTGCAGGACATGTCGCCGACGGTGCGGTAACGCACGGTCTTGGTGACGATCTCCTCACCCTTCTTCGGTCCGCCCCATTCGCCGGGGGTCAGCCACATACCGTCGCGTTCGAAGACCTCGCGCTCATGGGAGAAGTAGATGGGTGGCAGTTCGATGTTGCGGGCTCCGATGTACTCCCAGATGTCTGCCTCAGTCCAGTTGGAGATCGGGAAGACGCGGATATTCTCGCCTGGGAGGTGGCCGCCGTTGTAGAGGGTCCACAGTTCCGGGCGCTGGCGGCGGGGATCCCAGCCACCGAAGGAGTCACGCACGGAGAAGACACGTTCCTTAGCGCGTGCTCGTTCCTCATCGCGGCGCGCACCGCCAAGCACTGCGTCATAACCCTGCTCAGCAATGGTTTCCACCAGCGGGACAGTCTGCAGCGGGTTGCGGGTACCGTCGGGGCGTTCAGTCAGATCGCCGCGGTCAATCCAGTCCTGGACCTTGGCCACACGCAGGCGGGCTCCGGTGCGTTCAACCAGGTTGTCGCGGAATTCCAGGACCTCGGGGAAGTTGTGGCCGGTGTCCACGTGCAGGAGCTCGAAGGGAACATTGGCTGGTGCGAATGCGCGGCGTGCGAGTTCGTACACCACCACGGAATCCTTGCCACCGGAGAAGAGCAGGCCGATCTTGTCGAACTGGCCAGCCACCTCGCGCAGGATGTGGATGGATTCGTTCTCGAGGTCTTTGAGGTGTGGGGAGAGTTCAGTCTGGGAAGCAGGGGAGATAACTGTGGTCATGAGTGAAGTCCGCATTCTGTCTTGGCGTTGCCAGCCCAGCGGCCGGCACGGGGGTCCTGTCCTTCTGCGACAGGCAGGGTGCAGGTTTCGCAACCGATGGATGGGTATCCGCGGTGTGTGAGGGGGTGATCAATGAGGTTGTTGTCGGTGATGAAACTGTTGGTTTCCTCCAGCGACCAGGTGATGATCGGTGAGATCTTCAACCGGCCGGTGGCATCGAGTGACAGCGCCGGCGCCTGGGCCCGGGTGGGTCCGTCTGCACGTCGCAGGCCGGTGATCCATCCTGCGTATGGGCTCAATGACACCGCGAGGGGTTCCATCTTGCGCATTCGGCAACAGGCTGTCGGGTTGTTGCGGTACAGGTTCTTCCCGTACACCGAATCTTGGTCCATGCGGCTGAGCAGTGGCAGCGCGGTGACCAGCTCCTGGCTGTAACGGGCATCCACCGCTGCGGCCACCTCCAGGGTTTCCGGGAAGTGGTAGCCGGTGTCCAGGAAGAGGAAATCTGATTCCGGGAGGTGGCGTGAAGCCAGTTCTGCCAGCACGGTGTTTTCCATGCTGAGTGTGACCGCGAGGCGGCCTGGTGCATGTTCAGCGGCCCACTCCAGAATCGTGGGCGCATCTGCGTGGTAGAGCTGCTCAGCGTGCTTGTCCACCAGCTCCCGGTTCTTCTCCGCCACCTCTTCCGACAGGGCCGCGGTGGCACGTGGTCCCGCTGGGGAGACCTCCGGGTCTTTGAGGGAAGCGGTGTTCTTCAGTGCGTTGATCTGTAGGAAACTCATTGTTGTGGGTCACCTCCTCCGGGTAGTTGATGGCCATGTCTGGCCAGGGATTCCTTAAGCGCTTCTGATGTGGATTTTGCTGGTGTCGGCCTGCTGACCGGATCGTCTTGTCCGTGGTATTTCACTTCGAAGACCCTTGTGCAGTCCATGCACAACCAGGCGAATTCCGTCTCCTCGTTGGGGAAGAGAACTTCACCGGCGCAATAGGGGCAGTACAGCGGATGATTGCGGTTGGGGTTGGGCTTGCGGCGCAGACTCAACTCAGATCCTCCTCCGCGGCGCGCTGTACCCACTCGCGGAACTGCTCATCTGTGGTGCGCTGTTCCTTGAACTTGGTGACCACCCGGGTGACGTATTCGCCCACCTCATCAGCGATGACCTTGTGTCCACGCAGCTTGCGTCCGAAGTTGGGATCAAGGTTCATCGATCCACCGAGGTGAACCTGGAAGCCTTCCACGCGGTTGCCATCGGCATCGGTGACGGTCTGTCCCTTGAATCCGATATCGGCAACCTGGGTGCGGGCACAGGAGTTGGGGCAGCCGTTGAGTGCGATCTTCAGTGGAACATCGAGGTCACCGAGGCGTTCTTCGAGTTCATCCACCAGCTCGATGGCGCGTGACTTGGTGGTGGCGTGTGCCAGCTTGCAGAATTCCAGGCCGGTGCAGGAGATGATGCCGCGGCGGAACTCTGAAGGTGTGGAGTACAGTCCGATCTCATCCAGATCACGGGCAACCTCGGTGAGGTTCTCACGCTCAATGTCCAAGAAGAGCAGTTCCTTGTCCGCGGTGGTGCGGATGCGGGAAATGCCGTGCTTCTCAGCGGTATCGGCAATGGCGATGAGCTGCTCACCGGTGGTGTGGCCCACTGTTGGCTTCACACCCAGGTAGAATTTTCCATCCTTCTGCGGGTGGATGCCGATGTGATCACGGTAGCCCGGGTTGGTGGCGATCTCAGGGCCGTCGATGAGTTTGCGGTTCAGGTATTCGGTCTCCAGAACCTCGCGGAACTTCTCCACACCCCACTGCGCAACCAGGAACTTCAGGCGTGCACGGTTGCGCAGACGGCGGAAACCATAATCACGGAAGATGCCAGCCACACCAGCCCAGACATCCGGAACCTCCTCAATCGGGATCCATGCACCGAGTGGCTGTGCCAACATCGGGTTGGTGGACAGCCCACCTCCGACGTAGCACTCAAAACCCACACCATGCTCCGGGTGGACCGAAGGGATGAAGGACACGTCCTGGATCTCATGGGTGACATCCTGGCGGGCATTGCCGGTGATCGCAGACTTGAACTTGCGTGGCAGGTTGGTGAACTCATCGGAATCCAGGTAGCGCTCCTGGATGGCGTGGATGGCTGGGGTGGCGTCGATAAGCTCCTCAGCTGCAACACCGGAGACCGGGGAGCCGAGGATGACGCGGGGAACGTCACCGCAACCAAGCATGGTGGTCAGGCCTACTGACTCCAGCTTCTCCCAGATCGCAGGTACATCCTCAATGCGGATCCAGTGCAGCTGAATATTCTGACGATCGGTGAAGTCAGCGGTGGAACGGGCGTAATCACGGGAGATCTCGCCGACTGCACGCAGACGCTCCGGGGAGGCCAGGCCGCCGTCGAAACGCACGCGCATCATGAAGAACTCATCCTGCAGCTCCGCATCAGAAAGCTGGCCGGTCAGTTCACCACCCAGATCCTGCTTGCGCTGGGTGTAAATGCCCAACCACTTGAAACGAGGGGCGATATCATCTGCCGGGATCGAGGAGAAACCCTTCTTGGAGTAGATATCAATAACCCGCTGCTTCACTTCGAAGGCGGGTTCATCCTGCTTGACCTCCTCAACGTGGTTGAGCGGTGCGGTGCCGTCAATCTTCCACTGTCCCTCAGGCTTCGGCTTACGTGCCGCGCGTGCTGGACGGTCCGGGCTGGCTGGACGCTCAGCAACCTTCTCTTGAGTGGGTGTTGGTGACATTGTGCTCTGTGCTCCTGAAAAATTCTTGACCACCGCAAACTTCCACGGGGTAGCTCTGGCGCTTAGGTGAGGGGCTGGTTTATCTAAGGAAGAAACTTATACGTACCGCTCGGTCTACAACAACCGATAGATTCACTTCCCCCGGTTAATTTAACCTACTTAGTCAAGTTTAAATGCCTTGAGCTGGTTTTATTTGCCTGCCCCAAGTGTGAATAAATCAAATCGATTTCCCGGGCAGGGCCTGGTTGCGTGAATTTAATAGGCGTTTTGCTTTGCATGGCACCATGACACTGCTAGATTCACAGACCAAGCGGTCTAGAAGCTTGTCTATCCCACATAGAACACCGCACCATCCCCCTCAAGAACTCGCCCCTCTCCCCCACGGGCACGAAAGGTTTCAAGCAGATGACTACCCCACTGCGCGTCGCCGTCATCGGTGCTGGCCCTGCCGGCATCTACGCCTCCGATCTCCTCATCCGCAATGAGGAACGCGAAATCTACGTTGACCTCTTCGAGCAGATGCCCGCCCCCTTCGGCCTCATCCGTTATGGCGTGGCACCTGACCACCCACGCATCAAGGGCATCGTGAAGTCCCTGCACAAGGTGCTGGACAAGCCACACCTGCGCCTGCTGGGCAATATCACTGTGGGCAAGGACATCACCGTCGAGGAACTCCGCGAATACTACGACGCCGTGGTCTTCTCCACCGGCGCAGTCCGCGACCGCGAACTGAACATCCCCGGCGTTGATGCCGAAGGTTCCTTCGGTGCCGCAGACTTCGTGGGTTTCTACGATGGCAACCCACGTTTCTCCCGCGACTGGGACCTGTCTGCAGAATCCGTCGCCGTGATCGGCGTGGGCAATGTCGGCCTTGATGTGGCCCGCATCCTGGCCAAGACCGGTGAAGAGCTCAAGGTCACCGAAATCCCAGACAATGTCTACCAGAACCTGGTTAAGAACCAGGCCAAGGAAGTCCACGTCTTCGGACGGCGCGGCCCTGCCCAGGCTAAGTTCACCCCGCAGGAACTGAAAGAACTCGACCACTCCGACACCATCAACGTGGTGGTGGATCCAGAAGACATCGATTACGACGCCGCCTCCGAAGAAGCCCGCCGCGCCTCCAAGTCCCAGGACCTTGTCTGCCAGATCCTCGAGCAATACGCCATCCGCGAGCCCAAGGATGCTCCCCACACCCTTCAGATCCACCTCTTTGAAAACCCCGTGGAGATCCTGGAAAAGGAAGGCCGCGTGGTGGGCCTGCGCACCGAACGCACCGAACTCGATGGCAATGGTGATGTCAACGGCACCGGCAAGTTCACCGAATGGCCGGTTCAGGCTGTCTACCGTGCTGTCGGCTACAAGTCCGACGCCATCGCAGGTGTGCCATTCGACGACAAGAAGAACGTCATCCCCAACGACGGTGGCCATGTGCTCGAAGCACCGGGTGCCGCCCCGGTCCCGGGTCTCTACGCCACCGGCTGGATCAAGCGTGGACCGATCGGTCTAATCGGCAACACCAAGTCCGATGCCAAGGAAACCACGGATATGCTCATCGCCGATGCTGAAGCCGGCCGTCTGGTGGCACCAAAGCATGAAGGCAGCGAGGCCATCGTCGAGCTTCTCGACGAACGCAACATCCCCTACACCACCTGGGAAGGCTGGTACCGTCTGGATGCCGCCGAGCGTGCACTCGGTGAGGAGGAAGGCCGCGAACGCAAGAAGATCGTGGACTGGGAAGAAATGGTCCAGGCCGCCCGCGAAGTTCCAGTAATGATCTAATCGCTGCGGGAGAATTTTTCTGGGTGTTTGCCCTGGCAATGGCATAAACCTTGACTTGTGAGGATCAACTTCCTCAGATGTCAAGGTTTGACGCTATTTCCGCAGTGAAACCTACCTTTTCAACAACAAACCGTGACTTGTGAGGAGAACTCTC
>NZ_CALZFS010000104.1 GCF_945649885.1 uncultured Corynebacterium sp. | reverse complement strand
GTCGAAAAGCACTGCTTTACGGGATTCTGGGGTCTCCACGCGTTTGTGATTGCTGATGTGGCTGATGCGGGCGATCACCACATCACCAGCGGTGGGTGCCACATCATGGCCGGCGACCAGGTGGAAGTCCTGCCGGTTGCTCTCCACTGCTGTCTGGACGAAGCGGGTGGTGTAGCTGGCTTGGATGCGCTCTGGCAGTGGTGCCTCCCGGCGCGGCCCGGTGGCGGCGATCGCAGGAAGCTTATCCGCGATCAATCCGGCCATCTGTGTGTTGAAGGTGGTGGTGAAATCCAGGGTGGTGGTCATGTGTTCAAACCTTTCGGTGAGGGGTTGCTTCCTGCTGACAACACCTAGTTAAATCCGGGCTGATGAAACCACCATGAAACAATCATGAAAGATTTTTCATCTCTCAATTCCTCCTGTGCGCTGGCGGGGTTTAAGGTGGTGAACGTGAAAAATGACAACACCCCCCAGTCTGGGCAGGGCGTGGCCAGTACCTCAGATGTAGCCACCACGTCCGGAAAAGCTCAGTTCATTCCCCTGCAGGCCAGCATGTATCCCCTGATCGTGGCCTTGTTCACCGCAATCTTTCTGATTTCCAACATCACTGCATCCAAGGGTGTGGAACTGGGACCACTGATCACCGATGGTGCCTTCTTCCTCTTCCCCGCCGCCTATATTCTCGGCGATGTGCTCGCCGAATGTTATGGCCTGCGTGCCACCAGGCGTGCCATCATCACCGGTTTCGTGGTCACGATCGTGGCCGTGGTGTCTTTCTACATCGCCATCTGGTTGCCGGCTGCCAGTTTCTGGGAGGGCCAGGAGTCCTTCGAGGCAACATTGGGCCTGGTGCCCCAGATCGTGCTGGCATCCCTGGCCGGCTACATGGTGGGCCAGCTGCTCAATGCCTATGTGCTGGTGGCCATCAAGAAGCGCACCGGTGAGAAATCCCTCTGGGCCCGTCTGCTGGGCTCCACCATCGTGGGTGAACTGGGTGATACCCTGCTCTTCTGTGCCATCGCCGCACCCGTGATCGGTATTGCCACCGGTTCTGATTTCTTCAACTATGTCCTGGTTGGTTTCTTGTGGAAGACCCTCATTGAGATTGTCATGCTCCCCCTGACCTACCTGGTCATCGGATGGGTCAAGCGCCGCGAAGGTTACCCGGTCTAGAGTTTCCGCAGCGTGATGCTCTGCAGGGCACGTCCCACCGGCCCATTACTGTCATGGAGTACTGAGCTGGTGATGCCCATGCCACTGGCACCCCAGTCCACGCTGGTGTCCAGCCCCACCCACTGTCCTGCAGGTTGGCGGAAGAAATGCACGGTTAAGTCCACATTGGGGAAGGCCCACTTCTCCGGGTTCTGACGCACCGCCAGGCCATTGGCGGTATCAATGAGTGCGCAGTACTGCGCAACCGGAATCTGTTCCTCACCGTGAACAAGGCTGGTGGGTGAAGCAAGCCAGGTGGCTCCCCGTCCGGTGGTGACAGGGATCGCCTCACGGGCTTCCAGCTGTTCCATGAAATTGCCACCCCAGATTGTGCTCAGGTCCCGAGGTGGACAGTCCTCCGGTGCCGGTAACACCGTGGCAGGAGTTCCTGTCTCAGCGGTGGTATCACCGGCGACCAGGTACCAGGCGCGCGTCAGGATCACGCTCCTGCCGGCCACGGTCACCACTGCCTCCACCAGTTCAATGGTCCGTCCGGGACGGATGACCTCCACCGCGATATCCACCTCGGCAAAGGGCAGGCGGCCGAGGATATCAAAGGAGAGCTGTGCCAACTGCAAGGGACTATCTCCCCGGCTCTGTTCAATGGCGTGCACAATCAGCCCGGCTAATGGACTGAAGTGATAGTCCTCCCTCGACCATGCCCCTTCCGCAAGTGGGGTGGGTGCAAAGGTGGTGGGGCCTGTGCGGAGAAAATAGGAATCAGTGCTCATGGGCCACCACGTTACTTTTGGGCTTCTCCCACGCACCCATCTACTCCCCACATTGAGACCAATCCCCCGCCAAAACGAACCAGGCATGAAAAAGCACCCCCTGTGCAGTACCAACTGCATAGGGGGTGCTGATCCCTGCGCTTTCCAGCGCTGAGGGTATCTCTTAACTACTTCTTCCCCGCGTAATAGCGGCCCAGGAACTCTTCCTTGAATTCGTAATAGGTGCCGTTATCGATGGAAGCGCGGATGTCGTCGACAAGCTTGATCATGAAGTGCAGGTTGTGCATGGTGCACAGGGTGCCGGCCAGGAATTCCTTCGCCTTGAGCAGGTGCTGGATATAGGCGCGGGTGTAATTCTCGCTGACGTAGCCACCCACCTCCTCATCAATGGCACGGAAGTCACGTTTGAAACGGGAGCTGACCAGGTTGAGACGACCGTCGAGGGTGTAGACGCCACCGCGGCGTCCCAGACGGGTCGGTGCGACACAGTCGAAGGTGTCCGCACCGGCTTCAATGGCCACAAACAGGTCATCTGGTTCAGAGATGCCCAGCAGGTGGCGTGGTTTTTCCTCAGGAAGCTCATCGCAGACCCAGCCCACGATGGTGCCCAGGTTCTCCTTCTCCAGGGCACCACCGATGCCGAAGCCACCGAAACCACGGCGGCCCTCATCCGCTGCCCTGCGGTCCAGTTCCAGCAGACCGTGGACAGCATTGCGACGCAGATCTTCATACTGTGCACCCTGTACGACACCCCAGAGGGACTGCAGGGGCTTGGTGGTGCGCTCCTGGGTGAGGCGCTCATGTTCGAAGAGGCAACGCTCTGCCCAGCGGCGGGTACGTTCCACCGATTCCACCTGGTAGTCATAGGTGTCGATCAGGGTGGTCAGCTCATCAAAGGCGAAGATGATATCCGCACCCAGCTGGTGCTGGATCTGCATGCTGACCTCAGGGGTGAAGCGGTGCTTGGAACCATCGATGAAGGACTTGAAATCAACGCCGTCCTCATCCACATGGGCCATGCGTTCCTTCTTCGCGGCCTTGATGTCCTCGCGGGTCAGATTCGCGGTGTCCATGGCCAGGACCTTCTTGAAGCCCGAGCCCAGGCTCATGACCTGGAATCCACCGGAGTCGGTGTAGGTGGGTCCGTGCCAGTTCTCAAAGGTGGACACACCGCCGGCTTCGTCGACAATGTCGGAGCCTGGCTGCAGATACAGGTGATATGCATTGGACAGGATGGCCTGCGCACCGGTTTCCCGGATCTGTTCCGGGGTCAGTGTTTTAACGGTGGCTTTGGTGGCCACCGGAATGAAGGCCGGGGTTTTGATATCACCGTGTGGGGTGTGGATGGTGCCGGTGCGCCCATGTTTTCCGGGCGCGTCATCGCCAAGCTTATTGTGGAGCGTGAACGAGAGATCGGGTTTTTCCGCAGACATGGTTGATCAGTCTACTGCCTGACCTGGCTGCGCTCCCATTCCTTTTCCAAGGCGGAGCCCTCAACATCAAGGCTCGGCAGGATTTTGTCCAACCAGCGTGGCATCCACCAGGTGGCACGGCCCATGAGGAACATTGATGCCGGCACCAGACCCATGCGGATGAAGAAGGCATCAAAGAAGACACCGACGCCCAGGGCGAAGCCGAACACCTTGATGAACGGCAGGGGCTGATCAATAAACGCCACGAACACGGCGATCATGATCAGGGCCGCTGCGGTGACCACACGGGAACCCTGTGTATAACCCTCGATGACCGACTGCTCCACTGCGCTGTACTTCGAGCCCTCGATGCCCTTGCCGCCGTGGTGTGAATAATGCTCACGCATGCGAGTGACCAGGAAGACCTGGTAGTCCATGGCCAGGCCGAAGGTGACACCGATGAGGAAGATCGGCATGAAAGAGATCAGCGGTCCCGGAGTGTTGACGATGTCCCAGAGGCCCTCCTGCCAGAACAACACCGTCACACCGAAGGCCGCACCCACAGACAACAGGAAGCCCAGGCCGGCCACGAGCGGGACCATGATGGAACGGAACACCAGGATCAGCAGGAAGATCGCCAGACCCACCACCACCGCCAGGTAGATCGGCATGGCGCCTGCCAACTGTTCGGTGATGTCCTGCTGTACCGCGGTCAGACCGGTGGTGCCCAGTTCGGTGCCCGTGGCGTCCTCAATCTGAATTTCCTGGGCACGCAACACATGAAGCAGATCAGTGGTTGCCGGATCCGCAGGGCCGGTGAACGGGGTGACCAGGATCTGGGCGGCGGTGCTGTCACCGTTAACGCCGATGATCTGCGCGTTTTTCACGTCCAGGTTGGAGTCATAGGTCTGGGTGACATACATGAAGGTGGCGAAACGGGCAGCCGCCTCCCGATCGAAACCAGGCTCATCGGTGTCCTGCGCATTCACCAGCGGCTGCAGTACTGGCGCATCCACATTGACCTCATCAGCGTCCACGACCACCAGAAACGGTGCATTAACACCGGCACCGAAACCCTCCGCCATGAGTTCAGCAGACTGACGCTGGGTGGTGTCGATATTAGAGGTGGAATCCGAGGGCAGTGCCAGCTCCAGGTTGATCACAGGGATACTCAACGCACCGAGCCCAAGTACCACCACTGCCACGATCAGACCGGGGACCTTCTGCACAAAAGTCACCCAGGTGCGCCCCTTGGAACGACGCCCCAATGCCTGTTCCCAGGTCTGTTTCGGGGTGGGGTTTCCGGCGATACCGGCGATCTTGCCCTTGAAGGCACGACCACCCAGCACACCCAGCAGAGCCGGGATGAAGGTGATGGCGATCAGGACGGAGATGAGCACGGTGAAGGCCGCTGAGATACCCATGACGGTGAGGAAGCCGATATCGGCAATTGCCAGGGCAGCCAGTGCGATGATCACAGTGGCACCGGCGAAGACCACCGCGGAACCGGCTGTGCCCACCGCCATGCCGGCAGCTTCCGCCCTGGGCATCCGCTTATATTCGGCACGGTAACGCGAGAGGATGAACAGGGCATAGTCGATGCCGACAGCCAGGCCGATCATCACGGCCAAGACTGGAGTGGTGCTGTTGAGGTCCAAGAATGCGGTGGCCAGAATAATCGCGAGTGCACCGATACCCACGCCAATCACCGCGGTGATCAGGGGCAGGCCCGCTGCCACCAGGGAACCGAAGGTGAAGATCAACACGATGAAGGCGATGCCGATGCCGATGATCTCACTGGTGGTCTTGATCTGGATGGGATCACCGAAGGCAGGACCACCGGCTTCCACGCGGACACCGAGCTCACGGCCCTTATCCAGGGCAGCGTTGATCGCATCACGATGTTCAGCGGTGACAAATTCAGGGCCGGCAACATCAATGTTGAAGGTGGTGTAAGCGATGGTGGCATCATCACTGAGCATCTTCAGGTTGGAGGCATCCTCAATGGCGGATTCCTCCGGCAGCCCCATGCCGGTCATCTGCTCCGCGATCTGCTGCTCCAAGGCCGGTGAAACCTCAACCGGGTTACCGAAACGGTCAGTACCGGTGAGCTCATCACCGAGGTTGACCTCGATGGTGTTGATGACGGCATCCATCGCCGCGACCATCTCCGGGTGCTCCAGGGTCATGCCCTCCGCGGTTTGGAACACCACGTTCACACCGGCTGCGGTCACCGGGTTGGGTTGATCCGGGAAGTTCTCCACCAGGGATTTGGTGGCGTCGATGGATGGGGTGTCATCAATGGTGAAGGTGTCGGTGAAACCACGCTGCAGGGACAGAGCGAGACCTGCAACGACAGCGAGGATCACCAGCCATGCAGAAATCACGAGCCATTTGCGGTTATAGGACCATCGGCCCAACCTGAACAGCAATTTTGCCACTGGGGTGTTCTCCCTCTCGCCGAATTTGCATCAAATACGCTCCCCCAACTTACCTGCGCCAAATGAAAATACGGGAACTGGTGGAAATTAGATCCTTCCCATCCGCCAGGCAACAACTGCCATAGGCGTGCCCAGCCACACTTCACATTCAGCCAGCAGCCAGGCGACGCTAGCATGCCGGAGATTCCACCCCAGGGCAGTGAACTGCCCATTTGCCGGAAATTACGCGGCATCCACCTCAGCCAGCGGGGTATATATCATCCACCCATTGTTGAAAGGTTCAGGAAAGTTACTGCCATTGGGGAAGCCATCCAGAACCACGGGAACTGTTGTCTTCTGAGCCCAGGATCGTGATGAAACTCTGACGCCCTACCGGAAACCCGGGAACGCAGCCAGCAACCCGGGGGCATATATACCAATCCACTGAAACCCGCTGGCCCCGGCGGGATTCCACTGCCCCAACAATCCAACCAATCCCTTTATTTCACAATAATAACAGGTCAGACCATATTTGCGCAGAAGTGAAGCCCTAGGAAAATGCCCTTGAAGCGACTATGATGTAGGTCACGATTCAATGCTTCTCGCACCACCCCCAATCCGCCAGTTCCAATCCGCCAGTTCCACCAAGGAGAGATCATGTCCCGCTTCCCCTCACGATCCATACCCCGCATCACCCTGGCTGCCCTCGCAGCAACCGGCCTCGCTTTCGCCGCTGCTCCCGCCATCGCACTCACAGAGGACGGTGGTTATGGAGGTCATGGAAATATCTACTGTCTCGCCCCCGACGGCCAGGTGACCACCACCAATATCATCTACCAGGATGGCCTCCCCTTCCCAGCCACCTGGCACATGTTCGCCTTCACTCCCAATGGTTTACAAACCCCCATCCCCTTGACCGGGCCTGATTATTCCCTCCATCCCACAGTCGGAGGAGAAACTGACACCTCCCACCTGATGTTCCTGGATGCGCTTTATGCCCCGGGCAGCACACCGCAGGAAGCCAACACCGGCGACGTCCCCTTTGTTGGAAAAGCCTTCCGTGCCGGCGACCTCCATTCCGATGAACATTTATTCACCCTGTTTGTCGGCCCTTCCGAGGAGATCATCAATGATGTCTGCGAGGGGGAGTTCTACAACTCCCAGGGTCAGACGCGCCCCGCAGCTGAGATCCACTGGACCCCGAAATACGTCCAGGCCGCTGATGGTTCCTACGTGCCCGCGCCCCTCCCCGGGGGCGGTGGCGGTGGCGGCGGTGGGTCATCCCTGAGCAGTTAGACACAAAAAACCATCTACCTGAAGAGCAATCTCTGCAGGTAGATGGTTTTTCACTGGCGGTGGCGGGGGGATTTGAACCCCCGGTTGGGGGTTACCCAACAATCGCTTTCGAGGCGATGACCTTCGGCCGCTCGGACACGCCACCGCGGTCCAGCTTAATGGAGCGGTGAGGTGTCAAACAAATCAGTAGGTGTAGTCCAGCCGCCTAGTTGACCGCACCTGGGTGCTCAGCATCTGGATCATCCTTCTTGAAGGAGCCCAGGACCTTGTTGGCCGCGTCCTTGACCTTCTCACCGGCATTGCTGACGGCATCCTTGATGTCAGCCTTGGCCTGGTCTGCACGACCCTCATCTGCCAGGGATTCGTTGCCGGTTGCCTCGCCCAGGCCTTCTTTGAACTTGCCGCTAACATCCTCAGCCTTGTTAGAGAAATCAGACATGATACTCAACTCCTAATCAGGTTCGCACTCGCGCTTTAACGTGATCCCCACTGTAGCTATCCCCACCTGGGAGGGGGCGGATCGTTATCGAATATTCACCTGAAACAGGTCACCAGCGCTGGGCTTCGAAGAATCCCCTCATCAATTCAGCACACTCTTCTTCCAGGACACCGCCGGTGACTTCCACGCGGTGCATCACCGCGGGATCACGCACCACATCAAAGACGGAGCCACAGGCCCCTGTGCGGGGCTCAAAGGCCCCGAACACCAGCTTTCCCACCCGCGCGCCAACCAGGGCACCAGCGCACATGCTGCAGGGCTCCAAGCTCACCACGAGCGTGCAGTCCGTCAGGCGCCAACCGTCGGTGAAACGGCGGGCGGCGCGTCTCAAAGCAATGATCTCGGCGTGGGCTGTGGGATCAGAGTCAGTTTCCCGTCGGTTGGTGGCCGTGGCCAGGATCTGACCATCAGGGGAATAGATGACCGCACCCACGGGGACATCCTCACGGGGAGTGGTTTTGGCAACCTCAAGGGCGTGACGTACACGGCGTTCGTTTTCCAGCACCCGCCGTGGGGTGGGGAGCACCGCCACCGCTAGTCCATGCCCGTGATGCGGGCGAGTTCCTCACCGAAGCCAAGTTCCTCAGCAACA
Source organism: uncultured Corynebacterium sp. (assembly GCF_945649885.1). Classification (GTDB taxonomy): domain Bacteria; phylum Actinomycetota; class Actinomycetes; order Mycobacteriales; family Mycobacteriaceae; genus Corynebacterium. Next base: position 2,143 of record NZ_CALZFS010000104.1, on the reverse strand, counting down.
CGCAGCAGCTGCTCAGAAGGGTCCAGGTCCATGTCATCGCAGATCACGGACAGTACCTCCTGTGTCAGGCCGAGGTCAGCGAGGATATCAAAATCGCCCTCCGGCCAGGGATCAATGTTGTCCAGCTCCTCCGGATCCAGATCCGGGATATCAGCGTTCATCTCATCCATCGCCGACGCCGCGAAATCATCGTCCACCGACATCGTCGCATCGGAGAGGAAGAGGTAGGTGTTGCCCGGGGTGGGGCGAACAATCACAAAATATTCATCTTCAACATTGAGCAGCGCAACAGCCGGTCCTTCGCTGCGCAAACCACGCACGGCTTTGATAGAGGTGGAAATTCTGGTGAAATCATCGTCAAATTCCCGCACATGCCAGCGGCCATCCACCAGGGTGGCCGTGACCGCAAAGCTAAAACCGTCATCCATAGAGCTAACCGTAGTAGGAATGTGTCACACTTGTCAGGTGACTACCAAAGACATTTCCCGCCCGGTCTGTATTCTCGGCCTCGGTCTCATCGGGGGGTCCCTGCTGCGTGACCTCCACAGCGCTGGCCATCCTGTTTTCGGTTATAACCGCTCCCGCTCCGCATCTCGGTCCGCCGTCGGCGAGGGTTTCGACGTCTCCCCCGAACTCGAAGCCACCCTCCACCGCGCCGCCGAGGAAGACGCCCTCATCGTGCTCGCGGTCCCCATGACCGCAGTTGAGGAGCTTCTCGACGCCATCTCCACCCACGCTCCTGAATGTGGCTTCACCGACGTGGTCAGCGTTAAAACTGCTGTCTACCAGGCCGTCAAGGACCGTGACATGCAGGACCGCTATGTGGGTAGCCACCCTATGGCCGGCACCGCGGAATCCGGTTGGGGCGCCTCCCTGACCGGCCTGTTCACACGCTCCGTGTGGGTGGTCACCTTCGACCACCTCATGGATGCGGAGAAGGTCTCCAGCAAGTGGATGAGCATCTGGAAGGACGTCACCCAGATGGCCTCCGCCGTGGGTGCCGAAGTTGTGCCCTCACGGGTGGGCCCCCACGATGCCGCCGCAGCACGGGTATCCCACCTGCCCCACATCTTCGCTGAAACCGCCGCCATCGTCGGTGACAACGGCGGCGCCCTTTCCCTCTCCCTGGCGGCAGGCAGCTTCCGTGATGTCACCCGCGTTGCCGGCACCGACCCCGGACTGGTCCGCGCCATGTGTGAAGGAAACGCTGAAGCACTGCTTAAGACACTCGATGAAGCCCTGGACATCCTCAATGACGCCCGCGATCAGCTGGCTGGTACTCCACCGAGTGTGGAGCAGCTCGCCGACAGTGGTTACCGTTCCCGCATCCGCTACGAAGCCCGTTCCGGCCAGAGGCGTGCCAAGGAATCTGTCAGTCCGATGCTCACCTCCTCCCGTCCGGTTCTGCGCATGCACCCCGGACAACCCAACTGGGATAAGCAGCTCCTCCACGCGGAGACCCTCGGCGCACGCATCGAGGTTTTCTAACCCTCCCATAGACGTCAGGCTCCCCTGCAGGGTGCATAAAACCCTACAGAGCAGCCCTTTGACGTGATAAATATTTCCTATGAGCAATTTTCACGCGATCCGCACTGCGGTTCTTATTTCCGCCTTCAGCATCACCCTTGCTGCCTGCTCCACCCCGGGAGATCCCCTCGGCGACACCGCTGCCACAACTGACGCCTCGGTGACCACCACAGCCCCCGGTGCCCGCAGCCCGGAAAATGGTGACACTGCCATAAGCAGCGTGAAAAGTGGTGCGGCAAAGGAAACGTATATCAAGAACTGCGCCGATAATCTGAACGACTGTACCAATATTTTTATCAGCCATTTGTTGCTTTTCCTTTCAAAGTTTTACTGTCTTCCGTGTAACTCATAAAAGCGTACCTTTTGTTCCGCCGCAAAGCGGCGGAGCGGCTATGCCGCTGAAAACAGCATTACAGCGCATTTGCGCCGGATACGATTTCGTTGATTTCGTTGGTGATTTTCTACTGTCTTGCACGGTTGTAAACCAGGGACAGGTTGGAAATCATCTGGTCGGCGTTGTCCGTTGCGCTTTCCATAGCGGTGCGGCGTGCGCCCTGTTCGGAGGCGAAGGATTCCACCACCGCACAGTCAATAAGACTCATTATGAACTTGGGAA
>NZ_CALZFS010000103.1 GCF_945649885.1 uncultured Corynebacterium sp. | reverse complement strand
CGGTGTCGATGGCGATCTCGCGCAGTGGGGTGCCCGGGGTCAGGTCCATGTACTGCAGGGCCTTCTCCGCGGATGCCTTGTCATTGTCATTGGTGAAGTCCTCCGGGTGCGGGACGTTTCCCGACAGCGGCAGCCCCTGTCCGGGGTTGGTACCCCAGGTGATGAATGGGGTCAGTGAGGAGCCGTCGATTGCAACGACCTTGTCGAACTCTGCCCCCTCATCGGTGGGCAGGGTCTTCCAATAGGCCACTGCCTCATCCCAGTCTGCGCCTGTCGGTGCCATCTCGCGGCCCTGGACATAGTCAAAGGTGGTCTGGTCTGGGGCGATCATGCCGGCGCGTGCGCCTGCTTCGATAGACATGTTGCAGATGGTCATGCGGGCATCCATGGACAGCTTGCGGATGGCTTCGCCGCGATATTCCAGGACGTAGCCCTGTCCACCGCCGGTGCCGATCTTGGCGATGATGGCCAGGATGAGGTCCTTGGAAGAGACACCTGGCTGCAGTTCGCCGGTGACCTCGATGGCCATGGTCTTGAAAGGCTTCAGTGACAGGGTCTGGGTGGCCATGACGTGCTCGACCTCGGAGGTGCCGATACCGAATGCCATGGCGCCGAAGGCACCGTGGGTGGAGGTGTGGGAGTCGCCACAGACAATCGTCATGCCGGGCTGGGTTGCTCCCAGCTGTGGGCCGACCGTGTGGACGATGCCTTGTCGGACATCCCCCATGGGGTGGAGGCGGACGCCGAATTCCTTGCAGTTGTCACGCAGTGTGGAGACCTGCAGGCGGGATACCTGATCATTGATCTCCAGCAGGGAACCGGTTTTGATGCCCTCGGTGGGCACGTTGTGGTCCTCTGTGGCCAGGTGCAGTTCCGGGTGGCGCAGTGGGCGTCCTGCCAGGCGGAGTCCATCGAAGGCCTGCGGGGAGGTGACTTCATGGAGCAGCTGCAGGTCGATGTAGAGGAGATCGGGCTCGCCGTTTTCTCCCTTGGACACGACATGGTCGCGCCACACCTTCTCTGCCAGGGTCAGCTTCTCATTCGAGGTGCTGGTATCCACGGGGCTGGTCATGGAAACTCACCGTCCTTAACTGTGTGAACTGTTGGTGTCTGCTGTTGTTAGTGTTTCTGCAGGTGTGAAGATTGCCGAGGGGTTTAGGTGGCTAATTCCGCGCCTTGGAACCATGCCCGCCCACCAACCTTGAAAATCCCACTCCTTGGGAAAACTATTTCGCTTCATGGGACAGCATAGCGCATTACCCCACCCTTTTGTCACTTCCTCTGAGAGTTTCCTCAAAACACGGCGCCCAAACCCCACACCCTTTCCACGTCTCACACAGTGGACTGATAGATTCGAAGCATGGGACAGCAAGAAACTTCAGAGATCACCACGGAAAGTGGCATCAAGGTCCTCGACCGTGCTGTGACGATCCTCAATGTCATCGCGGAACAGCCCCGCTCACTGGCCGAACTGGCTGCAGCCACCGATCTCCCCCGCGCCACCGCGCACCGCCTGGCCTCCGCACTGGAAGTCCACGGCATGCTGGCGCGTTCCCGCGATAACCGGTGGACCATCGGCGCACGGCTGGCCTCACTGGGAGCACGCGGTACCGACACCCTGATTGATATTGCCGTGCCGATCATGTCGGACCTGATGGAACGGACCGGGGAATCCGTCCAACTCTACCGTCTCACCGGCGCCACCCGAACCTGTGTGGCCAGCCAGGAACCCTCCTCGGGACTGAAGAATGTCGTGCCCGTGGGTACCCGCATGCCGCTGACGGCCGGATCTGCGGCACGGGTGTTTGCCGCCTACAACACCTCGGTGGCCTCCAATTCCTTCAGCGCTGCTGATCTGGACCAGGTCCGTGCTACAGGCCTGGCCGAATCAGTCAGTGAGCGCGAGGTGGGGCTTGCCAGCCTGTCCTGTCCCGTCTTTGATTCCAATGGTTCCATGATTGCGGTACTCTCCATCTCCGGCGTGGCCGAACGCCTGCGTCCACATCCAGCTGGCATGTGGGGAACCGAGCTTATCGACGCCGCCGAGCGCCTCGGAGCCCTGATCTAGTCACAGGGGTCCTGTAGGTGGCGCAGTTGCGCCACCAGCTGCCCCAACTGCTCGTTGAGGACATTGTCCCCCAGCCGTGCCACCGCTATGCGGTGGATCTGGGCATACCACCACTTCTGTTCCTGCCTGGTGGAGTTGAAGCGATCCCAGAGCAGCTCCCCCATCACCACATGATCGTCCAGGGTGGACATGAGGTTGTGGGTCTTATCCGCAACACTGATCAATACGGCATCGGCGTGTGCGCCATGTTCCAGGTGCTCCAGGTAGGAATCAGCACGGTCTTTCCATCTGGGAAGGGAATCATCCTTGGTCAGATCCCGCACCAGGGACAACACCCTGGGGCCGAAGTCCTGCTCCAGCTGGGTGGCCGAATAGTGCTCAGGTACGTCTTCCAGGGTGTCGTGGAGTAGTCCTGCGATCAGGACATCCTCATCGTCGGTGACGGAAGCCAACAGGTACATCACGGAAAACAGGTGGGTGACATACGGGATTCCACTGCCCTTACGCACATGGTCACGGTGGGCGACGCTGGCGGTGTTGATGGCCTTCCGCAACCTTGGTGTCAATGTCATTGACGCCGGGCTTTCTGACGTTCACGCCAGGGTTTCCAGACGCACACCACACCGGTGAGGATGATCAGCACATTGGAGATGATCCCATAAATTCCCAGGTAACCGAGTATGAGGCGCAGAGCCAGAAGGACCGTGCCAGCGATGATGATCACGATGCCTGCGGTGAGCATGCTGGATCTGTTATCTGTCGATGTCATCGAGTACTCTCTCCGGCCACACCACGTTCTTGGCCAGGGGGATCTGGTGGGAGGCACTTTCCAGAATATGCATGAAATATCCGGCGGTGTTGGGAATGCCGATGATATCACCGACCTTCACCCCCTGGGGGAATCTGATGCGACGCCGCAGGATCAGTTCATCCTCAATGCAGTAGGCACCCACCAGGTAGCCTTCCACTTCCTCACCATCAGCGGAGTCTGTGATGTGAAGCGGGTCCACCAGGTAGTCATCTGAGGTGGTTCGGCACTGGGTGCGGTTCATGGCAAGACCCACCAGTGGGAGGCCGTCACTGCGTGTTTTCACAAAGGCCACCTCTGCCAGGATGAGTCCACAACCATCAAGCAGGCTGCGGCCCGGTTCCAGATGAAGCCTCAGTCCACGGTCAATGAGCATCTGAGCCACCCCATCGCCCAGGACCTCCTGCAACCAGGGCCCCCGCACCGGTGACTGGTGGAAGGGGTAGGTGTTGGCAAGCTGATCCGCCTTCCAGGTAAAGGGGTCAGAGTAACCGTCCAGCACAGCCTGGCGCGCCGAATGATAATGCTCCCACTGCTGCCCATCATCGAGATAGCTCATAGGTACGCCACCGCCGAGATCAATGAAGGAGGGAGAATGTCCAGAGGTGCTCAGGGCGTCGATAAGCCCACAGCATTCCCGCAGTGCAGTGGCGCGGTCATCTGCCGCGTAGCCGTGGAGATGCACATGCAGACCAACGATCTCCACACCCGGAACTGGTTGCCGCAGGTGACGCGCCCACTCCCGGGTGCGCTCACCGAAACGGGTGGGTGGCAAAGTCTCTGGGTCCGGAGCCACCCGCGGTGCCACCAGGGCGGTACGGGAGCCTGCCAGGGCAGAAATCCGGCCCAGCTCATCACGGGAGTCCGCAGAGATGACCACACCATTGGCGATGGCCAGTTCCAGCAGCCGGTCCGGTTTGATGGCGGCGGAGAGGATGATCCGCTCCCCCGGTACCCCACGACCAAGCACCTGGGACAGTTCCCGCTCGCTGGCCACATCCACACCGTGGCCGGCATCACGCACAGCATCCACAAAGGTCAGCCCCTTGTTGGCCTTACGTGCAAAGAAAATGCGGGTATCCACACCCATCTGTCTACCTGCGTCCACCAACTCAGTGATATTTCGGGGCATGGAACCAGAATGCAGCACATTGACCGGGCTGCCGAACTCCTCGATCAACTCACGACAGGCCGCTGGATCTGCGGCGAGTTCTGCGGCCCACGGTTCCAGACGCGCAGTCATCGGTGGAATGCCATGTGCCTGCTGGGGGTCTGCAATCACCCGGCGCGCCCAGCGTGGGATCACGTCGTGGAGGGTACGGGAGAGGGTGTCGTTTCCCAGGACCACGTCTTCAGTCATCCTTCCGACTGCTGCGAGGTGTTGTTGGCCGGTGACGGTGCCATCGGGTTCAACGTCTAGGCCGCGGGTGCCAGGGCGGATGCGGGCGTGGCCGTCATGGACAAGCTTGCTTTCCAGGGTGCCGGCCACCACGCCGGGTGGTGGGATGATGGCATCGATGACCACGGTGATATTCAGTTCCTGGCTGAGGGCTGCGACGGGTTCGGCACCCCGGCCCAGATGCGTGATGTCAACCCGACCGGAGTCAATGAGGCGTTGCAGGTAAGCAGCACTTTCCGGGGGTGGGCCAAAGGCCAGGCGTTCCATCTCCCGGGCCAGGTCACCGAAGCCCTCGAGGGTGTCACGCCCGGTGTAAGAGGCACGTTCGACAATGGCGGGGTACATATCGCGCCAGGCAATGCCCATGCCCCAGGATTCATCGTTGTTGCCTGCTCGTTGCTGGATGTGCGCGGAGGTGTCCTCCAACACCTGGACCAGCTCAGCCAGGTTGCGGACAGCACGAATTCTTTCCTTTCCTGCGTCCAGGAGATCATCCAGGTCAAGGCCTGTGGTATCAGGTTTCACAGTCATCAGCTGACCCGTACGGGTGACGGGGATGAACACCTCCGGGGAACAGGTCCGGGTGATGTCAATGAAGGTCAGGGCTGCTCCCCGCACCAGGACGCGATCCTGCTTCCCGATACCTTCCAGGTTGGTGGCTGGGTACGGCGAGGTGATCAGACGGACCCCCTCCGGCACATCCTCTACACACAGCGCACCAGGCCAGTCATGGGCGTGACCGGTGGCCAGCAGGACCTCATCAAAGGGCAGACCATCCACACACCACTGCCGCCCCTCCGGATCAATGGACTCCACATGCACATGGTGGCGGGTCAGCGCACAGTCTGCAGGAACATGCTCCGCCAAAGCCTTCCAGGAATCAGCAAGGAACTCTCCCACCAGACGACGCGGAGGAAATGCATCCAGACTGCTATCACCACGAGCTGCCCGCCAGTGATCAAAACTGCCCAACTGAGTACGGATCAGCGAGGACCTGACATTAACCAACCACCCCTCCGGCTGCGAGGTGTCATAGGCAACACCCCTGCCATCATCAAAAACATGGAGATCCACCTCCACACCACGTTCCCTCGCCAGCCCCAACAGCTCCTCCGCCGCCCACAGGCCACGTGGACCCCCACCGACAATCGCAACCCTGATCACAGATTCTCCTCCACCCAATTATCGTTATAGATCGTGTCTATATACCTGGTCCCGCTATCATGCAACACAATCACCACATCACTACCCGGCGCGAACTCATGCTGGAGCTTATCGATGGCCGCAATCACCGCCCCACCCGAAGCGCCGGGAAGGATCGCCTCCGTGCGCACCAACCTACGTGCACCTGCAACCGAATCACGGTCATTGATGCGCAACACCCGGTGTGGACGCAGCCCCCTGGACAGCTCCGGCACCATACCCGCACCGAAACCGGGGAGATGACGGGGACCGGGGTGGCCGTCGAAAAGCACCGACCCCTCCGCATCAACCGCCGTCACCTGTGTGTGCAGGTTGTTCTGCTCAATATGACGCAAACAACCACCCACCGTTCCGGTGGTACTCACCGCCACCAACACATGGTCAGGAGCACGACCCAACTGCCCCACGATTTCCGTCATCGTGCCCTCCTGATGCGCACGAAACGCCTCCGTGTTGGAATACTGATCCAAACACACCGCCCCCTCCAACTCCCCCAGCAACTCCGCCACCCGGGTGCGCCGGGCAACCAGCCAGTCACCGGTTTCTGGATCAGGCTCGGTGATCTGATGGACCACGGCACCGAGCATCTGCATGTGGGTGACCGTGGACCGGTTGGTACGTGGGTCCACCACGCAGTGGAAGGCCCAGTCCCCCAGCACCGCCTCCCTGGCCAGGGCGATACCGAGGTTTCCGGAGCTTGATTCCACCACCGTATCCCCTGGTTTCAGGTTGCTCATGGCCACCATGGAATGTGCGGTGCGGTCTTTCGCGCTACCGCCTGGATTGAAGTACTCCAGTTTTGCCCACAGGTTGAAGTTCCAGTCCCTGGAGATCCGGTTCAGCCGTACAAGTGGGGTGTTGCCGATCGTGTCGGCAATTGTCGGGCCCTCAATGGCGTTCATTCATGCGATCATACGCATATCTATGTTGGCGGTGTCACACACGACTGGAAGGCAACCGACTCCCCATGATGTTCAGTACTGGGTCCGGTCATCCTTGTTCATCCACTGCTCAAACACCGTCCCGGCCGCGGGACTGTCAACCTGATGGGCGGGAATGCGACGCTCCTCCCGGGGCTTGGACAACTCCTCACAGATCACGGAATCAGCAAAACCGATCGCCGCCACATCCTCCCGACCGTTGGCGAAGAAGACCCTGTTCAACCGTGCCCAGTAGATGGCTCCCACACACATCGGGCAGGGCTCGGCATTGGCATAGAGCTCACACCCGCTGAGATCAAAGGTGTCGAGCCTGGCGGTGGCTGCCCGGATGGCGATCATCTCCGCATGACTGGTGGGGTCGTTGGTGATGATAACCCTGTTCCAGCCCTCGCCGATGATCTGATTGTTGTGCACCACCACAGCCCCGAAGGGGCCACCCTCGCCAGCATTCATCCCCTGTTCGGACAACTCGATGGCACGGTTGAGAAATTCTAGGTTCATACCTTTTCATTATGCCGACATGGCTGAAAAGTTCTGGGCAGCAGTCCTTCCCCGGGCCTTGGCATAGGAGTTTTCCAGAATTTTTCCACCAACCCGGTGGGACCGCCCATCTTCGGCGATATCGGCAAATGCACTGGTGAGATCACCATCACAGAAGCTACAGGAGTTATGTGGCGGTGAAATGTTGAATAGTTTTTATTTGCACCGTTTCAGTTTGCGTTTATTAAAACTGGGATAAGCTAGACTTATTAACGAGCCTTTCTCGGAGGAGTTCCATGACCAACACCCGCGGTCCAAAAATCACCCCACAAACAGATTCTCCCACCGCCAACCGCCCAGTTCCGGAAGCTCCCGGTGCCTACCGTGTACTGTCGATGGCCACCATTGGCTTCACCCTGATGTTCGCCGCATGGATGATGTTCGGCGTACTGGGCATTTCCATCCAGGAGGAATTCGGACTCACGGACGTCCAGCTGGCACTCATCAGCTCCGTGGCCATCCTCAATGGCTCATTATGGCGCCTGCCGGCCGGAATCATCACTGACCGCGTCGGTGGACGCATCGTGATGACAGTGCTGCTGGTACTTTCTTCCATCTTCAGTTTCCTGGTCTCACGGGCAGACTCCTACTCCATGCTCCTGGGCCTCGCCTTCGCCGTGGGCCTTGCCGGCAACTCCTTCTCCGTGGGAACCCCCTGGGTGGCTGCCTGGTTCAGTGAACGCCGCAACGGTTGGGCCATGGGAGTGTTCGGCGCCGGCAATGTGGGTGCATCAGTGACCAAGTTCATCGGCCCAGTCCTCATCGCCGCCACCGCCGGCACCCTCTACTTCGGAGGCCTGGTTGAAGGCGGCTGGCGCCTTGTCCCCGTCATCTACTCCATCGCGCTGATGGGCACCGCGATACTGCTCTGGTTCACCACCCCGGCCCAGGACAAACGCCCCGGGCAGGGCCGCAAACTCTCCGAGATGCTCGAACCCCTGAAGGAAGGCCGCGTCTGGCGCTTCAGCCTTTACTATGTCGCTGTCTTCGGCGCCTACGTGGCACTGTCCTCCTGGATGCCCAAGTACTACATCGACATGTACGAAGTCTCCACCTCCACCGCAGCACTCCTGACAGCACTGTTCATCTTCCCCGCCTCCTTGATGCGCCCCATCGGAGGATCACTCTCCGACCGCCTCGGAGCCAGACAGACAACCGTCTTCGCCCTGATTATCATGCTGGTAACCAGTGGCATCCTCGCTCTCCCCCTCAAGATCAACATCGTGATCTTCACCTTCTTGCTCTTCATGCTGGGCGTGGGCATGGGCATCGGCAAAGCCTCAGTGTTCAAGTACATCCCCGACGACTTCCCCGGCAACGTCGGCTCCGTTGGCGGCCTGGTGGGTATGTTCGGCGGTCTGGGTGGCGCCTTCCTTCCCCCACTCTTTGCCAGCGTCAAAGGAATCACAGGCCTGGACCAGGCAACCTTCCTGGTGATCTTTGCCCTGGTCGCCTTCTGCCTGGCCTGGCTGGTGCGCGCCATCTCCCTGATGAAGCGCACCTCACCTGACCCATTGTGGCAGCGCTTCGGTATCTAAACCAACACGAACGTGACTATCTACAACCGTTGGCTGCTACTAGTGTCCTGCGTCTTAAGTTCATGGGATAAGTAGTAGAATGTGGCTATGGCACGAACCGGGCGTCCGAAGGCCGAACTGATTCTCACTGATGGCGAAGGGATCACCAACAAGGATGTCGCCGCCCGGATAGGTTGTTCAGCTGCGACGGTGACCAAGTGGCGCTCGCGGTTCATCGAGCACCGCTTGGACGGCCTGGTCGACGATCCCCGCCCCAGCCGGCCTCCCACCGTGACCGCCGATCAGGTCGAAGACGTCGTCATCGCCACCCTGGAACAGACCCCGAGCAACGCCACCCACTGGTCCAGGGCGAAAATGGCCGAGCAGTCAGGGCTGTCGAAGTCGACGATCGGGCGGATTTGGAAGGCCTTCGGACTCAAACCCCACCGCGCGGACGGGTTCAAATTGTCCAATGATCCGCTGTTCGTGGAGAAGGTCTACGACATCGTCGGACTCTACCTCGACCCGCCGGAGTCTGCCGTGGTGCTCAGTGTGGATGAAAAGTCCCAGGTTCAAGCGCTGTCCCGGTCCCAGCCAGCATTGCCGATGATGCCGGGGATGCCGGAAAAACGCACCCACGACTATCTCCGCAACGGCACCACCAGCCTATTCGCGGCGCTCAACGTCGACGACGGCACGGTGATCGCCTCCACCCACCGGCGGCACCGGGCCACCGAGTTCAAGAAGTTTTTGACCAAGATCGATCACACCGTGCCCGAGCACCTGGATGTCCATGTCATCTGCGACAACTACGGCACCCACAAGCACCCCACCATCACTACCTGGCTTGCCAGACGTCCCCGATTCCACATGCATTTCACTCCGACGTACTCCTCCTGGATCAACCAGGTGGAGCGCCTGTTCGCGGAAGTCACCCGCGATCTACTGCAACGCAGTGACCACCGCAGCGTCCAGGCCCTGGAAAAAGACCTCCGTGAGTGGGTCAAGGCGTGGAATGAGAATCCGAAGCCCTTTATCTGGACCAAGACCGCCGAGGAGATTCTGGAATCACTGGGCCGACTATTACAACGAACTAACGGCGCAGGACACTAGAATAAAAATAAACAGGTATCTGCTGAATAGGGATCAGTCCACCCCCAAATTCACAGATCCCCGAAGCCCCTAACCACCGCGCGGAACGTCTACCCCAGACACGACCCAGGCATTTCAATTACCCAGTGCGCAAATTCAATCTCCGGAACTCGCATCCCTACCAATACGAAAGATTCTCAACAACAAGGAAAGCAGATATGAAGCCGGCAAGTTAATGTGACGTTCGTGGCTAACGAAGCAAGATCATCAAAAAATATTATTACCGGGAAGTTTCCCACAGCATTACAGCTCTATTCCCTGTTCATTACCGTTTATCTAATAATAATGATCATCGCACTTTTCCTCACCGCTGAAAAAACCAGATTCGCACTAATTGACCTCAGCGTCCGAGTAGGTGGTCCGCTCGCTGCTGCTTGCATTGCCTGGCTTGGAGTCAATCACACAGTCATAAACTCCAAGAGACTGGAAGTACTCAAAGAGTGGCACGCAGATCTGCGGTGGGCATGCGAACTATGCCATTCTCCCGAAGAGTCGAAAGTCATGCTGGGAGTCACACTCCTCGATTCTCTAGATAATCACCCAGATCTAGAAGAGCCCGAGCAAGAATTAATTGACGCAGCATTGCTCAGCATCACCAATCCAGTAACCTAGCATTAGAAAGGATTACCCATGAAGGTTGACGAAAATAAGAAATCTCCGGTTCGAGTCTCCACTGCCCGACCATCGGCCGGACAGGTAGCCGCTGCGAAATTGCTCATCAAGCGATCAGAAGAAGGAAAAAGTAAAGTCACCATCACGCCGAGGATCACACACCTGGCAAGCTTCTCCGACTAGACTTTTCATTCTTCAACCACAGGGGCGAAATTTTACTACCCCCTCATTTCAACATGAAAAAAGCACCGATTCTCAATGAAGAGAACCGGTGCTTCTAATTTTGTACCCCGTA
>NZ_CALZFS010000102.1 GCF_945649885.1 uncultured Corynebacterium sp. | reverse complement strand
CAGATGACGGAAAGATGGCGTTGGCTTTACGTTATGACAAGCCGCTGATGCGGCAGGAAGATTTCAGTGCCTGGGCTGCGGAACGGCTGACAGGCATGAATGGTGAAGAGATCCTGGTTGAAGAGCAGGTTGTGGTGGCGGCGCTGCCAACGAGATCGGAAACTCCCGCAGTGCCGGTAACAGTGCCTGCTGTGTCAAAGGTTCCGACAGTTCCAGAGCCTGTGATGTCCGTGAACGGTATGACTGTTGTTCCTGAGCCCAGCATCATTCTGGAAAACAAGCCGCAGATAGATGAGATTACTGCGCCTTCTGTTGAGCCAGACCCGACACCGCAAGAGCTGATGAACCGTGCCATGGAACATCAACTGCAGGCATTCCCCAATCCGATGAACACCTGGCAGCCCTCTGCCCAGGTGCCGCAGGCAGTACAGGTGCACACTCCCCAGGTTCCTGAGAGAGGCAACAAGGCTGCTAGCCGTTTTAAGAAGTGGGGTATCGCCACCGGCATTGTTTTCGCCGTGAGTAATGTCCTGGGGATTGCAGGAATGGTGAATATCGGAGCCGCAGGTGTCGTGGCCTCCTTCTTCATGGTTATTGCCGTGATGATCTTCGGCATTCAGGCACTGATATACCGAGGTAAGAAGAAGTAGGTCACTGGAAGCTATCTGGGGTGCTGGTGGGTGTTGTCTACCCAGCACCCGAGATGTTCCACTCCACTATGATCGGAGATAAAAGCAGTTCAACAGTCATAAGCTTCTATGCCCTGGATGAGAAAAGAGTCACCAATAGCCCTCCAGACCACAACCCGGATCTTTCACTCCACCGTGCATCTTGTCACCGTGATTGGGGCACTGGTGCTCATCGGCATCATCTTGTGGCTGGATATCTCCACCACGATCTGGCAGGAGATGGTGATTCTCTCCGGTCTTGCTGCCGGCCTGGTCTCTTTCCTGCTGACCACAGTCTTCATCAACCGCTTCCACCAACGCCAGCTCGAAGCGAGGTGGGCCCCGGTCACCCACATGGCATTGACCTCCCTGCTGCACCAACTGGCGGATGAAAAATACAGCAATCTCAGCCGTAATGAGATCACACCTCGAACATTCACCATCCCCGCTGCAGTTGATAAACACGGATTCCACCAGGAATTGGAAAAGCTTCGTCATAGGGTGCTCAAAGAGCAGAACCACCTCGCCGCAGTCTTGGGAACCTGGTCGGAGTTTCTCACCTCCACCGGTGACAACACCGATATCCTGCGTTCTGCCGCAGAGTTGGGGTTACAACTGGAACAGGTCCGGGATACAGCACTCGAGGCTGAAGGGCGCACCCAGACAACCGACTCCCCTGCTCATATCCGGGCGGGTCTAGCAGATCTCACCCGCCAGATTGAGTCCTGCAATCAACACCACGCCTTACTCATCAGTGCGCTACAGAACAGAATTCGCGAGCATGCAGCAGATCACAGATCCCGCTGACCTCTGACAATGGCAGTACCTCCCACAGCTTTCGGCCAGGTGTCATTGCGGACCACGGGACTGATACCTAGGGTGGGCCCATGACCGAGACAAAGAAGTACACAGTTTCCCGAACCGTCAACTCCCCAGTGGCCCAGATCTGGGATGTGATCTCAAATCCAGAGCTGCACAAGGAATTTGACTCCTCAGGACGTGTGCGTTCCGATGAGAAGTCTGACCGTATTCAGGCCACTGGACAGGTCTTCACCATGAACATGGAGGGGCCCAACGGTGCCTACAAGACTGACAACCATGTAGTCGGCTATAACGAGCACAAGCTGCTGGCATGGGCCACCGCCCCCGCAGGGCAGAATCCCCAGGGCTGGCAGTGGGTCTGGGAGCTCAATTCCGTGGATGATTCCACCACAGAGGTCAGTTTGACCTACGACTGGTCACAGGTCAGCGATGAGGTGCAGCAGAAGTTCAACCCACCACTGCTGGATGAAAAGGAACTCGAGGGCTCCCTGGCCAACCTGGCGGTATCAGTCGAGTAACCGGCTTCTCCCCCTGTTCTTCCCGGCTGAACATCTTTCACAAGATGCTCAGCCGGTTTTTTTCATGCCCTGTCGCTTTTAACCGGTGACAGCTGTCAGCAGCGTCACCAGTTCGGAGATCAACCCCAGTGCCGCCGGGTATCAGGTTGATTCGGAGCCCAGGACGAGATGCCTTTTCTCCGGGGCTTGCATCGGGGTGCTGGCCGCTGAACGGAAGCTGAAATTCACATACCAACAACACCACCCAAAATAAAGGTTGGTGGTGCAGTAATGAGAAAGTTTGACTATCCCTCTTTGGTGAGTTCACTTTCCAGGTGCTGCTGAAGGGGCTCCCCCACAGCTGCCATATCAAAACGTGTGGTCAACGCGGCGCGATCACCGTTGAAGGTGTAGGTGCGGGCGGTTTGTTCTACCAGTTTGGCACTCCCGGAGTTGGTGAGGGTTGAGTTGTTGAATTCGAAGTGAAGGAAGTATTCGTCTTCGCGGACGGTGCCTTCGAGGAGTTCTGTTTGTCCGGTTGGTTGGGCGAGGATGAATTCGAGTTTTCCGTGGCCGACTGGTCGGAGGAAGCCGAGTTCTGTGTGCATTGGTCCCTTGGGGCCCATGGTCTTCTGTTCGTAGCGGAAGAAGGGTTTGCCGGGGATGGTGGTGAAGGTCAGGGTTTCTTGGAAGGAGAAGCCTTCGATGGTTGGGTAGTAACCGCGTCCGGGGCCTGTCCAGGTGCCGATGAGGAATTCGTAGGGTTCGAGGTTTGGGTGGAGTTCCATGCTTTACGAGCGTAGTTGTCTGCAAATACCTGTGCTTTCCTACCTGTATGCATGGCTCAGTAATGTACGGCATTCAGAGCTGGATGACCTCGGCGATGGTGACCTTGCTAAATATCGCCCTAAAATTTTGAATTCAGCTTTCTGATGCAACATGTCCCAGCAGCCACATTCCTCCGGTAACTCAATCGAGGGTCACGCCTTAGCAGGCTCAGACCCCACCTGATTGTGAATTTACTTAGTTCAGCTCTTCGCGACACTGCTCAGTGGTTTTCCCACTGTCTAGGCAATTCTGCCAATCAATTTGTCCCTGAACCCACGGAGAGTTCCCTGGCTTGAGATAATTCGGAACATTCTGATCACCAATCCGCGCAATATATCCGTTCGGGTAGACGCACTGAATTTCGTCGCACACTGCTCCGCTGGTATCAGAAGGGATCTGAGGTGTGCTAGGGTCCGGCATGGTTGCCCCACTGGGGTAAGTGCAAACAACGCCGTCACAGACTGGGGTGTTAGCTGCAATTTCACCAGCAAGCACTTCATCGTGAACGTCTTGGCAATACTGGGACCATCCTCCGACAGTGCCATCAGACCACGAGGTTATGATGGGACCAAGGCCCATCTGACAATCCACCGGTACCGGATCTGACTGTGGAACCTGACTAGTTGTCTGGTGGATGAGGGCTGGGGCATCAGCTACCGTGGAGGTAGCGGACGGTGATGAAGTCATAGGCATTTCAGACGCTGCACCAGTGATGTTAATCATCGTCAGATCGTTATAGTTTGTCTCCGGGTCAGCGAAGCCAAAATGGGTAATTTCAATGTCTTCAGGGACAGCAAAAGACCACTTCATCGCACTTTCAAAACCCGGATTTATAGAGTCATTGCACTCAGGGTTGTCAAGGAGACGATCAAGCTCATCAATAGGGTCAAATTTTTGTTCTTGCTCATTGAATACATGTGTTTGAAGGTCGAAGCTGCACGTTAAGTCCCAGGAATCAAGACCCGTGTTTTTCACAGTGGTAGATACGGTAACAAACCGGCCTCCCAATGGAGCATCGAGACGTTCATCCGGCTTAACACCGCGTTTAACCCCATCCGCATGCAACATGAGGTGATCCGACTCCGAGATGGTGTCTACTGTTAGTACTACTCCTGGAGCCTCGACTGCTTCTCCGACCTCTGGCATAGTCGCTTGTACAGAAGAAGTACTTGAAGCACTAACTTCATTGGTAGCAGTTTCTTCCGGGGTGGTTCCGCTTTCACCACATCCTGTGAGGGCAAAAAGAGCGATTATACTTATAAAGGAAAATATTCTACCTGCGTGCACTTGTTCTTCTTTCAAAGTTCACAAACCACGCATCTACTGATAAACGGTGGTCGCCGGATCAGAGATGACTGGCAGTCTTAGAAGTACCAGATCAAATTGCTGTTCACATTAGTTTCCGCATCAGAACACTGTGGAGGGGGCTCCAGTTGTACCCCCAGGCAGGCAGGTCGATCTGTATACAAATTCTCACTTCACCGCTGTTCACCAGTTCCAGCAGGTAGCACATGCAAATAACGTTATGCCCAACTGCGCGCAGAAGAATGCCAGGCGTCGATAAGCTCTCTACCTCTTCACCCATCTCCCGGCGCGGTAGTCCACCAGTCCCATTTCCTGGAATTGTGTGAGCCATCCTTGCATGGGCCAGGTGTCCCAGGTGGTGTGGAAGCGGGTGGCGTTGGCGAGGATGTCGTCGAGGTGTTCTACCGGTGGGGATGAGACTGCGTGCCACTGATGGTAGGCGTGTGCGCCGCCCACCCAGCGCAGGTTCCTGCCCTGGGTGTGGAGGCGGTAGGCGAAGTCGGTGTCTTCTGCCCCGTAGCCCACATAGTTTTCATCAAAGCCGCCGCTTTCCAGCCAGGTGGCGGCAGATAAGGCGAAGGAGAGTGACCAGAAGAGGTTCCATTCTTCTTCGGTGCCGTGTCTGCTCTCATCGGCAGGCAGGTTGGGACGGGCTGGGTGTGGATTGGTCAGTCTTTCCAGCTCGTCCAGGTCATAGCCCTCAGGCCCCGGTGGGCCCAGGTAGGTCACCGGACCGCAGAGGATCTCGCCTGGCCATTGTCGTGCCTCCTCCACGTATCTTTTGATCAGGAAGGGGCCTGGGATGCAGTCTGCATCAAGGAAGATGAGCAGTTCGGCACCACCTTCAAGTGCCATGGTGGCTGCGTGATTGCGGGCGCGCGCCAGGTTGCGGTCTTCGCCCAGTGGGGCGTGATAGTGCGGGGTGTTGGGTGCCCAACGTTTCAGGCCTGCCAGCTGCATGTCCACGTGGGCTTGTCGTGATTGATCGGCCATGGTGAGCACTGCGTACTTCATGGCCCTATCCCTTGTTATTGGCTGCCACCTGGTCGATCACGGCCGCTGCACGCTGGGCTGCACCCGCGGTCTGCCAGCGGTGCCAGTTCTCGGCCCGGTGGGCAGCCAGCTCAATCAGTTCTTCCCATTGCGCAGGGGACGGGAAGCTGGGTGGCACCACGGCAAGCTCAGCCTCCTCCAGGATGGTTGCTGTGGCATATTGTTCCCCGAAGGGGCGTTCTTGGGGGAAGATGATCGCTGGTGCACCAGTCAGGGCGATATCAGCCACGGAGTTCTGTCCCGCTGTCGCAATCACCACGGATGCTGCGCGTAGATGGGGTGTGGGGTCGCTGACAAGCACGTCTCCCCCCCCCAGGACTGTGGCTTCGGGCCAGTCCTGGCTGTCAAAGTCATCGCCACCCACACCACGTAGGATCACCACACCCTCGCGTTGAGCAGCAGTCTCCCCACCATCGATGGATTCAAACCGGGAGATCCCACCCACCATGTGGAGGCGATCAGCATGGGCTGTCAGGTGTGGTGGGATGGGTACCCAATCTGGCCAGGCGGCGATGATGGCACTGGCCTGGGAGTAGCCGAGTTGGTGGGTGTCATCAAAGCGCACTCCAGGCATGGCGATGGTGATCACGGGGATGCCCATGAGGCGGACAAAGGCGGCGACTTCCACTGAGCAGTCCACATAGAAGACACTGGGGTGGTGTCGTGCGATCCATTGGGCGATGATCGCTAACCGTGTGCTGAGTCCCTCTACTCCCACCGGGGCCCAGTGCAGGGTGCCGCCTGCTGTCTGATCATCGGGGGCGGAATCTGGGTCCAGGTCTAAGGGCAGGGTGATGTCTGCGCCTTCTGCGGAGGAGAAGACAACTGAGTCTGTATCCAGGTGGTGTTGGATGGCGCGTGCGCGGTGAAGGTGGCCGCTTCCTGCGTGGTGGGCGTACATGCCGATGATCATGTTGGTGGTCATGCCAGTGTCTCCTCGGGTCGGACTGCAGCTGGATATGCTGCAGTAGTGGCTACATATGTGTAGATGGCCAGATAACGCTCCAGGAAGTGTTCAAGTCCATAGTTGTCACGGGCGTAGCGGGCAACAGCTTTCCGGTTCACGGTGGTGGAATGACGGATGGCGTGTGCCAGGGCGTCCACATCGCCTGGGGGAACAGTTGGGCAGGGTGAGGCGTGCAGGATCTCTGCATGCCACCGCGTGCGAAGGCTGCTACCGGGGTGCTGCATGCCATGGCTTCAATGCAGACCAGTCCGAAGGGCTCTTCCCATTCCGGGGTGATCACAGCCACCTGGGAGTGTCGGACACGTTCGGCGAGTTCTGCATGGTTGAGGGTGCCGATCCACCGGGCGCCCACTCCCAGGCGGGGTTCGATCTCTTGCGCCCAGTAGGTGGGGTTGGCACATCTACCCACCAGGGTTAGCGGGATTCCGGCTTCACGGCAGGCATCAATGGCCAGGTGAGGTGCTCTCTCCGGGACGATGCGCCCAAACCAGATGGCAGCATCACCTCCGGGGCCTTCCCTCCACACGTCTGTGTCCACAGCATTCGGGATCACGGTGATGCCTGGCAGGTCCCAACGGTCAGCGGTGGTCTGGCTGACTGCAGTGAAGTGGCTATGTGATTGCCCTGCCACCTCAGCCATACGCTCTACCGGTGGGCAGTGCAGGGTGGTCACCAGCGGCAAGGTCGTGGATAACAGCAGCTCAGGATGCAAGCTGTTGTTATGAACCACGTCATAATCACTGTTTTCCAGGTGTGTGCGCAACCGTGCGAAGGCGGCATCTTCCACGTCGCAGTGGCCGGGTGGGTAGGCGTGATCGGTCTGCAGTGCCTGGACAGCGGCGGTGCACTCCCAATCAGGGACCGGGAATTCAAACTCCTGCACATGTCCCACTGAGCCAGCAGCGGCATAGAGATCCACCTGGTGGCCCAGTGCGCGCAGACCATCCACCAGAATTCCGCAATAGGCTTCCAGGCCACCGGTATAGGGCTCGACTATCGGGTGACGGCCTGGCGCGATAACGGCAATCTTCACTGCTCATCTGCCAGGGCGAGGTACACATCTCGGTGTTGGGAGTTCACATCCGGGACTGTTGCGGGACGTATGGGGTACTGCTCTTCCAGGAGGGCGACCACGCGGGCGGCGTCCTTACCATCGCCTGTGCGGTAGGTGGCCACGCCGGCGTCGTCAGGCATCTGGGACTTGTAGCATCCATGGTCTGGTACGGCCACGCTCACGCCGAGGTCGCGGCACATGCGCAGCCAGCCTGAGTGGGTGCCGCGGTCATAGGGCAGGACCACCACGGGGTGGCGCGTGATGGCAGCATAAAGCTGGGCATCATTGAGGGGTTCGTGGATGTGGTGAGCAATCGCCTTCAACTGCGCCGGTGCATCCTGATGGATGTAGATCTCTGCGCCCAAGTCGCGGTAGAACTGCGGATCTCTCACCACGTTGGCGCGTACGGATTTGAGGAATACCCCGGCGCGGTCTGTGCTGGGACGTGCACGCCCGGCGGTGATCACCGGGTGCGGGGTGATCTCAGGTAGGCGCCCATAGTGCTTATCGACGATCCCCTGTGCCTTCTCCGAGAGTGTGAACACGTGTGCTGCTGCCTGGATGAGAATATGTAGCTGCTGGTGATAGTTGCTCTGGTCTTCCAGGTGGGGGTTGTCCAGGTCATGGACGGTCAGTACCAGGGGAATATTCTTCTCGAGCAGAAGCTGTGTGAAGCGGCGTGTTCGCTCAATCGTGAGGTGTTCAAAGCCGAAGTGCACATGGACCAGATCAACGCCTTTTGCCTGACCCTCCCACCAGGTGGGTTCAAAAGCCGGGTGCGGCCACCACTGTTTGGGGTTATCCTTGTTGGTGATCGGGTCTGGCAGCACCGTGATATCCGCCCAGCCTTGTTGAGGTTCAAGGGCACGCGGGTAGGGATGGCCTGCGGGAATGGATAGTATTTTGAGCACTACGACACTACCTTTACCTGAATGTGACATGACTAACGCCTGTGTAATGATACATTACATAAGATGAATATGTTTGGTTTGGAAAGGGAGCCCGCCAGGCCCACCAACCCCCGGCGCGAACACTATGGGGAGTTCTACGGGCTGCGGCTCCCCCACCAACGCGACGATCTACCCACCGTGGCCGTGGTGGGCAACTGCCAGGCAGAATCCCTACGCATCCTGCTGGACTCCACCGGAATGGTGAACTCCTTCCGCATCCCACCCATCCACGAATGGACACAAGAAGACGTCTGCCTCATGCACCTGGTACTCAACACCGTGGACATACTGGTGATGCAACCAGTACGCGATGACTACCGTGGCCTTGTCTGTGGCACCACCCAATTAGCAGCATTCCTCCCCGCAGCTGCCCAGGTGGTGACCTTCCCGGTGCTGCGCTTTGACGGACTCATGCCCTATCACGCCATCATCCGTGCACCCCTGGATCCATCACTTAATCCCCCGGTGACCCCCTACCACGATCTCCGCATCCTGGCGACTGTCTCTGGAATACCCGAGGCCATGAGCGTGGAACCCTCCGATGCCGCACTACGTACCTGTGCCGCGATGAGCATCTCCGAACTACGCGGACGCGAAACCATCCACGACACCGTGATAATTTCCGACTATGTAGAAACCGCCCCCGTCTGGCACACCATCAACCACCCCGACAACAGCACACTGATGGTTCTTGCGCGCCGGGTCATGGATGCCCTGGGGCTCCCTGGCGACATTCAAGATCCGGACCGTGAGCTGTTGGGAGGGCTGCAGGCACCGGTGGATGCCCAGGCGGCACGGGTTTTCGGAGTATCGGTGACTGGGCGCACAGAATGGAGTTCAGCATCCATGGAGGAAATTGAGCAGTCGCATCTGGAGTTCTACCGTGAGCATCCTTCAGTAGTGATCGCAGGCTTGGAGAGACATGCTGAACGGCTGCGGGTGCTGGGTTTGGTGGGCACATGAAGCTGTTATTTTCCACACGAGACATTAAAAATATTTGATAGGATTGCGAACCTACAGTGAAGGGGCATATGCATGAACATCACCCATCTGATTGTCGGCCCGCCGGAACATGGGGTGACAGAATATGCCCGTCTGCTTGCTGATCACACCGGTGGTTCCATCGCCAAGCTGGGAGACAAGCTAGCTCCGGGCCCGGTGCATGTCACCTTCACCGACCACCTCTTCGGCCCGGATCCTGACACTGCCGTGGATGCTGTACTGGAGATGGTGGCAGGTCATCCTTTCAGCGTGTCTTTCCATGATGTGCCACAGCCAGAGGAAGGGCAGGCAAGGTTTGAACGCCGCAGCTTGGCTTATCAGCGTCTGGCTGCAGCTGCTGATCTGGCTGTGACTAATTCACGGCATGAAGCATCCTTCTTCAACTCCCCCATCACGTCCCTTCCCCTGCCGTTGCCCACAGCGCCAGATCTCAAGGGACAGGGGCCTGAACCAGGCACCATCGGGATCCTCGGATTCATCTACCCCGGTAAAGGTCATGAAGACATCGCTGAGATCGCCAGCCTGAGTGATGTTTTCACCGTCCGGGCCCTGAGTGGCTACTCCCCCGGCCATGAAGACATGAAGCTTCACGGTGTTGAGGTCACCGGCTACCTGCCCGAAGAGCGACTCTGGGAGGAGATCTCAAAGATTGCCATCCCCGTCTGTGCCCACCGGCATTTCTCCGCATCTGGATCCTTGATGCGCTGGTTGGCTGCCGGTCGACGTGTCCTGATCAGTGACAGCGACTATGCCCGTGAAGTCGCGCAGGATCATCCCGAGCAGATAGTCCTGGTCACTGACTGGCCGACAGCCCTGGCAGCAGCCGCGGAGGATAAAAGCTTTTCCGAGCCTGTAAGGCATCATCATCACTGGGGCTGGCCGGAGGCGGCTACTGCCTGGCAGGACCTGTGGATTGATGCTTTCGGGCCGTGGCTGCGTGGTAATAACGCACCGGTACTCACAGAACAGACCGCATCTGTCAGTGTGGTCATCCCCTATTACAACGACATTAACTCCTTGCGCGAGGTCATCCGCGGGATTGAAGCCGATGGCTTTGAGGGCGAGCTGGAGATCATCATCGCCGATGACGGCTCCACCACAGCTCCTTCAATGACCTCTCACCTACCCATCACCGTGGTGCGCCAGGAGGATCAAGGGTTCCGCGCTGCGACTGCAAGGAACCTGGGTGCACGTGCTGCCAGCCATGAGGCACTGGTGTTTCTAGATGGTGACACTGTTCCGCGCCCTGGTTTTCTCCACGCCGTGAGCAGGTGGGTAGCTGCTGATCAACGCAGCGTTGTAGTGGGTACCCGCCTGCAGGATGGTGTGGAACCCCAGTGGCTACAGGATGGGTGGTTTAAGACCGATGACCTCCGTCTGGCTGATGAAACATCCTGGCGCTTCATCATCTCCTCCGCACTCGCCACCTCCAGAACACTGTTTAATCAGGTCGGAGGCTTCGATGACACCATGATCGGCTA